>JAJRQY010000172.1 GCA_024280015.1 Actinomycetes bacterium
AGCCGCTTATGTTGCGACGCGGTCATGCAACGAGTCATCATTGACGCCGAAGGCGTTCCCATCAATGTTGGGCGGGCTCAACGCACCGCCACCTCCGCCCAATGGTCAGCATTAAATGCTATGCACTCCACTTGTGCCTGGGCTGGATGTGACCGACCAATCTCGTGGTGTCAAGCCCATCACATCCTGGAATGGGACCCCGACGGGCTCACGGACCTCGACAACCTTGTCCCCCTGTGTTCCACCCACCATCATCGGGTGCATGAAGGCCACTGGAACATCAAACTGTTGCCGGATCGGACCCTCAAGATTTATCAACCCGACGGAACCCACTACGCCAATGTGGTCCCGGATCGGCTCCAGGACTGGTTGCAGTCAAGAGGATCGCAGGGCAACAGTCCCAGCGACTCCTCAGCCAAGACCAAGAGCAAGTCGACGGCCGCTGCGACGGCCCCACCAGGCCCCAAATCACCGGGCCACCAGGGGTCAAGACCCAAGACTGTCTCGGCTAAAGCCGGGTCAAGAACCCGCCGGGCCTCAGACCGTCAACCCAGCCGACAATAGGCAGGGCCGCTCGGCTAGTCCCAAGAAGGCATGCAACGAGGCGCTTCGACGCGCTCCCTATTATCGCGCCTGGGGCCCAGAGATGGGCCTGGTATCTGGAATCGCCCGTCAGCAAACGGCGTTGACGTAGGGGTACGGGTTCACGGCTCGGCCACCGCCGGGATGCACTTCGAAATGCAGGTGGGGAATACCACGAGCATTTCCGTCATCACCGACATAGCCAATAATGTCGCCAGCATTCACCGTTCCCGAAGCTCCATAGTCCGACAAGTGAGTGCCGTAGTAGTAGTTGCCATCATTGCCTTGCAAATGGAACGACCGGCCGCCAACACGATTGGAACGATGCGACACCGTTCCCGATACCGAAGCCGCAATCGGCGTACCAATCGAAGCCATCATGTCGACCCCCTTGTGGCGCCGACCCCCCGATCGGGCATAGCCCCACGAATCGATGAAGGACACCGCACCAGCAACCGGACAATAGGTCAAGACCGTTCCGGCTGAAGGGGCCGAACTTGATGTCCCCGAATCACTCCCACCCGAGCTACCAGAACTCTCTGATCCGCTGGACCCCGAGTCGCTGGACCCCGAGCCACTGGACTGAGTCGGCTGAGCGGCCGCGGCCTCTGCCGCCTTACGCCGTTCCTCAGCCTTACGTCGGGCCTCCGCCTGACGGCGCTCCTCTTCCTTGCGGCGCTCCTCGGCCAGCCGCTTAGCCTCGATCTCCTCCAGCCGCACCAACTCAACGGCGATCTCATCACGAGTCGAAGCAAGCTCACTCAAGAGCTGCTCTTGGTGGATGGTTGCCGCCGCCAACGTGGCTTGTGACACATCCAGATCCTCCAGCAAGTTTCGGTACAACTCGAGTGAATCAATATTGCTGCCAACTGCCAGCTCATTGAGAGTGGCAGCACGCAAGGACACAATGGGGTTGTCTGCGGCCAGCAAGCCCACTTCAGGGTCGCCATCGATGAAGTCAGCAATGGCCGCAGCGCTCGCTTCATCCAGAACAGCCGCGACCTCAGTATCCAGGCGCTTGGTCTCCGCCTGAGCAGCCAATACCTCTTGCTCCAAGCCCCCTAGTGCGGTCTCCGCATCAGAAAGCTGGGTCACCAGCTCCTGTAGGCGTTCTCGCGTCTCATCTAGGCCCGGAGTCCGCTGGGCTTCGGCTGGAATGGCAGCAGCCGAAACGGCGACCAGCAGCAAGGCTGCGACCAGTCTCACTGATCGCCGGCTTGCGGCTCCACTAGTCTGGCTCAGTTTTGTGACGAGGCTCACAACCAGAAAAGGCTACCGACAACCACCCAGTGTCACGATGAGTGGACTGACTCAACCACTCTCGGTGACTTCTCGTTCCGAGACTGGGCCCTGCACCAAGCCTCGGATGATCTCCTCAACCGAAACGATTCCTATTGGGCCGTGATCACTGACCACAACCGCAAGCTGTCGGTGTACCCGCCGCAAGGAGCGGAGAGCCTCGATCAGGGACACATCTGCCCGCAGCACGGCCATCCGACGAGTAAGAGCTGAGGGCAGAGGCAAGAAGCGGTCTGCCCCTTGAATTGGCAGCAAATCCTTGACATGGAGGTAGCCAACGAAGCGCTCGTCCTCCAGCGATGGGGCAACAATCGGCACCCGATTCTGTCCCGAGACCTGGATGGCGTGTTCGGCCTGGGCCGGTGTTGTACCCAAACGGATCGTGGTGACGTCCTCCAACGGTCGAGCGATCTCTCCGACCGGGCGCTCAGCAAAAGCCAAAGCCGATCGCAGGAGGGCGGCACTATCGGCTTCGATCGCGCCTTCCTCAGACGCATGGGTGACGATCACTGCCAGTTCCGCCGCCGAATGGGCGGCAATCATCTCATCTCGCGGCTCGACCCCAACGAGCCGGCAACCAACATTGGCCATGGCGTTCAGCAAATAGACCACCGGCTTCATCACCGTTAGATAGGCGCGATAGGGCAGGACCAGCATCCGTAGGGTCGGCTCAGGCTGGGCGATAGCGATATTCTTCGGAACCATCTCGCCAATTACCAGATGAAGGAACACCACGATGGTTAAGGCCAACGCGAGGCTGCCAAAACGAACCAGATCATGAGGAAGTGCCTCCCCGGCCAGCGATTCAAAAATGGAAGCAACGGCTGGCTCTCCCACCCGACCAAGGCCAAGCGAGGCAATAGTGATCCCCAGTTGGGCACCGGCCAGCTGAACCGACAAGTCACGGAATGAGGCCAGAGCGGCTTGTGCAGTCGCTCTGCCCTGCTCGGCTGCAGTTTCAATCGTGGCCCGGCGAGCAGCGATGACGGCAAATTCGTAGGCCACAAACAAGGCGTTCAACAACAACAGCCCGGCAGCGGCCAGCAATGAAAGCGCGAGGCTGCGTGCATCCAGGGGAGCAAAGACTTCAGCCTCGTCCGATAATGCCAGGAAGGCAGCGATCATGGCGAACCCAATCCTGGTGCGCCACGACTCTCCGCCACCTGGGGGGTCATCCCCATTGGGTGCACGATCTGCACCGAGGCAATCCGCAGGACGTCCATGGCGACGACTTCCAACATCCAGCCATCAACCATCAGGCGATCACCCTCGTCGGGGATCCGACCGAGCCGCTCCAGAACAAACCCGGCAATAGTTTCATATTCACCATCGGGGATTTCGAAACCTGAGGCGTCCATGACCTCATCAGCATGAAGGGTTCCTGCTACCACCAACACCCCGGTACGGCGCCCCCGAGTCAGGTCCGCCGGCTCAACGTCATACTCATCGTCGATGTCGCCAGCGATCTCTTCCAAGACGTCTTCAAGCGTGAGAACACCAGCGGTACCCCCATGCTCATCCACCACTACAACAAGCTGGCTTCCAGTCACACGGAAATCCTCGAGGACGTCACCAAGATCGCGCGTTTCCGGAACAATGTTTGCTGGCCGCATGATTTCAACAATCGGAGTTGCTCGCCGAACTGACGAGGCCAGCGTGAACACATCGGTAATCCGAGCGACACCAATTACTTCATCAATGTCCTCACCGAGCACCGGATAGCGGCTATGGCCGGTCTCAACCGACAGGTCAATAAAGTCGCCAACGGTGGCGGTGCCGTCGATTGCATCGACGTGCACACGGGGAGTTAGCGCATCCGCCGCAGTCTTGTCCTCGAAGCGAATGGTTCTGGTCAGGAGCTCCATCGCATCGGGAGCCAAGGTTCCTGAATCGCCAGAAGAACGAATCAGATACTCGATCTCTTCCAAACTGCCGATGGACGTTAACTCTTCCTGCGGCTCGATCCCGAGCTTGCGGATCAGGGCATTGGCCGTTCCGTTAAAGACTCGAATGAAGGGTGACAGAAATCGATGTACGACACGAGCAATCGGCAGGAGGGCAACGGCCACGGCCTCGGGTTTGGCGATAGCAATATTCTTGGGGATGAGTTCACCAGCAACCATCTGGAAGACAGTGGCAATCGCCAAGGCCAGAACAACGGACACGGTCGGGTTACCCGATCCAATCAACGGCTCCAGCAGAGGATCCAACAAGTTCTCGGCTAGTGGCTCAGTCAGGAAGCCCAACAGGAGGCTACTGATGGTGATGCCAAGCTGGGCCCCCGAAAGGTGAAACGACATTCGTTTGGTCGCCGACAACGCAACTTTTGCTGACCATCCGCCCTGCTTGGCTCGGGCTGCCAGTTTGGACCGATCGGCGGCAATCAACGCGAACTCAACAGCAACAAAGAAGCCGTTGGCGGCGACGAGCAGGAAAACGAGGATCAGGCCCAGAGCAGTGTTTCGCATGATGAGAAGAAACTGGATCTTAGCGGGCATCCAGCGACACACTCACAACCAGCCAATCTCCTCCGGCAAACTTATTGCTAACGTCTGGAGCCTGTGAGTAGTAACAAGGACACCAGTCCCCTGACGATGAGCGGCGTCGGCACCCAGATAGACGGCCGGGTGATCCTGCAAGATGTCGATTGGACAATCGAACCCGGCCAGAACTGGGTTGTGCTTGGCCCAAACGGTGGTGGGAAAAGCACCTTGATCGCCATCGCCGGCCTGCGCCGCCATCCAACATGGGGACGGGTCAAGGTGCTGGGTGCCGAGCTTGGCCAGGTCGATATTCGGCCGCTGAGATCACAGATCTCGACCAGCTCCGCCAATTTCGCCATGTCGCTTCGGCCCGCTCTTTCGCTAGTTGACGTTGTCCGCTGCGGTTTATCGGGCGCCCTAGAGCCATGGTGGCACCAGGCACAGGCCGGTGAAGATGACTACGCCGAGGAGTTGCTCAGCTCCGTCGGCCTTGAGGGGTTCGCCGAACACACCTTCGGCTCCCTCTCCTCTGGTGAACGGCAGCGCTGCCTATTGGCCCGGGCGCTTATGCCCGACCCTCGGCTTCTGCTGCTGGATGAACCCAATGCTGGTCTCGACCTGGCCGGACGAGAGCAGCTGATTACCACCCTGGACGAGCTGGCGGCAGTATCCGGACATCGAGCAACCGTTCTGGTCACCCATCATGTTGAGGACATCCCCGCGTCAGCAACCCATCTCCTCGCTCTAGCCAATGGGACGGTCGTGAGGACCGGACCCATTGAGGAGACCTTGACCGGTGAGCTCTTGTCCGATCTGTTTGCCCTGCCTGTTCGACTGGACCGTGTTGAGGGTCGTTGGACGGCTCGTGTTTAGCTAGCCGTTGTTGACCGCTTCTTCGGCCTCGGCGTCTTCTTGCTCTCTGCGAATTCGTGCTCGCTCTTCGAGGTCATCTTGGATTTCCCAGTTGGAGATTGTAAAGAGCAAGGGATACGGGTTGATAGCTTTGCCGCCGCCCGGATGGACCTGCATGTGGAGATGGGGTGGGGTTCCAACCGCATTGCCAGAAGTGCCGACGTACCCAATCACGTCACCAGGTTCAACCACCATTCCCTCATGTAGCCCGGGAACGAAACCGGACAGGTGGGCGTAGTACCAGTCGGTCCCACTGTCTCCGTGCAACCACACCTTGAGTCCGCCGAGCTTGCCCGTACCGACCCGAGTAATCACTCCGTATTCCGTTGCCACCAGAGGAGCCCCCATTGGAGCGAAGATGTCGATGCCCTCATGCCAATGCTCGTCTTCGGTCCCCGTCATGCGGGGGAAGCCGAAGGAGTCAATAAGGGGCACTTCGTACTGTGAGTCTCCGATTGGGAACACGACTCCTTCGATATAGATGGCGCTGCCAGCCTCAAAGGCTTCTAACTCGCGCTCGGCCTGGTTGATGGCTGCTTGGTGCACAACAACTTCGGTTTCGACATCATCACGCAGACCGGCGACCAGAACGGACCGATCAAGCACAGCCAGCGCGTTGAGCTCCAATGAGCCACGCAGTTCTTCATAGCCAACAATGGCCCGATAGTCCACCCTCAACAGGCTTTCAATCAGGGTGTTCTTGACTTGCAAGTCCAGGAGATCGTCATAGTCGGCATTGGCAGAGAGCTCTGCTTCAGCGCCACGAACGAAGGCGTTGAGTGCACGACTGCGGAGCTGGGTTTCCATCCGCTCGAGCAGGATCAGGGTCTGGCGAGTCTCATCGTCCAATTCGGCTTTTTGTAGTCCAAGCTCCTTCTCGCGAAGGCGGAGCGATTTCACCCGAGCAATGGCCCCTTCATGTTCGACCTTCGCCGCTGCAACCTTGGCCTTTGCCTCACGCACGCTGCTCCACAAGACCTCAGCAGTTTGGAATTCACCCTGACCGGAGTAACGACCGCTACTGACAATATTGTCAATCTCTGGCACTGTTTCTGCCGGACCTTCTTCGGCCAGCGGATTCTCTGGATCAGTTGTCGTAGTTTCTTCGACCTCAGATCCATCCGGGTTGGTTGGAGTAGGGCCCGAGTCCCCCTCGGTAGTCGAAGATCCCGAGTCAGGACTGGTGGTTGTCGGCCCGTTCGCTGCTGTGGTTGGCGCAGTAGTGGTTGGTGGAGCGGTGGTTGGTGGAGCCGTGGTCTCTGGGGGTGCAGTCGTCGACGTTGTTTCTTGGGCAGAAACGGGAGCGACAGCTCCGACCGCGGACAGCACAAGCGCTGCAAGGACTACGACGAATCGTTGAATGGACTTCCCCACCAAACAGTCGTCGGCCCGCGGGGTCTGAAACTGAACCATTTAGGCCCTATTACCCGTCAAATCTGCCGAAAACCCCACTCCTCAAGGATCACACGCCCCGAGGTTGCGATCCGATGTGACGGGCGTCACCAGCGGTGACGGTTTGTGGACCCGTGTCGGTCTGGACAATGAGGCCACCAACCGTGTCAACATCAATGGCGAGGCCCCTCACAATCCCACCTGGCGTACGCATTTCGACCTGGCGGCCAAGAGTGACACAGCGTTTTCGATATAGGCCAAGAATTGACTCAGAACCCTCTTCTTCCAGCCGCCGGTAGAGCTTGTCAACCGCGATGAGCACGCTGTTCAGGACGGCGAACCGGGTCGGCATCAATTCGGGTAGTCCCTGAGCAGATGTCAAACTTGACAACAGGGTCTGGAGATCGGTGGCGACGTCACCCAACCGACGACTGGCCTTTGGCGCAAGATTTAGCCCGAGACCGACCACGAGAGCCGTATCTGCGCCATTGGTTGAGCCTTGAACCAGGATTCCCGCCAGTTTTCGTTCATCAGCCATCTGGCCGCTGCTGGGAACACTGAGTAGGTCATTGGGCCACTTCACCCCGACCTGCAGACCGCACAGCTGGTCAAGGGCATCAGCCACCGCCAGCCCGGTCAGCAAGGGAATAATGGTGATCTTGTCCTGCATCTGGCGCCTGGGGCGAAGCAGCCAGGACACCAGGAGCGAGGATGCGGGCACATCATCAACCAGCATTGTCGACTCCGCGGGTGAATCAGCGAGTGAATCCGCGAGTGAATCAGGCGTTCCAGGCTCAATAGCCTCGGCGGCTTGGGACAGCGGACTGCCCCCGTCCAGCCAGGCCCGACCTTGGCGTCCTCGTCCAGCTGATTGATGATCCGCCATCAGCACCAGTCCTTCTTCGGCTCCTCGCGCAGCCTCAGCCAGAAGATCCTGATTGGTCGAACCGGTTTCACGAACATGCCGAATTTTAACAAATCGCGTATTTGGGGGGCCGGAATGTTCACTTTTCGCTCTCACTTCGGCTAACCATATGGGGTGCTTGATCAACCTCTCTTCCAAAAAGTCCTCATCGCCAACCGTGGCGAGATCGCTGTCCGAGTAATCCGTGCTTGCCAAGAGCTTGGAATCGGGACCATTGCGGTCTATTCCGAGCTCGATCGCGACGCCCTTCACGTCCGCCTCGCCGATGAGGCCTTCGCCCTTGGTGGCCAAACTGCCGCCGAGAGTTACCTCAATACCGAGGCCATTCTGGACATCATCAAGACGTCGGGCGCCAACGCCGTCCACCCTGGTTACGGGTTCTTCAGCGAGAACGCCGACTTCGCCCGAGCCATCACCGAGATGGGCGTCGCCTTTATTGGGCCACCACCCGAAGCGATCGAGATCATGGGTGACAAGATCAGCGCCCGTGAGGCCGCGGAGAAGGTCGGGGTTCACAGCGTTCCTGGTATCGCTAGGTTCTTAACCGGGCCCGATGAGATCACCGCCTTTGGGTCCGAGCACGGCTACCCCATTGCCATCAAGGCAGCATTTGGTGGTGGCGGCCGAGGCATGAAGGTCGTCAAGTCTGCCGACGAAGCCGCCGATGCGTTGGAGAGTGCCCAGCGAGAAGCCTTGGCTTACTTCGCCCGGGATGAGTGTTACATCGAGCGATATCTGGTCAAGCCTCGCCATATCGAGATCCAGATCATGGCCGACAATCACGGCAACGCCGTCTATCTAGGTCAACGTGATTGCTCCGCCCAGCGCCGCCACCAGAAGCTGGTGGAAGAAGCTCCCGCGCCGTTTTTGCCCGCTGATGTGGCCAAAGCCATGGGCGAAGCCGCAGTCAAGGTTGCACTTGGTTGCAACTACAGCAATGCAGGAACGGTTGAGTTCCTGTATGAAAACGGCGAGTTTCACTACCTCGAAATGAACACCCGCCTACAGGTCGAGCACCCGGTTACCGAATTGGTGACCGGCCTGGACCTCGTCGCCTTACAGCTCCATGTTGCTGCTGGCGGCAAGTTGCCGATCACCCAGGACGAGGTGACTATCGGGGGTCACGCAATCGAGATCCGCATCAATGCCGAAGACGTTGCTGGTGGAGCATTCCTTCCGTCACCCGGCACCATTACCAAGTTGCGAGTTCCCTCGGGCTATGGCGTGCGCTGGGATGGCGGGTACGAAGAGGGCGACGAGGTCAGCCAGTTCTACGACAACCTTGTCGGCAAGCTGATCTGTTTCGGGGTTGATCGCGAAACCGCGATTGCTCGCACCATTCGGGCCCTCAAGGAGTTCGTCATCGAAGGCGTGGCCACCACTATTCCCGCCGATCTGGCCATTCTTGAACATGACGATTTCCAGGGTGGCGACTACTCGACCAAGTGGGTTGAAGAGGTCTTGGACCTGAGCAAGGTCAAGGCTGAGGCAGCGCCAGCCGCCGATGCGGACGAGGAACCAAAGGTTCGTCGTCAGACTACGGTCGAGGTCAACGGCAAACGCTTCGACGTAAGCATGTGGGTTCCGGAATCTGCAGGCGTCCCGGCAGGACCAAAGAAATCCAAGCGTCGCTCATCGGGAGGCGGCGGAGCAGGTGGCGGATCCGGTGAGGTTGCCGTGCCAATGCAGGGCAGCATCGTCAAGGTCGTAGTTGCGGTCGGCGACACCGTCGAGGTTGGTGACACCATCGTGGTCTTGGAGGCCATGAAGATGGAGAACAATGTCAACGCCGAAAAGGCTGGAACCGTCAAGGAAGTCCGTGTGACTGAGGGAGACTCGGTTGGCGGCGGCGACATCGTCGCCATTATTGAGTAGACGACGGGTCAGGGCTCCAGCAGATCCAGTTCGGGCTCGACTAATTCCACCGGTCGACCCGTCCGCTCTCGGAGTACCTCGATCATCTCAGCCACGGACTCATGATTGGCCGTCGCTGCTGGGGCCCCAATCAAAACCGTGGTCTCTCCCAAGGCTTCAACCATTTCAACCACATGGTCATCGACATCGCCTCGCCGAATGACGACTCGGACTTCCTCCTCAACATTCAATTGTCTGCGGGTTAGTTCGATCTGGGCTTCCAGAAGCCATTCGAGCTCGTTTTCGATGAGATCAACCATGGAGTCATCCAGATCATCGAAGGTCCCCTCATCAATGACAGCCAGATAGACCAGGCCTCCGTCAATCTCCGATGCAATTTGCATAGCTGCTCGAAGGGTGGCCGCACGGCCAGTTCCTCCCCAGGAAACATAAATCAGATCCACAGCCATGTTAATTCCTCGGATCAAAAGTTGGTGCCTCGTCCTGTTCCCATCGGTCTTCGATGAGTTCAAGGGCGGCCAATCTGTTGTTCAACTCGATGGTAAGACCATCGGCAACTTGTTGTTCGACCAAGCCACGCCGCACAATCTCGGCCAGACCGGAAGATTCTGCCACCAGGGCATCACGTCTGGCCTGGAGCAGCATGGCTACTTCCAATTCATGATGTTTGGAAAAGTGTCGACGGAGGTTGGTCGATTCCCGGTTGACATCAGCTTGGTAGGTCACACCTAGCGCATCGGCCATTTCAGTAAAGAGTACGCCATCGGCGCCGAGGCGGGCGACCTCGGCCTGTCCAGCTCGCCTCATGGCGATCTTGGCCTGAAGTCGTTGCTGCTTGAGTTCGGTGTCGGCGCGGCCGGCGAGTCCAAGCCGAGTGATCAGGGTCGACATGGACAGGCCTTGAATCAACAGGGTGAACAGCACCGCACCAAAGGTCATAATCTTCAATTTCTCGGCCGTCTCCGCTCCAAAGACATCGAGGCTGAGGGCAAGAGCAAGGGAGATCGCCCCGCGAAGGCCACCCCAATACATGACGTGCTGGTAGCTGTTGCTGATTGGCCGAGCCCGGCCGACCAGGTTGCTGATCCGGGTGAAGCCGTACACGATGACCGCACGAACCACCAGAATTCCAATGACGGCAATGGCCACTAGATCCAGGTGTTTGGCCAGGTCAGTCAGGCTGATGGTGAGTCCAATGAGCAAGAAGACCAAGGAGTTCACCAGGAAGGTCAAGAGTTCCCAGAAGTGATCCAGAGTTACCCGAGTGCTGGGCGAGGTGTTCTTCAGCCCGAGGTTGCCAACCATGAGCCCGGCGGCAACCACGGCCAGCAGGCCGGAGAATTCCACATGCTCGAGCCGAACAATCTGGCCAATTTCCTCAGCCACCAGGTAGGCACCATAGGCCAGGGCCAGGGTGGTGGTTGTTTCGATAAGTGGGTCATCAACTCGGGCAAGAATGATCTCTGAGACCACGTAGCCAAGCACAATGCCAACGGCAAGTCCTCCCATGGAAACCACAACGAAATCCTTCAGCCCCGCACCAAGCGAGAAAGCCTCTCCCGCACCGGCGGCTAGGGCAAGATTGAAGGCAACAACAGCAACCGCGTCGTTGAAAAGTGACTCACCCTCGACCAAGACCGAAAGCCTCTTGGGAGCACCAAGCGACTTGAAGAAGGCGATAACCGCCACAGGGTCAGTGGCGGAGATCAGAGCGCCAAAGGCAAAAGCTGCTGGCCAGGACACATGCACGGTGGTATGGACCAGCCAACCAATGGTCAAGGTGCCAAAAGCGGTTCCAACCACGGCAAAGAGCATGATTGGAAACAGGTCGGCCCGAAGCTTGGACCAGGGAAGATGCAGGGTCGCCTCGAACAATAGCGGCGGTACGAGGATGGCAACGATGAGTTCGGGTGAAACTTCGATCGCCACCAACTCGCCTAAGGCAGAGGACGCAAGGCCGGCCAGCACCAAGGCCACCGTGTTCGGAAATCCAAAGGCTCGGGAGATGACCGCGACCCCCGCAGCAATAGCGAACAAGATCACCATTGCTGTTTCGGTCTGCACCAGATTGGACTCTTGGGCAAATAGCAGGGCACTCAGCACAATTCGGTCTCTCTCATTCGGCCGCCTCGCCAAGCACCCCAGACAGGGCTGGATGGACAAAGAGCGATTCGGCCAGGTCAGTAACAGTCAGGCTGGCGGTTATCGCCAAGGAGATAACCGAGATCAGCTCGGCCGCGTGGCGACCGACAATTGATCCCCCAAGAACTTCCCCCGTTGCCGGGTCCGACACGATCTTGACGAAGCCTCGGCTGTCATTATTGATCAAGGCCTTGGCCGACACCGAGAAAGGAACCTTGGTGACACGGATCTTTCGGCCCTCAGCGAAGGCGTCCGCTTCGGCTAAGCCAACGTCGGCAATTTCCGGATCGGTGAAGATGGCCGACGCTGCCTTGTCATAGTCCAAGTGACGGTGAGGTCCAGCATGCAGTCCCATGGCATGTTCGGCAATCTTGCGACCTTGGCTTGAGGCCACTGACGAAAGCGGCAACTTGCCTGACAAGTCGCCAGCGGCATAGATATGAGCGACCGACGACTTCATATTGTGGTCGACCTCCACATAGCCCCACTTGCGATTGACTCCAGCCTCATCCAGCCCAAGGTTCTCGGAGTTGGGCATCGAGCCGATGGCCAAGAGGACATGGGATCCGGTGAGCACTCGGCCATCGTCGCAGTGCACGGTCACGACGCCGTCCTCAGTTTCGATACTCTGCGCTCGGGCCCCCATGACCAGCTTCACACCGCGTTCCAAGAAGCTCGCTTCCAGCACCTTGGCCACTTCGGGGTCCTTGCCTGGCAGGACCTGGTTGCGGCTAACCACGAGGGTGACGTCGGAGCCGAACGAGCTGAACATATTGACGAACTCGACTCCGGTAACGCCAGAGCCGATGACAATCAGGTGCGTTGGCAATTCAGGAGGCGGATAGGCGTGGCGTGTTGTCAGCACTCGTTCACCGTCGACGGGAGCCCAATCGGGTATCCGCGGTCGACTGCCGGTCGACAACACAATCACATCAGCTTCTAGGTCAAGCGACGTTCCATCAGCACAGGCAACAGCAACGGTGTTGGGGCCGGTGAGCCGCCCCGCACCTTCGATCAGCCGAACTCCCTGGCTTTCCAAGAGCTCAGTAACGGACTGTTCCAGGTGCTCTTCGATGCCCTTGATCCTCTGGCGTAAGGCATCGAAGTCCAGCTGGACTTCGACCGTGGCCAGACCCATCTCCGCAGCACGGCTCATCATGGACATAGCACCACCAGTAGCAATCATTGCTTTTGAGGGGATGCAGTCCAGAAGGTGTGCGGCTCCACCAACGATGTCTTTCTCAATCAGGGTTACCTCGGCCCCCATGCGGGCGGCATAGGTTGCACAGGCAGTGCCTCCCGGGCCCCCTCCAATGATGACAAAACGTTTCCTCTGACCGGACATAGCGGGACATGCTAACCGCCCGCACCGGCACCACCGGGCACTCTTGGTTTGCTGGCCTGTCAGGCCTGAACCCGGGGACTGACCGAGCTCGATCGGGTGAGGATGCGATCAGCAACCTTGGTGTAGAGAACCGCCGACTGGATCTGGACCACAAAGGCAAGGCTGAGCAGTAGGGCCATCTCACTGCCGTCCTCCTTAAACAGGGTGACAGCTAGGGCCAAAACAATGGCCAAGTTTCGCATGGCCGTACCAAACACTAGTGCAATTGCATCGCCCTTACTGAAAGCAAGCCGACCAATACCCGACGAAACGAGATAGATCGTCAGGTAGAAGAGGAGCAGGATGGGAATCATTTTGGCGATCTGGCCGGGGTCAGACAAGATCTTCTTTGACTTCAGGACCATGGCAACAAAGACCATCAAGAGCACGCCCAAGCTCGAGATGAGTGAGATCTTCTCCTTGATTTCGTTCTGGAACTTCTTCTCTCCGTACTGGTAAATCAGGCCACGTTGGGTGGCGTATCCCAGGATCAAGGGCAGGATCACGATGATCAAGATCTGGCTGCTGATCTTGGCCAACGGGAGCTCAATCTTGGATCCGAGCAAGACCGAGGTGAACAAGGGGGTGAAGGCAGCACCCAACAAGAGCCCAACAACCGTCATCCTGATAGCTGCGGTCTTGTTTCCCTTGGCCATGCCGGTCCAGGCAATGGTCATGCCGCTGGTTGGTAGGACTCCCATGAGCAAGAGACCCAACTGGAGAAATTCGTCATTGGGGAAGAAGACCCGGCCAAAACCGTAGGCAATCAAGGGGATCACCACGAAATTGATCCCAACGGATGCGCCAAGAACAGGTCCGCCACCGGGAGCCATCAGCTTCTTTACTGGAAGGCTCACCATCATGGGATAGACCATCAAGAAGGTGATCGGCAAGATGGTGGCACGCAAGAAGGGCATGTCGACGATTGACCCAAGCACAAGCCCAGCCACAATGGCAATCGGCACAGCAATGTGTAGGTTCTGCTTGGCCTTCTCCGCCATCTGGATAGCCCCATTCGGCTTAGCTGAGGGCTTGGCTTCGGAGATCGATTGCATGACGTGCTTTCCCAACGGTCATTGGCTCATCGAGCCCAACTCGTCGACTTGTTGTGCGGTTATCCGGACATATGCGATCTCTTGGTTTCAACGCCCGTAACCAACTGTTTGTTCCATCATGGTCCCAGCGGATCAATGGTGGCTGAAACCTTAGGTCTTGACCAGATTCCGATAGAGCCCAAGCATGGCGGAAACCGTCGCTGTCCAGGTGAACCTGCTGGCCTGGGCGAGACCACGCTCAACCATAGAGATTCGCATTTCGTTGCTCGTCAGCACCTCCTGAATGGCTTGGGCCAACAGGTTTGCGTCTGCGGTGGAGATCAACCGAGCGGCGTCACCACACACCTCCGGGATCGACCCACCGGCAACAGCAACGACCGGCAAGGCCGCGGCCATGGCCTCAAGGGGTACAACACCAAAACCTTCGTAGCCCGCGGCTGATACCAGCAACTCTGCTCCGGCATACAGATCAGCCTTTTGTCGATCGGAGACAAAACCTAGCTTGACTACGCGGCTTGCCATTCCCGATGAGCGGATGACCTCGTCCAATCCATCACGTCCCCAGCCATCACCTCCGGCGATCGCGAGCACCAGATCAGGGAATTCGCCACTAAGCGCCGCAAGGGATTGAACCAGGATCGGGAAGTTCTTGCGGGGTTCAATGGTGCCAATGGCCAGGATGTACGGACGACCCTCAACCATCTGCTGACCTCGCTGCTGATCACCGTCAACCGAATCGCCAATCCCAATGGGAATGGTGTGGATCCGATCAACGTCCAAGCCAAGCTCGGCCCGAATCTCACGGGCAACGTGGTTGGACATGGCGTGCACGTGCGCCCCTCGATCGAGGGCGCGCTCTACCAGGGTCGGGTACACCAGGCTGCTGGGGTGGACTCGTTCAGGGGAATGCCAAGCCCCCAGGTCAGCAATGGTGACCAGGGACGCGGCCTTGCCTGCTGGAGGGACTACATAGTTGGTTCCGTGCACCAGATCAATCGTGCCGGTAAGCATCTGAACTGGGGGGAAGTCCGCTCGACTCCAGACCTCTCGAAGCAACCGGGCTGGAGCCGGCCTGCTCAGGGGGATGCCAGGCGGAAGGGTATTCAGAATCGTGTCACGCCCCCGAGCGGTCATAGTCAGGCCGACCAGATCAAGATCTGGGCAATTCATCGCCTCCTGAGCCAACCCCCGAACCAATGCATGAACGAAAAGACCTATCCCGGTTCGCTCTCCCGCGAGTGGCGTAACGTCTAGGGCTATTCGCACCCCCAGAGGCTAGACCAGCCAGGCCGACTCCCAAGCCATCAATGGCTACCACTTCGCTCCACCCCTCCCACCCTCGGCCTGAATCGTCCAGCATTCACACCCTTGCTTGTCGCTCCCCTATTCTGTGGGGCTATGAGCATCGAAGACTGGCAAGAAGCCGCCACCAAGGAACTCCGCGGGAAAGACCTTGCTGATCTGACCACCGCCACCCCCGAGGGCATCGACGTTAAGCCTCTCTACACCCGTGCTGATCTCGATGACATCGAGAACCTCGACTCGCTTCCTGGGGTCGCCCCCTATCTGCGAGGGCCTCGGGCCACCATGTACACCAACCGCCCTTGGACGGTTCGCCAGTACGCCGGGTTCTCCACCGCCGAAGCCTCCAATGCCTTCTACCGCAAGAACCTCGCTGCTGGCCAGAAAGGTTTGAGCGTTGCCTTCGACCTGGCAACCCACCGCGGCTATGACTCCGATCATCCGCGTGTGGAGGGCGATGTTGGTAAGGCTGGCGTTGCCATTGACTCTGTGGAGGACATGAAGATACTCTTTGATCAGATCCCGCTGGACGAAATGTCGGTCTCTATGACCATGAATGGCGCGGTCTTGCCCATCCTGGCCTGCTATGTGGTTGCTGGCGAAGAACAAGGTGTTAGCCCTGACCAGCTGTCTGGCACCATCCAGAATGACATCCTCAAAGAGTTCATGGTGCGCAACACCTACATCTATCCGCCCGATCCCAGCATGCGCATCATTGCTGACATTATTGCCTTCACCTCGGCTGAGATGCCAAAGTACAACTCGATCTCGATCTCGGGCTACCACATGCTCGAAGCGGGAGCATCGGCCGACCTGGAATTAGCGTTCACCCTGGCTGACGGCCTCGAATACGTCAGAGCCGCCCTGGAAACCGGCCTCGACGTCGATGCCTTTGCTGGACGCCTCAGCTTCTTCTTTGGCATTGGCATGGACATTTTCATGGAAGCCTCCAAGCTGCGGGCCGCCCGAGTCTTGTGGGCCGAACTGATGGCTCAGTTCGAACCGAAAAGTCCTCGCTCATCCATGTTGCGCACCCATTGCCAAACCAGCGGTGTGTCCTTAACCGAGCAGGACCCCTACAACAATGTGGTGCGAACCACGGTCGAAGCCATGGCCGCCATTCTTGGTGGCACCCAGAGCCTGCATACCAACAGCTTTGATGAGGCCTTGGGTTTGCCGACCGAGTTCAGTGCAAGAATTGCTCGCAACACCCAGCTGATTCTGGCTGAGGAATCCGGCATTACCCGTACTGTGGATCCGCTGGCAGGCAGCTACTACGTCGAATCGCTGACCAATGACCTGGCTAACCGAGCGCGAACCATCATGGCCGAGATCGAAGACCTGGGTGGCATGACCAAGGCCATCAACTCCGGCATGCCCAAGCTACGTATCGAGGAGTCAGCAGCCAAGCGACAGGCCCGAATTGACCGAGGCGAAGAGGTTGTCGTTGGCGTCAACAAGTACCGGCTGGATGAGCCCTCGCTTATTGATGTCTTGGATATCGACAATACTGCCGTCCGAGATTCTCAGATCGAACGGCTCAACAAGATTCGTGCCAGCCGCGATCAAGCTGCGTGTGACTCGACTCTGCAAGCACTGACGGATGCCGCCGCCGGTGAGGAGAATCTGCTGGCCGCCTGCATCGTGGCCGCACGAGCCCGAGCGACCGTTGGCGAAATGTCTGACGCCATGGAGACCGTGTTTGGCCGCCACCGGGCGCAGACCCGTACAATCTCTGGTGTGTACGGAGCGGCCTATGAAGGTGACGAAGAGTTCGAAGCCATCATGGCCGACGTCGACGCTTTTGCCGATGAGCAGGGCCGCCGCCCGCGCATCCTGGTGGTCAAGATGGGCCAAGACGGGCATGACCGCGGGGCGAAAGTCATCGCAACTGCCTTCGCCGATCTTGGCTTTGACGTCGATGTTGGCCCCCTATTCCAGACTCCTGAAGAAGTAGCCCGCGATGCGGTTGACAATGATGTGCACATCGTTGGTGTCTCCAGCCAGGCGGCCGGACACTCGACCCTGGTTCCCAAACTGATTGCCGAACTGGAAAAAGCCGGAGCCAGCCATGTCATCGTGGTGTGTGGGGGCGTTATTCCTCCGCAGGACTATCAGGCCCTCACCGATGCCGGGGTTGGCGCCATCTTCGGGCCCGGGACGAACATCCCAACCGCGGCCATTGAGGTTCTCGCCCTGGTCCGCGCCGCCGTCGGCGCCAACTAATGGCACGACACGCATGTGGAGGCTCACCCAGTGCCAGAAACAGTCTTTGGAGGCTTTGGTGACTGCTGCGCCGGAGGAGCTTGCCAGTGAGCTCAGGGCCGGTGACCGCCGGGCCTTGGCTCAAGCCATCACGCTGGTCGAGTCAACTCGGCCTGATCACCGAGTGCAAGCCAATGAACTGCTGGACATCTTGTGTGCGAGCAGCCTGTCTTCCAGTTCGAGGAGCGAGGCCGCGGGGTCCAGCCAGCCGACAGCAAAACGGCCGACAGCAAAACGGATCGGCATCTCCGGCACGCCTGGCGTTGGCAAGAGCACCTTGATCGAATCCCTCGGCCTTCACCTGATCGAGCAAGGCCATCGGGTTGCTGTCCTGGCCATCGATCCGTCTTCAGTTCGCACCGGTGGCTCGATCATGGGAGACAAGACCCGGATGAGTGAGCTGAGCCGCAGCTCGGGTGCCTTCATCCGACCCTCAGCGTCCCAAGGAGTGCTCGGGGGCATCGCCAACCGGACCGGCGAAGTCATCAGCCTGGTCGAAGCTGCAGGCTATGACATCATCATTGTTGAGACCGTTGGTGTCGGACAGTCCGAAGTGGCCGTTGCCTCCGTCACCGACCTCTTCGTACTCCTGGTCGCCCCCGCCGGAGGCGACGACTTGCAGGGCATCAAACGAGGAGTCATGGAACTGGTTGATGCCGTACTGGTCAACAAGGCTGACGGTGACCTGGTGAATCTGGCCGCCCACACCGCCACGGACTACCAGCATGCCCTTTCGTTCCTTCGGCCAAAGAATGAAGGACACGTCCCACCGGTCATGACCTGTTCGGCCTTGAGTAATACGGGAATCGAGGCGGCTTGGACGGTGATCGACAAGCTCTGGTCGACCCTCGCTGAGGAGGGCCTGCTGACGGATCTTAGATCGCTCCAAGCCCGACAAGCATTCGACCGCGAAGTCGAAGCAATCCTCGTCCATCGCGTGCTCGAATCTGAGAACTTGTCCAGCTCGTACTCTGAACTACAGGTCCAGGTTTCAACTGGCTCGCTTGCTCCATCTTCAGCGGCTGCCACCCTGTCAGCCCTGCTAGTCAGATAGCTGCTAGTCGGGTAGCTGCTAACCGGGTAGCTGGCGGCCGGGAAGCTAGCCCTGAGAAATCTGGTAGGACTCCGTTGACGCTGCTAGGTCAGAAGCCAAACGGATGTCATCGGTGCTCAAGAGGCGACCAGCCCAATAGGTGTGCCCTTCCGAATCTGGCCCTCGCAGCAAGATTCGCTGATAGAGCGAAGCCACCCGTGAACGACGGGACTCAATGGAGGCATAGAACCCAGCGGCCACGCTCCCTGGAGAGGCTTCGCCGCGGTCAAGCTTTCCTGACCAGAAGGACAGTCCCTCAGCATCAGGCGAACGCTCCAAGAGGTCCTGATACAAGGCGGTGACAAAGGCTTCATTCGTTCCACCTGACCGATTGAAGTATTCCTCTGATCCATAGAAATGTGAACCAATGGTCTCGATGCGAATACCGGCTTCGATCTGACCGAGCCAGTGGGCCCGACCCGACGCATCGCTTCCTCGCCCGAGGGCGGACTGGTAGAAATCTTCAACTATCACTCCGGCCCACTCATTGCTGACCACCAACGAGTCAGTGAGCTCTGCCCGAGCGCCACGATCAACGGCTGCCACCCAGTCCAAGCGTTCTTGAGCCGTGGCCTGGCGACCAAGGAAAAGCTCGAAAATATGGTCGATGTACGCAACCGCTGAGCCATCGCCAAAGGTGCGTTGCACCGCTCCGATTGAGAACCAATCCGATTTCAAGCCCATCATTCGTCGGACCTCGTTGCCAGTCTTGGTCACCGAGCCGTTGCTAAAGACAAACTTGACGGAGAGCGCACGACCACCGTCGACACCCAAGCCGTTTCCGGTGACTTCGGTGTTGAGCAGTTGACCAAGCTCAGGCTTTCCATCGTTTGGAAGATTCTGGGCATCCTCGAATGCCCCAAGGTCGACGGTTTTTGACCAATTGTGATTGGGATTGGACCCAATGGCGTCACCTTCATCGACCACAGCCGGGAAATCGCCGCCAGCGGTATGGCCGCCGCTTGACGAGGAGAACTCGGTCCTGGCAATCGCGCCACCCCGCAGGCGGACCATGCCTGCGGTTGCAACTATTGCGGCATCGGTACTGGCGGCAGTTGAGCTTTCAAACCCGCCGCTGACCTGCAAGAATCGGCCCTTGTATACCTGACACAAAGTGGTATCGCAGGTATCGGCGTATGGCTGCTGACGGGTGTCTCCGGCTAGGACATAGGAGCGGGCGGCAACCGACTGAGCTTCCAGCGCAGCGGCTGGCCAATAGGCCGGCGACTCCTTGGGAACAACGCCTCGTAGGTATTGCTCGACTGAGAGCACATTGACGGTGCGGGTGGTGCCGCCAATATTGTGAGAGTTGATTGAACCGTCGTACCAGGTACTGGAATCGTTGGGATGACAGACTCGCAACAGTCCACTGGCGTTGTCTTCCGTCGCGGTCTTGACAATGGACAAGGCCGCGGCCGGGACATCAGCAATATTGGTCCACGGACCGGCGCAACTAGGGGCCGTCCGAACACGAAGGCCGGTTCCTCTTGTTTGCACCGACACCGCTTGGCCCGAGTCGGGAGCGGTCTCGACGATGACGGTCTCGCCATCCATAACCCGGATCGTTCCGTGCTCAATGTCAACGCGAGTGGCGAAGCCACGGTTGGCTTTCAGCTCGACCCGAAGGTTGTTGGGATCCGGATTCGTTGATCCTTCAGGAACAGGACCACCAGTTGTTCCGCCATAAAAGTGATCGAGAATCTGGGCCGACGTCCAGCCTTGCTCGGCGTAACCGTAGGCTCCGTACTGGCTCAAGCCGCGTCCGTGGCCCCAGCCATGGCCAGTTACTTGCACCGTCGGCCTGGTGGATCCAGCGGCAAGAACCAGGGAACGTTCGGCGCTACTCGCGGCCTCAGATACTAATCCAGAGTTTTCTTCTGCGGCTTGGGCTACTGGCGCCAGGCTGAGCAGAGAAGTTGCCATGGCGAGGGTGGCAATACAGGCTTTCCAAGCAACACCCCGCGGCGTTTTCTGTACGGTTTCGATTCGGCTCATCCCGTCCTTTCGGCCGTTTCGGACCAAACTTGATCAAAACGTAGTCCTTTTGGCCTAGATCTCCTAGGTCTTAGGAACCATCACTCAGTGACCAGGTAGAGACCCGGCACGTTGTTCGCCCAGAGTACCCCACACTTAGTCACCACCACTCACTCTGTGTCATCGACGACTCGGAGGAAAAACTCCTTGCTACCAGCAAGGTTCTTGGCCAATTCGATGTCGTCACTCGCCAGAAGCAGGTCAGACCAATAGCCCAACCCCTCCGGATCAGGCTCGCGGCCCAGGATCGTCCCGTACAGGCCAGCTACCCGATCGTTGCGAGATTCCTGGGAGTTATAGAAACCAGTAGAAATCCCGATAGGGCGAGCCGAGCCATTCTCGAGTCTCGACACCCAATAGTCCAGACCATCAGCATCAGGCAGTCGATGTAACAAGGCCTGATACAACCGGGTCACGTACCCCTCACTCGAACCAGCAGCCAGCACGTACTCGGGTGAGCTATAGAACAAGGCGCCAAGGTCTTGGGTGCGCAGCCCGTCACGAAGCTGATCAATCCAGTACTGGCGTCCTTCTTCTTCTGCGGGCCGACTAAGGACTCCCTGATAGATCTCATCGACGATCTGACCTGCCCATTCATCCGACGTCGCCAGGTCATCAATGAATGGGCCAAACCCGTGGTAGTCCGCCCGCCAGACAGCCCGATCCAACTGGCGCAAATCATTGGATCGGCCGAGAAAGAGCTGGGTGAGGCCCTCAACATATTGAGCCGCCTTCGTGTCAGCCAGCTCGGGGCGTAGTTCCCACCAGATGGCAACGTCAGTTGCGGTGGCAAGGCCGACTGTGGTGGACAGTGGAGCAGCAACGCGTTCTGGCCCGAACCCATCGAGTCGTCCTTCACTATCCAGAATCCAGCCACCATTGCCGTTGGGATCAACGGCAATCGCTCGTGCCGTGCCGTTCCAATTGCCGCCACGGCGTTGCCAGTCTGGTGCCCCACCAAAAGGATGTAGGCGACCAGCCTCATCTAGTACCCAGCCACTCTCACCATCGGGCAACAAGCCAATGTCAACCGGATCAGCCGACAGGAGTACTTGGCGAAATTCCGTAGCGCCAATCGGGGACAGATTGCCTGCCATGTCCAACACATAGCCCTTGCCATTGACTTCCAAGTCGAAGGCAACAGCCTGTCCAATTGTTGCCGTTGCCGAGCTGGCGGGGGCCGCACCGTTGAACGGATGAAGCCCACCATTCTCGTCCATCACGTAGCCGGCATCTCCCCCGCCGCTGACAACCATGTCAATGACCATACGTGTTCCTGCTGGCTTGGAATCAGGACTTGTTGCCCCGCCAAAGCCAACCACGCTGCCGTCTTGTTGCAAGACGAACCCTCGTCCGGCCTCAGCAGATATTGCCAGTACGGCTCCAGTAGGGCTCGGCCGGTTCGCCGGGTAGGCAGCAGCTCCCCCCGCTCGGATACCACCGGCGGTGTCAACGGTTAAAAAGGCCGGGCCGCTGAGTTGTGGCTCATGCGCTGCGGGGAGATAGGGCAGGATCGAGTCTCGGATGGCTCCATTTCGAACGGAGCCAAGCCGAGAGTAGGTGTGGCTGCCAGGACATGAGGTTAGGCCAAGATCGCGATGACCAAGAATGCTTGGCACCTCGACCCAGGTTCCATCGGGATAGCGCAAGCCCGAGATGGCACCAGTGCGACTCTTCAGCCATGTTGTTCCGAACGGGTCGATTCCGTGCAGGCCAAGCTTCCATGAGGCCAGCGCAGCAATGGAGTTGAGTGAGGCCGCCGAGGGGGCGGCGGCTGTCGGCCTGGCTCCGGCCTGATGCTGGCCGAGCAGCGCAACGCCAGCTGACCAGGTATTGAAGCCCTTGGCGTGACCCCCAATAGCGGGTCGGTCAGCTCCACCGGATCGAGCCTCCCAGATGGTTCCGAACTTGTCGACGACGAAGTTATAGCCAATGTCGCACCAGCCATTGATTTTCACATGGGTTCGATAGATCCCACGAAGCAGATCATCGACCTGGTTCTGGTTGTAGGTATTGGTTGTGACGGTGTGATGGACAACGACAGCCCGGACATTGTCTGCGTAGGACGGGCCGTCTTCGCAATGCTCGTTGTCATACTCCCAGCCTTGGCTGGCCCAGGCCGAACGTGGCTGAATCGTTGGTCGGCTACCGGGTTCGGCGGCTTCGATCCGGGCTGGCAACAGATCTGGCTCATTGTCTGTGGAACTCGTTAGCGCTTCGACCGTGAGAGCTCCGATCTCGCCGTCAAGCTGGATGATCTCCAGTTCCTCGGATAGCTCACCGATCCAGATCGGACCGATTGCTCCGTTGAAGACCGCCCCCTCTGACACGACGCCTTCTTCGCCGGGCAGTCCATCTGGAGCGTCTTGATTGTCCGCTTCAACCGTGACCCAATCACTCCAATGGCCATCGTTTTTGCTTCGAACCGCGAACACACCGGATTGTCCATTGGTGTCCAGAATCACCATCTCTGGCCCGTTGGAAAGCACCAGGCTCGCTCCGACCAGGTCTGCCTCAACGAGGGCTGTCCTTGCTTGACCGCTGGCGGGTTCACCGGCTTGTTCATGAACAAGCTCGGCCGGGAGTGACCACCCCGAAGCCAGGGTTACTTCGGTGGTCTCAACTTGCAAATCGTTGGAGTTGTTTTGACTTCCCTGTTGCGACATACCCGCCGTAGTTGTCTCCTGAGCAGCCGCGGCATGAGGCGCGAACAGGGCTAGGCAAAGCAGGGCGACCACGAGGAGGCGCGGGCGCCGATTCTCCGAGGTCATCAAATGTCGTGAAGAGAAGAAGGGGTTCATGATTGTGAGCCGGATTCGGCGTTCCGAACCGTAGTTCCCTACACGAGCCATTTGGTGTCATCGCGGCGGGCTTTCTTGCCCAGTCGCAGCATCAGCAGCATTGTCAGGAAGTGCTACTGGTGCCCACGGCCTTGCCAAGCACCGGCATGCACTGGCCTTCAAGTTCAACAATCTCAATACGGTCGCGGTTGGCATAGGTGACCGGATTATCGGGATCGATCTTGAGCTGATATTCGCGAAAGCTCAGCTCCAAGGCATCAAAGGCCAGCAGTCTTCCTCGGAGGGAGTCTCCAAGCCCAAGAATGATCTTGATCGCTTCGAGGGCTTGGATTGAACCGACAATGCCAGGAAGCACACCGAGCACACCGGCTTCTGCGCAACTTGGAGCAAGCTCAGGCGGTGGTGGCTCGGGTAAGAGATCGCGGTAGGTCGGTCCGTCCAGGGGATCAAATACGGTGACCTGGCCTTCGAAGCGGAAGATCGAGCCGTGGACGACGGGAATGCCAAGCTTCACTGAGGCATCATTGAGGATGTATCGGCTTGGGAAGTTGTCGGCCCCGTCAATCACGACGTCATAGCCTGCGATGATGTCGAGAATATTGTCAGCTCCGAGACGGGTGTTGTAGGTCCGAACATCCAGATCAGGATTGAGCTTGACCAGGGTTTCTTTCGCCGACTCGACCTTGTCTTGGCCGACCCGATCAATATTGTGGATGATTTGTCGTTGTAGGTTGGACTCGTCGACAACGTCCATATCGACGATGCCGATCATGCCTACTCCGGCGGCAGCAAGGTACATGGCCGCTGGCGAACCAAGGCCCCCGGCCCCAAGCAGCAGAACCTTGGATCCGAGCAGTTTGAGTTGCCCTTCTTCGTTCACTTCGGGCAGCAAGATGTGCCGGCTGTAGCGGTTTCGTTGGGCAGCACTCAACGTGAGCGGGGCGCTCCAGTCGCGACCCTCGTCCTTCCACTTGTTGAACCCACCATCCATCGATGCAACGTCCGCATATCCGAGTTCGGCCAATGACTTGGCGGCAAAGGCGGACCGGGCGCCCCCGGCACAAAGAAGCACGATCGGTGTCGCCTTGTCTGGGAGTCGACTTTCTATTTGGGATTCAAGATTCCCTCGCACAATGATGAGCGAGCCAGGAATGATCCCCTGAGCAGTCTCGTCGGGTTCTCGAATGTCGATGAAGGTGTGCCCTTCTCGGCGCAGGGCCTCAGCCTGCTCCGTGTCAACTTCACAGATCTCGGCCTTAGTTGAAGCCAGTAGTTCTCGGAATGATGCCATATCAGGGTCCCTCGATGGTGGTTCCAACCGTGTTGGTTCCGGTGGTGTGTGTGCTAGCCAGAGCCGAAACCCTACCTGATTGGTCAACAATCAGTTCGTGCGTCCTATTCCCAGTCCAAAGAATTCTCCGAATGAGCTCTACCGAGGGCATATTCATCGCAATAGCTGACTAAGGAGATCACTAATGGAGCCCTGAACCAGCACATCGGCCAACTCGTCCAGCTCCGTTGGCGAGCCGTTCACAATAACAACCCGGGCTCCCGCATTCTTAGCTACTGGAACAATACTGGCAATGGGATACACCCCGAGAGTTGATCCAATGGCCAAGATCAAATCACATTCCCGGGCAGCATCTTCACTGCGCTGCAAGTCACTGACGCTGAGACTCTGGCCGAAGCTCACGGTTGCCGATTTGAGGATTCCCCCACAAGACTGGCAGGCCGGATCGCCCTCACCCATCCGCACACGATCCAAGACCTGCTGCATGGGTGCCCGGTAGTCACATCCGAGGCATTGCACTTCTCGAGCCGTGCCATGAATCTCGATGATCTTGTCGGGGTTTGACCCAGCAGCATGATGGAGGCCATCAATGTTCTGGGTGATGAGGAGAAGAAGTTTCTCTTGTTTCTCAAGCTGGAGTAGTGCCTCATGGCCGCGGTTGGGCTCAGCGGCCCAGACCGGTGAGTCCAGCCGATTCCGCCATGCCAGTCGACGCACCTCAGGGTCAGCAACATAGTGCTGGATGTTGGACATCTTCTCGGCCTTGGGGTTCTTGGTCCACACCCCGTCCGGGCCGCGAAAGTCAGGAATTCGCGAATCGGTAGAAATACCTGCTCCGGTCAAAACAAGAATCTTCGTTGAGCGCTCAACCAGGATGCGTGCATGCTCAAGCGGTGGAGAAACACTTGCGTCACTCTCCATCCTGTTCACGTCCCCGTTCACGTCATCCACCATGCTGGCGATCGTAGACCAAGGATCAACACCAGCATCACCGACAGCGCTCACCTCCAAGGACTCGCCTTGCACTTCAAGTCAATTTAGTTTACGCTTATTTACGTTCACTTCCCTTAACCGTCTTTCACCAACATCAATGAACGGATCATCATGTACAACACAGCTGAAGCAACGGCCGCACTAAACTCGCCCTCAACGCGAGCTTCTGGCCAAGCAAGTCACGAGCACGGGCCCTCAAAACAAAGTGACGAGATCACCACAATCCCCGGATCAACAACCATCACTCCTCTGTCGAACTTCCCGGAGAATCAACTCACTATTCATACGTGGGAAGATCCTCTTCTGGATGCCCTTGGGCACGATCCTCGATCGCTCTACGTTGAACGCTACTGGCTCCCAATTCTCGGGCCGTCGGCCACCTTGCTCCTGCGCCGGCTTGCCATGGCCCTGGAAGAGACGCCGGACGGCTTCACCCTGGAGTGCGCCGACTGGGCCCTGGGGCTCGGCATCGGTATGCGAGGAGGCAAGAACGGGCCCTTCTGGCGTGCCCTGGACCGCTGCTGTCGATTTGGGACCACCCAACGCAAAGGCTCTCAACTGCTGGTCCGACCCAAGCTGTCGCCGCTCAGCATGCACCAGGTCATGCGGCTTCCCGACCACCTTCACGCCAGTCACCATGAATGGACCATGAACCAGCTGAAGCCGATTTCGTCCAGAACTTCGAATGCCGCCTAAGCATTCACCCTGATCAGCCCGAGTATGGGTTGCGATCTTCGGCGTGAGGATGTGGATAGTAGACAACCGTCCAGAAGGTCAGATTGCTATTGTCCACCGCGATCTGGATCGATGAAACGTTATTGTCGGCCAGAGGCATGTTCCAAATGAAGTTGTAGTAGCCAACCGGAAGACTGAAATCGGAGCGGTCAAGCTCGCCCGCGGGCGTACTGATTGCGACCGAGGCCTGGTGCTCGTTCTCCGAGCCATTCCAAACGTGGACATCGGCGTAATCCCCTTCGACGAGAAGGTTGACGTTGCCGACGCCACAGAAGAATCTGACACCAGTCTTGTACCACTGGAGGTAACCGGCCAATGGAGCCATTGTCCGGGTCAAGTTCACGAACTCTGCGGATTCGCTGAAGGCAATCATGAGTTCGCCGCGATCGAGTCCGTTGTCCAAGGCATTGCGCCAATGAGCCAAGCCAGCGTCATCAGGGATTCGATTCATGACATTGGCATAGACGAGTTCGACAAACTCCTGATTGTTCAAGGAGCCATACCTATTACGAAACTCCTGAGAGTCGACAAACGCAGTCGAGATGGTTTCCAGATTGGCGTCAGTTTGACCGTAGGTAGTCATCCAGTACTCCCAGCCACCCTGCTCCGGTTCCCGTTGAAAGAATGCTACATAGAGTCGGTAGATCGAGTCGGTCATCTCCGGACACGCCGAGCGAAACTCTTGGGCAACGGCGGACGCGACTGGGGCTGGTGCCACTGGGTTTGGAGCCGCTGACACTGGAGTCGGGGCCGCAACCAACAGAGACATCAGAAGGCCAGGCACAAGGGCAAGTCTTTTGAGGTTCATACCTCAACTGTCCCAGGTCAGCCATTTGGAATGCATGGGCCAGGCAGCCTGTTGATCACTCTGCGTGACGGGCACTCTTGCCCTTTGGGTCAGACGGCCCAGCGAGGCGACTAGGCCAGGGGCGTGACCGTTCTAGTACGCGCCGTCGCTCTTCAGTACGGCCGGAATCGTCCTGGCCAAGATCGACAGGTCGACCAGGAGTGACCAATTATCGACATAGTACAGATCGAGCCGCGTATATTCTTCGAACGTTGTTTCGCTGCGACCAGAAACCTGCCACATGCCGGTGATCCCCGGCTTGACTCGCAGTCGGCCGTAGAGGTCTTGGCCCCACTCGACCATTTCTGAGGACAAGGCAGGGCGTGGTCCGACCAGGCTCATCTCCCCCTTCATGACATTGAAGAACTGGGGAAGCTCATCCAAAGAGGTCTTACGCAAGAAGGCGCCAGCTTTGGTGATTCGCGGGTCGTCCTTCATCTTAAACAATGGCCCCGAACCTTCATTCTGCTCACCAAGGTCAGCAAGAATCTCTTCGGCGTTCACCACCATCGTGCGGAACTTGAACACATCAAAGGGGACACCATCTTGCCCAACGCGTGACTGGCGGAACACGACTGGCCCTTCAGAACCACGTCGAATCCAAACGGCAATGCAGGCAAGCAGTGGGGCGAACACAACAATGGCTCCACCGGCCAGGATCACGTCGAAGGCTCGCTTTGCTACCGCCCGCCAGCCGTTTCGTTGGACCGGCTCAACATAGACAACAGGAAAACGGCCAAGGGGTCGAACCGTCAGCCGACCTGGGTCGATGTCAACCAGAGTCGAGCTCAGCTCGACATGGATGCCAGCGTCTACAAGATCGCGAATCAATCGATTGCTGGCGGCGGTCGTGATTCCGCTGGCGGCGACAACAACACCCAATGCTTCGCTACTTCGAGCTGCCTGCAGAACTCGAGTGGTGAGTTCATTGGGGTTTTCGACATCGGCTGGATTGACCGAACCGACAACGTCGTAGCCGAGTTGCGGCTCCTCTTCGAACATTCGGATCAGTATTCGACTCTCGTCGTTCTCACCAATCATCAGGACGCGGCGACGACGCTTGCCCTCAGCCCGCATCTGCTCGTAGCGGCGACGAACCAGTTCTCGTTCAAGCACCAGGCCAACGGCGACAAGAAGGGTGCTACTTACTAGCCAGCCTCTTCCAACTTCTAGATCAGCTCCGAAAGCAACAATGGCTGCAGAAGCCACCGCCAGTACGACGGAATCAAGGATTCGTCTG
>JAJRQY010000173.1 GCA_024280015.1 Actinomycetes bacterium
ACTATGACCAGACCCAGGCCATTGGTAAGCGCTACCGGAGGCAGGACGAGATTGGCACACCTTTCTGCGTGACCTACGATTTTGACACCCTGGAGGACCAGGCCGTGACAATTCGTGAACGTGATTCAATGGAGCAAGTACGAATCCCACTGGCCGATGTTCGGAGCTGGCTGAGCGAGCGCCTCCTACCCTGACCCGATTACTGTGCCAGAGATGGCATCGGGAATCGAAGAGAAACTAACCGGAACCGTGGTGGCCTACAGCCACCACCCAGCGACGGGCAAGCGTGGCCTTTGCGGGCGCTTCACCGACTCCGCCGTTCCCAGTACTCAGGCCAGTTGGAACGACCTTGCTAGTCTGACTGGTCTTCCTCTTGACCTGGTCGCAGAGCTTCAGAAACGGATCGACAAAGCCGAACTGGCTGCTCGCGACATGGTCTGCGTGAACTACTCGATTCAAGACGGCAAGGTCGTCTCCGCTGACAGGCAGCTAGCAGATCGTGCAGGAAAAGCAGCGCTGCGAATCGCCATTGATCTGACCCAACATCCTCAAATAGCGCTCAGCCACCAAGAAGCCGTACTGCTCGTTCACGCGAAGCATCTTGAACAGGTTCTGTATCCCCAATTCAATGAAACAGACCTGAGTCAGCAGCAGATTCTTGCCAGCGGTCTCGGTGCCTCACCGGGAGCTGCTGTCGGAGCGGCCTATTTCTCTGCCGGTGCAGCGTTGGACGCCTATGACCTCGGTGAGGACGTCATCCTCGTCCAGCAGGAGACGTCACCGCAGGATGTGCCGGCAATGACGATTGCAGAAGGGATTCTGACCACAAAGGGTGGGCTCAGCAGTCACGCAGCCATCGTGGCTCGGGGTTCAGGTACACCGGCGGTCTGCGGGGCAGCATCGTTGCGTCTCGGTGATGGCTGGATGGAAGCCATTCGGGAAGATGGCCTGGTCCGGATTCTTGAAGGTCAGATCATCAGCATCGACGGCGACAGCGGTCTTGTCTTTGCTGGCTCGGTTCGAACGTCTGATGAAACCTCTGAGGGGGACAGCTTGTCCGACATGGAAAAGATCTTGGGCTGGGCTGATGACATCGGTGGAGATCAGCTCGTTGTTCGTGCCAACGCCGACACGGTCCTTGATGCCACGCTGGCTCGCAAGTTCGGGGCGAAGGGTATTGGTCTGTGTCGGACTGAGCATCAATTCTTGGGGGAGCGCCTCAGCCTGATCCAAGCAGTCATCTTGGCCACAAGCACGGAGGAGGAGTCGCTGGCGCTTGAGCAGCTCGCCACCGTTCAGCAGGACGATTTCCTGGGGCTATTGCGGGTCATGGACGGCCTACCAGTAACGGTCCGGCTGCTGGACCCGCCACTGCATGAGTTCTTGCCGAGCACGACGGAACTCCTGTTGAAGCAAGCCAAGGCCGGACTCACCGAAGCCGATGAAGCTTTACTGGCGGCGGCGCAAAGGTGGCATGAACAGAATCCCATGTTGGGAACCCGGGGCGTTCGCCTTGGCATTCTGCGGCCACAGTTGTTCCGCATGCAGGTACGGGCGCTGATCGAAGCGGCTCAACAACACCGAGCCAAGGGCGGCCTGCCGCTAGTCGAGATCATGATCCCGCTCATTGTGAGCCGGTCAGAGCTGGATCTGGTCCGTGGCTGGATTGAAGAAGAACTGGATCACATGGACAGCTACGCAGATGAGCCGCTTCTGGTGAAAATCGGCTCCATGATCGAAACTCCGCGAGCAGCACTCTGTGCATCAGAGATTGCAGGAGGAGCCGACTTCTTCAGCTTTGGGACCAATGACCTCACCCAGATGACCTTCGGGTTCAGCCGCGACGATGTCGAGACACGAATCATGGGGGAGTATCTGGAGCGGTCGCTGCTACCGGCGAACCCATTTGAGACTCTGGATCTCGATGGCGTAGGACGGCTGGTTGCTTCGGCGGTGAAGGATGCTCGGTCGGTCAGCCCAGACATCAAGCTCGGCGTCTGTGGAGAGCATGCCGGGGACCCAGCATCGATTGAGTTCTTCTGGAAGCTCGGCCTGGACTACGTGTCTTGCTCTCCCTATCGGGTTCCGATTGCTCGGCTTGTGGCCGCACACACAATTGTCAGGACCAGCAACGCAACCAATTGAGGTCGCTAGCGGTAGGTTTCGAGGGTGGGGATTGTTGATGAGGACATTGTGCGTCTGCGGGAGAGCACCGACATTGTTCAGGTGATCTCCAACTACACCCAGTTGCGTCGGGTCGGTCGTCGTTTCACCGGTCTTTGTCCTTTTCACACGGAGAAATCACCCTCGTTCTCGGTGAATGCTGAGCAAGGCTTGTATTACTGTTTTGGTTGCCAAGCCAAAGGTGATGCCATCACCTTCGTGCGGGAGCAAGAGCAGTTGGACTTTGTCGGTGCTGTCGAGTGGTTGGCGGCCAAGTCTGACATCACGCTGCGCTACACCGACAAGAATGAAGGTGAGGACCGGAAACGAAAGGCGAGGCTCCACGACACCTTGGGCAAAGCCGTTGAGTGGTATCACCAGCGGCTATTGACTGGCAAGGACGCTGCCGCTGCCCGGAGCTACTTACGCCAACGCGGCTATGACGGCGACATTGTTCGGGAGTATCAGATTGGTTGGGCGCCAGATTCTTGGGATCAGCTATCGAAGGCGTTGCGGATCCCCAACAAGGATTGGGTGGATAGTGGGCTCGGCAACCTGAACAAAAGGGGCGGCCAATACGACTTCTTCCGTGGCCGGGTTTTGTTCCCAATCTTTGACGCCCAAGATCGACCAATGGGGTTTGGCGGGCGGATCCTTCCTGGTTCGGATGATCCGGCGAAGTACCGCAACTCGGCCGACTCTGGCGTTTACCACAAGAGTCGAGTGTTGTATGGCTTGAACTGGGCGAAGACCGACATCGTCGCCGCCGATGAGGTCATTGTTTGTGAGGGTTACACCGACGTTATTGGTTACGGCCAGGCCGGGGTGCGACGAGCGGTTGCCACGTGTGGAACGGCCTTAACCGAAGAACACGTCAAGATGCTCAGCCGGTTCGCTCGCCGAGTCGTTCTCTCCTTTGATGCGGATGCTGCTGGCCAAAATGCCGCGGCCAAGTTCTATGAGTGGGAAAAGAAACACAACCTTGATGTCGCCGTAGCCGATCTTCCCGATGGGATTGACCCTGGTGACCTTGCTCGATCTGATCCAGCCAGGCTGGCCGAAGCGGTGGCTAACGCTAAGCCCTTCCTGGGATTCCGGGTCGAGCGGGCGCTCAATGCCGGCGACATGTCGACCGTAGAAGGCCGGGCCCGCACAGCAGAGGCCGCCCTGGAGATGGTGGCCGAGCACCCAGACGAGCTGGTCAAGGACCAGTACGCCATGGAGATTGCCGGTCGATGTCGGATCGAGCCCGACCTGGTTCGTCAACTTCTGGCTAAGGGTCCTCGGGCTAGGCCCGCTGAACGTCCAGACGCTGGTCGGCCGGTGCAACGTCACAATCACCGTGAGTCGTCCGAGACTGAGGGCTTGCGACTGCTCATGCAACAACCCCAGGAGATGAGGCCTCTGGTTCTACCAGAGCTCTTTGCTGATGAGCTCTATGCCATGGTCTATGACCAGTTGGCACAATTTGAGTCCCTGCATGATGCTATTGCCGCCAGCATTCCTGAAGTTGCCTCCACGATTCAACGTTTGTCGGTGGAGGAATCGACGGCTGAGCCCGAAGATGTGGCCGGTCTTCTTTGGTCTCATTACCTGCAGCGCCGGATTGAGGATCACCAGCTGGCGGCCAGGAGCGCTCGGACTCCAGCCGATATTTCTGCCTTGAGTTCGGACAATGCCTGGTTCAAGAATCAGTTGGATGAGCTGCAAGATCCGGCCCGAAGGGGACCCGCGGTCGCAGGGTTGCTAGGTTGGTTGTCTAATCCGCCTGGAGACCCCGCTTGAGCAACCGCAACAGTGTCGCTTCTGGCTCCTTGTTTACTGAGGAGCATCGAGATCGTTTGCAGTTGCGCGCCCGAGTTGGTCGGCCCCTCACCGCAGTCGATGTCTCCGATGTGATGACTCGGGTTGAGGTGACGGACGAAATTCTTGCCGAGGTTCGGGCCTTTCTCGCCGAAAACGAGATCCTCTTTGATGATTCAGCCGACGCAGTGTCTCGCGTCAGCAGCGATGACTACGCCAGTCATGGATTCTCCGACCGCGCCGACTCAACGACTGACTCGACCAGCGTCTCCTCCGAGGATGACTCTGAGAACGGCACGTCTGCTGGCACGGCCGGGTATCGCCGACACCGCACTTTTGATGCTACTCGGGTTGCTGCGGCGGCAATGGCTCAGGCCAGTACCTCAGCTGATCCCGTTCGCATGTATCTCAAAGAGATCGGCAAGGTTCCGCTGCTCGCTGCCGAGGAAGAAGTCTGGTTGGCCAAGCGGATCGAGGCCGGGGCTGGCGCCACCTCCGTTGTTGCCGAGCACCTGACTAACGGCACGTGGGGCAAGCTTGACCGGATGGAGCAGCGGCAACTGCGGCGAACAATCAGCGAGGGCGATCGAGCTCGCAGCGACTTAACCTCGGCCAACCTACGCCTGGTCGTCTCCATCGCCAAGCGCTACGTCGGACGCAGTGTGCCAATGCTGGACCTCATCCAGGAAGGCAATCTGGGCCTGATGCGAGCGGTCGAAAAGTTCGATCACTCGAAGGGGTTCAAGTTCTCCACCTATGCCACTTGGTGGATTCGCCAAGCAATCACTCGGGCGATCGCTGACCAGTCTCGTACCATTCGAGTGCCCGTTCATATGGTTGAGGCCATCAACAAGGTCGTCCGTACCCAACGGTCGATGTTGCAGAAACTGGAGCGAGAGCCAACGATGGCTGAGATCGCCGAAGAAGTTGATCTCACCGAAGAGCGGGTTACGGAGATTCTTCGTATCTCCCAACAAGATCCATTGTCGCTCGACACGCCAATCGGCGATGAAGACGACACGTCGATGGCTGACTTCATTCCCGACAAGGGTGCAGCGCCCTTGGATCTGGCTGCCCGCAAACTCCTGGCCCAAACGGTGCAAGATGTCTTGGGGGAGCTTTCAGATCGTGAGGCCGAAGTCGTGCGGCTCCGCTTTGGCCTGGATGATGGTCGGCCACGCACGTTGGAAGAGGTCGGTCGAGCTTTCGGGGTGACCCGGGAGCGGATTCGCCAAATCGAATCCAAGACGTTGGCCAAGCTTCGTCACCCGCTTCGGAGCGATCGCCTCCGCGACTACTTGGACTAGCTCCAATAATCCAAGCGACTAACCCGAGGCCGTGGTTTCGGGTGGCTGGGTTCCTTGGGGCTGCAGAGCCATCAATCTGGAAATGGTTCGTCCTTTGGGTCGTTCCTTTGCTATATTCATCTGACCTGATCCGGGGTAGCTCAGCTGGCAGAGCGGTTGACTGTTAATCAATAGGTCGTGGGTTCGAGCCCCACCCCCGGAGCGAGAAGACAAGGGGTCAATCAAGCGTCAATGATGCGCTCGATGGCCCCTTTGTCGTATCCAAGCTCTTCCAGGATCTCCGCTGTGTGCTGGCCGATTCTGGGGGCGTGGCGCTGCAGCCCACCATTTCCGGACCGGAAGTCCACCGCGTCCTTGATCACGCGGTAGGAGCCCTCAGAAGGGTGCTCAGCGATGGTGAGAAGACCAACGGCGTTGAAGTGTGGGTCCTCGGCAATGTGCTCTAGCTCGTTCACTGGGGCGGCTGGAATTGAGTACTGGTCACAGATCTCCAGCCATTCTGCGGTCGTTCGTTGCTCGGTGATGGCGTCAAGGCTTCCATAGAGGGCGTCGACGTGGACAATGCGATCGTTGATGGTGGCGAACCGAGGATCAGCGGCGAGATCGTCTCGGCCGGCTAGCTGGAAGAAGTCTTGCCAGTTCTGATCGGAATAGGGCATGAGGCAGATCCAGCCGTCGGCCGAGCGACGGGGCTTGCGGTGCTTGGTTCGAAGGCGGGGATAACTGAACGGTTCTTGTTTGGGTTCGAGAGTGTGACCGTTGAGATGCTCGGTCAGGTTGAATGCGGCCATGAGCTCGGCCATTGGGATCTCAATATGGTCCCCTTTCCCGGTGGTTGCCCGGCAGTAAAGGGCTGCGTTCACGGCATAGGAAATGTGAAGGGCCGAGACTTTGTCAGCGAGAATGCTGGGGGTGAAGGCAGGCTCATCACCGACCCAGGCCGCCATGCTGGCCAGCCCCGAGACGGCCTGGATGACATCGTCATAGGCGGCTTGTCCCGCGTAGGGCCCATCAGAACCGAAGCCGACGGCGCTGCAGTAGATCAGGTCATGTTTGATGGATCGGAGGTGTTCGTAGCCGATGCCAAGACGGTCCAGTGCTGCGGTTCGCATATTGGTGACGACTACATCTGCGGTGGCAACAAGGTCCAGCATCGCCCGATGACCCGCCTCTGATTTGAGGTCGAGGACCATGCTGCGCTTATTGCGATTGATGTTGAGAGTGAAGGCGCTCATGCCCACGGACCGTTTCGGCTCGAAATGGCGCATGAAATCGCCGCCGGCTGTCTCGACCTTGATGACATCTGCCCCGAGATCGCCAAGTATGCGGCAAGCCATTGGTCCCATGACGACGGTGGTCAGATCGATCACCCGCACACCATCGAGTGGACCTCTAGCTGTTCCGGGAGAAGTCGTGGCCTTGCTAGGGGGTGAACTGTCGGATTCCGCGTGGTCCATGACAGCTATCTTCGCAGCAAGTGCCGTTCCTGTCGAAGCCGCGGACACCGTGGTAGCAGCACCTGGGGCTAGCTTTGACTGACTGGCTTGTCGCTAGTTCTTGCGACGCTTCCACCACGAAGACTTCTTGGAGTCAACCTTGCTCGTGCCTTGTGCCGCTGGAAGTTTCTCCAACCGGTTGTACGAGGTTGCAGGCAGCGAGAATGATGACGCACCAGAGTCGGTCTTTGCCTTGGGCGGCGCGATGATCGTCGCCGCAGGATCGATTGTTGCGGTCGAAGCAACCTCGGTGCTTGAGTCGGTACCCGGACTGGCATCTGGGCCGGTATCTGGGGCCCACCACCGCTCATCTGAGGCGAGGTGCCAGCCCTCGGGAGGACGACCTTCATAGGCCAGGCCATCCCAAGCAATATAGGTGTCTACCACCGGCACGGTTGGGAGATCTCGGCGAGACCGGGCAGATCTATCATCGGCACTGGAGTCATCGGCACTGGAGTCATCGGTGGGTGGTTGGTCCGGTTGGTTCTTCGGGTCAATAGCACGTTCGTCTGACCTCAGGTCAACGACAACTTGGTCGGTTTCTGCGGTTTCTGTCGTGTCGCTATCCATCTGTTCCACAGAGCCTGTTTCGTGTGGCTGTGTTTCGTGTGGCTGTATTTCGTCCGCACTGCTAGCAGGGCTAATGTTGGGCGCTGGCTGGTGTTGGGAAAGCGGGCTGATCTGTACTTCGGTGCGGCCCTTTGGCATGACGCGGTCAACCCATCCAATACCGTTCCACCAACGATCTTGATCCTCTACTTCTGGATCTGGGTACCAACCAGGAAACAGATCACTCATGAGCCGCTACCTCATCTCGTCCGACTCAACAAGGCTCCCACGGAATGACCGACGATGCAACCGGAGTCGGTCCGGTTGCCCTAATCCGCCTGTTGCAACTCTTGCTGGGTCTCTGGGCAAAAGTACTGCAGAGCACTGGAAGAGAGCCGGAGGTAGATCTCGGTATCCCCACCCAACGCTTCTTGGGTGTCTTGTTCTAAGTCTTCCCATACCTTGGAGAGGACGGTGGTGAACTCTTGTTGGTCGTCGCTTTTCTCAGCGACCAAACAAAAGTTTCGTGCGTTCGTAGCAATGGTTTCGTCAGACACGTTCGTGAAAGGTTCCCAGATGGCTGCCACATCCATCCGATACGAATCGATTATTTCTTCGTCATCAAATCTGACCACGGCATTCTCGTCTGACGCTGCGATGTCCTTCCTGGCAGCGATGACAATGGCGATGAGCCCCAGACCAAAGATGATCGCGATGGCTGCCAGGACTGGGTTTCGTTTCTTGGGTGTCGGGTCTGGTCCAGCTTGCGGACTCCACCAACGACCATCAGAACCAAGATGCCACCCCTCGGGCGGAGCACCCTGGTAGGTCTCGCCGTTCCACGCTGTGTATGAAGCTGGTTCTGCCATGTTCCAGACCTTGGACATCTCATCGCTGTGAATTGTGAATACTGCTGGTATTCGAGTCCTGTCGGATGGTTGGCTGGTTTGTTGAGAGGCACAGGCGTCAGGTTGGTTTGACTACTGCGGGACCCATGGCGAGGCTCTCAGCCTGCTCGGGCCAGGGATTACTTGCATGGTAGGGTCAAGAAGGTGGTCGACTTGAGTGGCAAGGTACGTCTAAACCGGTCGGTCAATGAGCTGCTGGGGCCGGGTAAGACGATGGCTCCTCCCGTTCCGTTGACCATTCGACGCTGGGTTCTGGACTTCCTGCTGTTTGTTATCTGGTTTGGAGCCTTCTATCTGCTCGGTGATCGGCTCGATATTTCACGCGACACCATGTCGCTCCTTACGTTCCCGGTGATAATGCTGCCGGCCTCTGTCCCGTACTTGACCATGCGCCGCTATGCCCTGGTGCGAACGATTGACGAGCTGGTCTTGTTCGAGTGCCAGGGACTATCAGGTAAGGCCACAAGAGCAGTCGAGTCGGTGGATGAAGCCGACGTTCACCTGATTCCGGGAGGAACGTTTCGACCAGGTCTGGAGATCCGAGGCACTCGGTACCTCGTTGACCGAAGACTCCTCAAACAGATCGGAATCAGTGAGTAACCTCAAAGGCCGCTAGGCCGACGGGTTGAGAGAAACTCGGTTAGTGAACGAAGTGAACGGCGTGGGCCCGGTGGGGCTCGAACCCACGACCAAAGGATTATGAGTCCCGTGCTCTAACCAGCTGAGCTACGGGCCCGATTGCGAGCCCATTGGAAAAGGCACGCCGAGTTACTTTAGAGTGCAGGAACGCAATAGGGGGAGCTTCCATGAAAGTTGGCGATGTTGTCCAGGATTTTTCTGCCCTGGACCAAAATGGCGAAGAGGTCACCCTTGTGGACCTCGTCGCCACTGGACCACTGGTCTTGTACTTTTACATCAAGGCGAAAACTCCCGGTTGAACGCTTGAATCCAAGCATTTCCGTGACTTGCAGTCCGAGTTCAATGAGCTAGGAGCAAGGATCGTGGGAATGAGCGCTGATCAGGTTGATCGGCAACGCGAATTCGCCCAAGACAACGATTTAGGTTTTCCCCTTCTCAGCGACCCCAAAAAGAAGATCCTCGAGCAGTTCGGGGTGAAGCGGATGGGGTTCCTGCCAACGAAGCGCTCAACCTTTGTGATCGACGCCAATCGTACTGTGCTGGCTGTCATCAATTCCGAGACCAGCATGGACACTCATGCCGATGAAGCGCTGGAGGTCCTTCGACAACGCGAGTAAAGCCACCCGGTCAACATTGGTGGCTCCCGGCCGACACTATGGCTATGAAGAAGTCTCTTGTTGCCAAGCTCGTCGGATCTGTTCTTGTTGGAGCGGTGATTCTCGCCGGTTGTGGTGGGGAGCCAGATCTTGAAGCCACCCAGGTAGAGGTGGAGGCCTGGCTTCAGGACAATGGCTACTCAGCTCAAGAAGCGGAATGTGTCGCCATTGTCACCAACGGCGACTTCGAGCTTTCCGACTTTGAGAAGCTGGATGAATCTGACCAGTCAGATGAGGATGGCCTTGCGAGCAATATTGCGTCTATTCGCGAGAAGTGTGCCCGCTGATCTAGATCAGATCTATGGTTGGAGTCTCCGAGGCTTCAACCGATCCCTGTTGTGTTTCTAGGTCAATTCTGAGCTGGGCCCAATGCTCTCCTGCTTGCCAACGAAGCTGCAGCGCACTAGGCGTTGGCTGGGTCGCCTCAGTCATACGGCCATCGAATGCCGGATGGATGGAGCGGAACCTGATGAGGTCCAGCTGTTGTTGAACGACCGGGAGTTTCAATCGTTCCCGAGCTTCGACCAGATCGAAATTTTGGCGATTGATGGCCCGGCGTTCACCCGTGTCTTGCACTGCCTCATAGTCATTGCCGCCAGCGAGTAGGCCAACGTAGTAGATCTGGGGGAGTCCCGGTGCGAACAACTGGATGGCCCTGGCTAACACGAGCCCTTGGTCAGAACCAATGGCATCGGCAAGGGTTATGTTGATCTGATGGGTGGAGGAAGGCTCGGTATTGTCGTGGTGCACCAGCGTTAGGTTGGCCCCTCGATCAATGCAAGAGGAAACGAGATGCTCGGCCTCATCCTGGTTCAGTAGCCCACGCAGGTCAGGATTGATACCGACTCCGTCGTGGCAGTCCAGCATGGTCACCTGATTTTGTGGCGAGATCGACAGGTGCTCTACCAGTCTGCTGCTGGACTGGGTCAGGAAGGCATCAAGGACGAGACCTGGTAGAGCGAAGTCGTAGCTGAGGTACCCCCGGCGCGTCAGTTCAAGATGGGTATCTCGCCCATCGTGGACCTCGGGGAGAACCATGAGTCCGTGGCGTTGGCCGATCTCGGAGAGAACGCGGAGATGGTCCCAGATCTCTGGCTGATTCATGAAGCATCGTGTTCCCGGCTTCTTGGTGAGATAGCCGACCGCGTCGAGACGCAGTGTGGTTGCCCCTCTGCATGCGAGCCCTGCGAACCATTGGTAGAAAAGCTCCAATGCGAGAGGGGAGTTCACGTCGAGGTCAATCTGCTCGGTTACAGGTCCACCGGTAAAGCCAAAGGTGGTCCAGATTGTCTCGGTCGGTTGGCATGGTGCTGGGTGCTCGGAGCCAGTGCAGTCGGCGATGGTTATCACCGAGAAAGGGTTGTCGGGCTTGCGCAGGGCAACATGGTCCAGATCGCCTGGACCTGGCTTGCCTTCTGGCCAGAGCTTGTCCAAGGTGATGAAGAGGTCTGCCCACACCGAGGCCCGACCCTTCTTCTCGAAGTCGATGAAGGCCTCAGACTGACGAGAAATATGGTTCACCATGACGTCGAGAACCAGGGGACCGACCTTGCTCAGGCTGAGGATGTCCTCCCAATCGCCGAACCGGGGATCGATCTGATCATAAACAATCGGCGCAAACCCACGGTCCCCAGAAGAAGGGAACGGGGGAAGTAGGTGGAGCCCGCCTGTGAATGCCCCGGCAAGGTCGGTCGTGAGCAACTCTTGAAGTGAGGCAAGGTCACCGCCCAATG
>JAJRQY010000005.1 GCA_024280015.1 Actinomycetes bacterium
AGATCATAGACGACCTCCAGATCATGCACGGCTGACTTCATGATGGGTTCGGACGCGCCGAGGGGGATTTTTTCGGTGAGCGGTAGTCGCCATCGTGCATCCGCATGATCAGTCCTCGCCTTCGAAGAATCCGTACTTCTTGGCGAAGTCGGCGTCTCCGGTCTTCTCGGCAATAAACCCTTGCATGCCGACCTGTCTGAGGTGATCAAAGAATTCCCCGATGTCTTCGACAGCGTCATCAAGTTTGTCAGCGTGTCGGTTGAGTACTGCCCGAAGAAGCTTCTTCCGTCGCTCCCGATAGCTCCATCGGGTCTCAAGGCTGTCGAACCCGAGAATCTTCTCGACTGTCACATCGGCCGGGGTGGGATCCTGGATCCCTATCTGACTCAGACGGTCGTACATGAACTCCAACTGGTCGTCTCGACCGAGCAACAAGATGTACAAATCATTGAGCGGTCGACCCACACCCTTGATCTCGCGGAAATCACCGGGAGGGGGAAGGAAGAACCAGGCAATTGGTACGTCCAGAGCCGTGGCGTAGACGACCAGCTGTTGCGCATCGAATTCACGTCGGCGATCACTTCCCCAAGCCCTCTCCAACGCAGAGATGGTCGCCTGGGTCGGCCGGGAACCCAGGAGCGGTTCGAGTCGGTCAGCTAGATCTGCTTGGGTCAAATTCCGAAGTTCTCGGGCGGCTTTCAGGTTGTAGGAGACGACCTGATTGAGATCGATCTCGTCAGGTAGTCCTGGAGTTGGTGAAGTGGTTGAACGTCGAGGCATAGAACAACCATACATGAATCAGAGCATTGTCTCATTGACTCCACACATACATGAGAGTAATGTGCTGATTCACTTGCACAACGCGTAGGGGCATAACGCGATGGAACCCGTATCGAGCGATCAGCTCATCCTGCCACTTAGCGCTTAGGAGACCCAGCAATGCCAACGCAACCGACTTCACGACCACTACCACTAATGAAGACAGACGAGTGCACAGCTGTTGGCGGTGCGTCCTGATGACGGCTCGAGTCACCACTCTCAAAGGCCCAGACGCTGGCGCCTACTACGTCGAAGCCCTACCCAACTACTACCTCGACTCGGGCGAACCCCAAGGCCATTGGCACGGCATGGGGGCCGAACTTCTCGGCATCGAAGGCGAAGTAGTTGACCGCCAGTTCCTCCGACTCATGGCCGGTATGCACCCACGCCTACGGCAAGAATCGTCGCTCGGCCGATCCTACGGAGAGACCTCGGTCCGTGGATTCGATGTCACCGCGTCGGCTCCAAAGTCGGTCTCCACCCTGTTCGCCATTGGTGACGATCAGACCCGCCAACGTGTCCTTGCCGCCCATGACACCGCGGTCAAGGCCATGTTCGGTTGGGTCGAGGATCATGCGCACACCCGCTACCGAATCAACGGCAAGGTCGCAGTGCTCGATGCCGAAGGGATTGCCGCCGCGACCTTTCGCCAGCACACTTCGCGGGCGCTTGATCCTCAGCTTCACACCCATGTGGTGGTCGCCAATCGTGTCCGCTCCGATGATGAACGCTGGCTCGCCTTGGATGCCCGCTCGTTGAAGCTGGATCAAAGAACCCTGTCCGCCATCTACCACGCAACCCTCCGCTCGGAGCTGAGCAATCAGCTCAAAGTGAGATGGCAACCCGTCGTCAATGGCATTGCCGAGATCGACGACATTGCCGATGAAGTATTGGAGGAGTTCTCAACCCGCACCGCTGGGCTACAGCGCAGAACCGACGAGAAGATCGACCGATTCGTCGACAACATGGATCGTGAGCCAACACCTCGGGAACGATGGACCCTGGAGCGTGAAGCCGTTTCCGACAGTCGACCAGCCAAATCCAAGGAAGTCGACGCCAACATCCTGCACGCAAGATGGGACAACCAGGTTCGGGAACTCGGGTTTCCTCCCGAACAAATCGTTGGCAATGCAGCTAACCGGGTAACTCCCAAACAGCTGGACGATTCGATACTCGGTGCGGCATGTCACGCAGCCATCAAGACTCTGTCGGAGAAACAATCTAGCTGGCGTCCGGCCGAGCTGAGCCGTGAGATCGCAGCAGCCCTACCAACCAACACCGTCTTCGATTCCACCCAGATAGGGAACATCTTGGAGCACGCAACAACGTGGACGATCGAGAATCACTGTGTCGACATATCACGCCCCTTCAAGGACGGTGTCCGGCTACGGAAGGATGGCCGCCCGGTCACCGAGTCCATCATTGGCCGGGCAATCACCACCCAGGCGATTCTGGATCAAGAGCTGCGAATCTTGGACTGGGCAGAACAGCGAAGGAGTCGTAAATCGATCCCCGAGCTGAAAGCAGTCGAGCGGGCATCCTGCCAACTCACCGGCCCACAAGCCGAGACTGCTGCAGCCGTGGCCGGAGACGCCAATCTGGTTCTCGTTGTCGGACCCGCAGGGACAGGCAAGACGACGGCGCTGGCTCCAGCGGTAGCTCAACTCAAGGCCGATGGCCGCACCGTGTTTGGTGTCGCCCCGTCAGCGGCTGCGGCCAAGGTGCTGGCCAAGGAGACACAAGTCGAAGCCGACACGATCGACAAGTTGCTGGCCGAACACAATCTGGAACGCCCACCCGACCACCGCTATGACCTGCCACCTGGGGCGACCGTCATTGTTGATGAGGCGGGAATGCTGGCCACCAACAAGCTGGACCAGTTCGCCAAACTGGCCAATGAACGAAAGTGGCGAATCGCCTTGGTCGGTGACCCCATGCAATTCTCAGCCGTTGGCCGCGGCGGCATGTTCGAATACCTCATCGAAACCCACGGAGCAATCGAGCTGGACCGAGTCCACCGCTTCGAGGAGGAATGGGAACGCATGGCATCGCTGAGGCTTCGCCGAGGAGAATCATCGGTAGCCGAGCTGTACGACACGAAAGGCCATCTGCACGGAGGAACCGCCACTCGAATGCAAACAGAAGCGCTTGAAGCGTGGTGGGAGACTCGCCGCCGAGGAGAGAGCGTGAGCCTGAGCGCCCCTGCCCAGGAAACCGTGGCCGAGCTGAACCGGTTGGCGCAACAGATGCGGGTCGAGGCTGGTGAGATTGCTAGTACCGGCCGGATGATTAAGTTGGACTCGGGCTTCTTGCGAGTTGGAGATGAGGTTGTGACCAGGCGCAATGAGCGCCAGCTCACTACCAATCAAGGCTTGCCTGTTCGCAACCGAGACCGGTGGACCATCTCGACTGTTCATCGCGATGGTGACCTGACGGTAGAGGGAGAATCTGGAGCGATTCGACTACCCGTCGACTATGTGAAGGAGTTCGTCGAACTGGGATACGCCCAAACAAGTCACGCCGCCCAGGGTCGAACGGTCGGCCGCTCCATTCTCTACCTCGACAGCCCCTCGGACTCTCGTGGCATCTATGTGCCCATGACCAGAGGTCGCATCAGCAACGACGTCTTTGTGGTGACTGACGGACAGCGCGATGCTGTCGACATTGTGGCTGACGCCATTGGCTGCAACTGGATCGACCGTCCGGCCCTCGCTCGCCAGGCTGAGCTTGCTTCAGAGCCGCAAGGGAACGCGACAATCGAGACTGAGAAGTTACTTACGCCTGTCGAAGTCGCTCACTTGCTGACGGCACAGTCGCAGATTTCGTACTCCCTGGCCGAGTCGACCAACATCCTGCGGGGATTGAGTGGTGAACCAGCCAGGCTGCGAGCGGGGCTGAATCGGATGTCCACTGACCTGGAGGATGTCCAGGCCAGGTCGCTGGAGGCCAAAGCGGTATTGGATGAGTATGACCGACCCCTCCGGAGACGAGGCCGACAGGCTGCAATTGCCAAGGCGCTTGACACAGGTGAGAAGACATCATTCGAGATGGAGGCGCTCAAGCTAAGGATTGCCACCAACGAACAACAGCACGCCGACAGCGAGAACCAATTGCAGGATGCCAAGGCTGTTGACGCCAAACGACCACAACTGCAGAAGCGGTTGGCTGAGGTTACTCGGCAGCTGGAAAGAGATCGGGATCTTCGTACCGACCGATTGAAGCAGAGTCCATCGAAGCAAGTTGTTGAGCGGCTCGGGAATAGGCCAACGAATGAGGAAGGTCTACGAGCGTGGGATATTGCCTCTGGACAGCTGGATCAGTTCTTTGCCGCCTCGAGTCAGGGTAGGGGAGCGCTTGACCAGCGTGCCGCAGAACAGATCCAAGATGCAACGGTTGCCGCTATCAGTGCTCTGGAAACGGCAACGCGGCGACAGAAGGCATCGCACCGACCCTTGCACCGAGGAGCACCAGGCCGAGAGTTATAAGGAGAGACGTGGGTACGTGCAGAGAGACCTGATCGCGGTTGCATGAGCAAAGTGGCAATCGGGGCCAGACCACGATCAAGGTCGCTGCGGGACGTAAGCTGTGGCTCCAATAGTGTCTTGTTGGAAGGTTGGTGCCAAGATCTTGGTTTCTGCAGAGGATTACTTCTCGGATTACGAGGAAATCATCACTTCGCTAAGTGACCTAGAAGCTCGACAGCAGCAGATTGTGGCTCTTGGGCAGCAGTCGGGTCTCGAGTTCTACTGGCGGGGTCAGGCAGATGCCTCATGGGGTATCCATTCGTCGCTTCATCGATCGATGGCACGAGGGAAGCTTGTTGAAAATGTCCTGGAGAAGGACATCGTCGAAGTGGAAGAAGAACTAATTGCAGAAGCAAGGGAGTGGATTCGGCCGAGTGTCGGTGCCCGGCTCACCACGGTCGACCTTTTCGCCAGGCTCCAACATCACGGCATTCCGACACGGTTGTTGGACTTCACGAGCGATCCACTCATTGCAGTCTTCTTTGCTTGCTCAAGTCACTCCAAGGCGGACGGCAGGCTCTTCGTTGCGGCGGCCCGAGAGAAGCCATCAGGCGACTTTCTCGACAGCTTTGGTGTTCCTTGGAAACGAGGTTCCGAGACGAAACCAACAGACTGGGGCAAATCACTCTTCGCTTTTGACGATCACGAGGACTTCCTCAGAATCTCCCGCCAGAGCGGCGTTTTCTTGGGAGGTGGAACACCGTCAACGCAACCACATCGACGGCTGAAGTCCAGCGGTGTCAGTCTGACGGCTAAAGATGTTCGACGATCGATGTCGCTGCCGATTGCCCTGCATAGTTGGAGCCAATCTGAGGCGGCCCTATCCAGGGCCAATGTGCGGGGGCGGGCGCCAGCGGTGGCGTCGGCCCTCACGATACGAATTCCGGCACGAGCGAAGGCTTCGCTCCTTGCCGCCTTATACAAACAGGAGTACCGCTTTGCCAAGCTGTTTCCTGATGCCCAGGGACTTTCGGATCATGGACCGGTGACTCAGCATCTCGTCTGAACACTCAGTAGTCCTGGCGAGAGCTGACGTACGGATGTCCACCGATGTAAGCTCACTCCGCAACAAGGATCATGAGGCGGCCAACTCCGAAGGTTCGTCTATGGACCAAGAACGAGGAGAAGATGGTCACAGGTGAACTGAAGTCTCAGATTGACTCCGTTTGGAACGACTTTTGGTCGGGCGGCATCTCCAATCCGATGGAGGTCATGGAACAGCTCACCTATCTTCTATTCATCAAGGGACTGGACGAACGCCAGACCCTGGCGGAGAACAAGGCCAACCGAACAGGCAACCCAATAGAAGACGTCGTCTTCCCCGAGGGCGACTACAAGCCCGAAGGGCGGGCAGAAGCCAAGGCCTATCAGGAGCTGCGCTGGTCCAGGTTCAAGAATGTCAGCCCTCAAGACATGTTCGACATTGTTGGCAACTACGTGTTCCCCTTCATACAAGAACGAGCGTCTGACAGCAGTCACGCCGAACACATGCGTGATGCTCGCCTGACCATCGCCAAGCCCGCCCTGTTGCAGAAGGCGGTCGATGGGCTCGATGCCATCCCCATGGACGATCGTGACACCAAGGGTGACGTATATGAGTACATGCTCTCCAAGATCGCCGTCGCGGGCCAGAATGGCCAGTTCCGTACCCCTCGCCACATCATCCAGCTGATGGTCGAGATGACCAGGCCGACTCCGGATGACACCATCTGTGATCCGGCCAGCGGTACCTGCGGCTTTCTGGTGGCGGCCGCGGAATACATCCGTGACGAGCACCCCGAAGTTCTTACGAACCCGACCCAGTCGAACCACTTCCACAACGCCATGTTCCACGGATTCGATTTCGACAACACCATGCTGCGAATCGGTTCGATGAACATGCAGCTGCATGGCATCCAGAACCCGAGCATCTCCTATCGGGATTCCCTGGCGGAAGACTCCGAACAAGACGTTGAGGCCTACAGCCTCATTCTGGCTAATCCACCGTTTGCCGGGTCACTCGACTACGAGGGCACCGCCAAGGACCTTCTACAAGTAGCCAAGACCAAGAAAACCGAGCTGCTCTTCCTGATCCTCTTCCTGCGTATGCTCAAGCCGGGCGGCCGGGCGGCCGTGATCGTGCCTGACGGAGTCCTGTTCGGCTCAACCAAGGCCCACAAGGAGCTCCGCCGTATCCTGGTGGAAGATCAGAAGCTGGACGGCATCGTCTCGCTCCCGTCGGGAGTGTTCAAACCTTACGCCGGGGTATCGACCGCCATCCTTCTGTTCACCAAAACCAATTCTGGTGGTACCGATCACGTCTGGTTCTACGATCTCCAAGCCGACGGCCTGAGCTTGGACGACAAGCGCAACCCTCTGCTCGATGAGGACAAGCTCGGTGCCGTCCCCGATGAGGCGCTCGCCGAAGACGATCACGAGAAGAACAACCTGCCCGACGCCCTGGTTCGCTGGTTTAAGCGAGACGGTGACGAGCTGGAGCGGGCCCGAACCGACCAGAGCTTCTGCGTACCCAAAGCCGACATTGCTGACAACGACTATGACCTCAGCATCAACCGCTACAAAGAGATCGTCTACGAAGCGATCGACTATCCGGCTCCGCTGGAGATCATCGGCGAACTAGAGGACCTAGAAGCCGAGATCACCCAAGGCCTGGCCGACCTGAAAGCTATGCTCGGCTGATGGTGGTTCGAGTCGATGTCGCGCCGGAGCTGTTTGAGTGGGCTCGCGCCCGCTCGGGCATCGATGACGAAACCTGGGAGAGGCGCTTCCCGAAGTATGAATCCTGGCTAGTGAGAGAGACGAGACCGACCCTCAAGCAGCTCGAAGAGTTCGCCCGGAAATCGTACGCTCCGGTCGGGTTCTTCTTCCTTCCCGAACCCCCGATGGAGAAGGTGCCGATCCCGGACTTCCGGACGATCGGTGACCAGCCGGTGGGAGAGTCTGGGTCAGTCGGTGTTGCCGCCGACCTGCTTGACACGATCTATGTCTGCCAGGCTCGTCAGGAGTGGTACCGCGACAGCCAACTCATGAACGGCGAACCGCCGCTGGAATTCGTCGGGACGGCAGATATCGACACGCCCGTGTTGGAAGCAACCGAACGCATGAGGACCGTACTGGACTGGACGAGTAACACCCGGAGTCGACTTAGAAGCTGGGCGGATGCTCTGACGGCCCTGAGGGAGAACGCCGAGGCGGCCGGAGTACTGGTGATGATCAGCGGCAAGGTCGGCGACAACACCCATCGGATCTTAGACCCCGAGGAGTTTCGCGGCTTCGCCCTAGTCGATGAGTACGCCTCGGTGGTGTTCGTGAACGGGGCCGACTCCAAGGCCGCTCAGGTGTTCACCCTGGCTCATGAGCTCGCCCATATCTGGCTGGGTGAGTCGGCGCTTTCTGATCTTGAGCCGGAGTCGACTCGAAGCATAGAAACGGAGCGCTGGTGCAACCAGGTCGCGGCAGAATTTCTGGTGCCGATGGAAGAGTTTCGGGCGGTGATGAGAACTTCGGGCGATGTTCGTGCCCAACTCCAGCCGCTGGCTGAGTATTTCCGGGTAAGCACCCAGGTGATCCTCGGGCGCTTTCGCGAAGCCGGTGTACTGAGCTGGAGCCAATACATGGACGAGCTGGAGATCGAACGGAACCGAATAGCCAGGTACCTAGAGGAGAATACGAAGGAGTCAAAGGGCGGCGACTACTACAATTCGAAGCCGGTTCAGGTGAGCAAGCGGTTCGCTCGGCAACTGATAGCAAGCACCCTTGAGGGCCGGACCACCTACACCGACGCCTTCCGTTTACTGAACGTGAAGAAAAGCAAGAACTTCGACGGCCTGGGCCAGAAGCTTGGGGTTGTTTGATGGGCTACCTGCTTGACTCCGATGTTCTCATTCGAGCCAAGAACGATCACTATGCTTTCGCCTTGTGTCCCGGCTTCTGGGACTGGTTGCTGGCTGCTAACGCTTCTGGGTTAGTGCATAGCGTGGAAGCGGTCTACAACGAGATGGTGGCCGGTAAAGATGATCTAGCAGAATGGGCGTCTGACCATCGTGCCTTCTTCCTGCCTACCACAGCGGAGGAGATCGGCTTGGTGGCGGCTGTGAACCGCTGGGCTAACGACTCCGATATCTACGAGCCAGCGGCTAAGGCAGAGTTTGCCTCGGCGGCCGACTCGTTTCTGATCGGCCACGCCATGGCCGGTGGTCACACGGTTGTGACCCACGAGCGAGTGAGCGACGGCAAGCGGAGGATCAAGATCCCGAACGCCGCGGCTGCCTTGGGAGTGGGCGTCATGAATCCGTTCCAGATGCTCAGGGCTGAGGGGGCGCGGTTTGAGTTGGGTTCTGGCGTATGAGGTCTGAGGCTGTGAGTCTTGGTGACCTGATAGCAAACGCGACTCCTGGGTTTGCCTGCGGGGACAACCTCGAAGAAGGCATCTTTCAGATCCGAATGAACAACCTGAGCAGGGACGGCCGCTTGCTCCTTGATGCTCGGCGGCGGGTACCTTCGAATCACAAAAGCATTAGCAAAAGGCTGCTTGAACCGGGCGATATTCTCTTCAACACCACGAACAGTCCAAATCTTGTCGGCAAGACCGCACTCTTCACAGGCTGCGATGAACCAGCTGTCTACAGCAACCACTTCCTTCGGCTTCGAACTGATGAGACCAGGCTGGATCCTGGATTTCTCACCCGATGGCTGCACCTGGAGTTTCAGCGAGGGGTTTTCGAAGCGCGCTGCAAGCAGTGGGTGAACCAGGCCACCTTCGGCAAAGATCGACTTTTCAGTTTGAGGATCCTCCTGCCGCCGATTGAGGAGCAGCGGCGGATTGCGGGGATTCTGGATGCGGCCGACGCTCTGCGGGCCAAACGCCGCCAGGCCCTCGCCAAGCTCGACACCCTCACCCAAGCCATCTTCATCGACATGTTCGGCGATCCTGTCGCAAACGATCATGGCTGGCAGAAGGTGTGTTTTGAAGACTTGTGCCCGAGCCACCTTGGCAAGATGCTGGACCAGAAGCAGCAAACGGGCCTCCACTCACGGCCGTATCTTCGGAACACGAATGTTCGTTGGCTTGAGTTTGATCTGACCAAGGTTGGGCAGATGGACTTCGATGAAATCGCCCGGGAGAAGTATCGTCTGGTGGTCGGCGATGTCCTGATCTGCGAAGGTGGTGAACCTGGCCGTGCTGCAGTCTGGCGGGGTGACCTTGCAGAATGCTATTTCCAGAAAGCACTACATAGGGGCAGGCCAGACCCCAAGATGGCGACCCCCGAGTTCGTCGTTCATTTGTTGAGACGGCTGGCAAGTGGAGGCGGACTTGTCGATCATATCTCAACCGCGACGATCGCCCATCTGACGGGTAAGCGCCTAAAGACGATAAGAGTCATTGCTCCACCGATTGAGCTTCAGAGGGTGTTCACAGAGCGATCTACGGCAGTAGAGCAGAGACGCCATGACGTTGTCACATCGGAATCACATCTCGACACCCTGTTTGCGTCCCTTCAGCAACGAGCGTTTCGAGGAGAGCTATGACGGAGTCCCAGTTTTCGTTTCTTGAAGCGGAATTTGAGGATCAGTTCGAGTCTTCTGAGCGGGCCGAGCGGTACGCGTTGTCCGATCCGGGCACGGCGGTTATTCATGCTCGCAAAGCCCTCGAATCGGGCGTGAAGTGGGCCTTCAAGCATGACCGGTCACTACCTCAACCCTATGAAGACAAGCTCAATACCTACCTGAACGAGCCAGCGTTCAAAGCGATAGCAGACGGCCGGGTCTTCACCCTGGCCAAGAAAATCCAGCGGGCAGGTAATCGCGCTGTCCACGAGTCGAAGCCGCCAACCAAGTTGGAAGCGGTCGAGATCGTCTCCGCTCTGTTCCAGTTCTGCAAGTGGCTGGCCTATGCCTATGGCCGGGACTTCAAACCCGATCCGACCCTGAAGTTCGATCCCCACGGGCTGATGGATGCGGATAAGTCTGAGAAGGCCTCGCTCAACGAACGCAAGGAACTCGAAGAGCGACTCGAACGAGAAGCCGAGGAGAACGAGCTAGCCCGGAAGCGCCTGGCCGAAGCAACCCGATCCCTAGAAGAACTCGAAGCCGCCCACCAGGCCCTGATCGGCGAAGTCGCGGCCGCCAAGAAGGCGGCCGATGCGGCCCCGATTGAGGAAGCGGACTGGTCTGAGGCGGAGACTCGCCGCTACAAGATCGATGCCCTTCTAAAGGAGGCAGGCTGGCTTCTTCAAGACCAACGCGACCGCGAATACGAAGTCTCCGGCATGCCATCCAAGTCCGGCATCGGCTACGTCGACTATGTCTTGTGGGGCGATGACGGCTTGCCGCTCGCCCTGGTCGAAGCCAAGCGCACAACAGTCAGCGCGCAGACCGGGCAACAGCAAGCCAAGCTCTATGCCGACTGCCTAGAGACGATGACCGGTCAACGCCCCGTCATCTTCTACTCCAATGGGTTCGAGCACTGGTTGTGGGATGACACCCAATACCCGCCCCGACCAGTCCAGGGTTTCTACAGCAAGGACGAACTCGCTCTCCTTGTGCAGAGGCGCACCTCCAAACTGGCGCTGAGCTCACTGGACATCAACAAGGCCATTGCTGGACAGGACCGGCCCTACCAAGAAAAGGCAATCCGGGCGATCACCGAACACTTCGAGAACGACAAACAGCGCAAAGCCTTGGTGGTGATGGCAACCGGGGCGGGCAAGACCCGCACCGTGATTGCGTTGACCGATCTGCTGATGCGGGCCAATGTGGTGAAGCGGGTCTTGTTCCTGGCTGATCGCACTGCCCTGGTCAACCAGGCCCTCAACGCCTTCAAGACACACCTGCCCGACTCATCGCCGGTGAACCTGGTCACCGAAGGCCACGAAGACGGCCGGGTCTATCTCTCCACATACCAGACCATGGTGGGCAAGATTGACGAATACCTTCCAGACGGCAGTCGCCGTTTCGGGGTCGGCCACTTCGACCTGATCGTGATAGATGAGGCCCACCGTTCGGTCTACCGCAAGTATCGGGGCATCTTCGAATACTTCGATTCCCTCCTGGTTGGTTTGACCGCAACCCCCAAGGATGAGGTCGACAAAAATACCTATGACCTGTTCGACCTGGAAACTGGCGTACCAACCGACGCCTACTCCCTGGACGAAGCAATCGCCGACGGATTCCTGGTGCCTCCTCGCGGAGTATCGGTACCGCTCAAGTTTGTCCGGGAAGGGATCCGTTACGGCGACCTGTCGGAAGACGAGAAGGACGAATGGGATGAGGTTGATTGGGGTGAGGACGAAGACGGCAACCCATTGGACCCACCCGATGAGGTGAATGCTGCCGCCATCAACAAGTTCCTCTTCAATACCGACACTGTCGACAAGGTCCTTGAGTACCTGATGACCGATGGCATCAAGGTGGCCGGTGGTGACCGGCTAGGTAAGACAATCATCTTTGCCAAGAACCAGGACCACGCCAACTTCATCTATGAGCGGTTCATTGCCAACTATCCCCACCTTGACAACGGCAACTTCGCCCGCGTCATCACTCATAGTGTGAAGTACGCCCAAAGCCTGATTGACGACTTCTCGAACCCGGACAAGTCTCCCCACATTGCCATCTCGGTTGACATGCTGGACACCGGAATTGACGTCCCCGAGTGTGTGAACCTGGTCTTCTTTAAACTGGTTCGCTCAAAGACGAAGTTCTGGCAGATGCTTGGGCGCGGCACCCGCCTCCGTCCCGACCTGTTTGGCCCCGGCGACGGCAAGGTGGCATTTAACGTCTTCGACTTCTGCCAGAACCTGGAGTACTTCAGTCAGCTTCTGGAACACGCCGACCCAGCAGGCAGCCTGCCCCTTGGGGAACAGATCTTTACCGCCCGGCTCGAACTGATCCGAACCTTTGATGCCATCCACGTTCATGGTGATGCTCGGGCCGAGGTGGCTGGAGTTCTGCGTGACGCTATTTCGTCGATGAATGAGAACAACTTCTTGGTTCGGCCCCATCTGGAGCTGGTCGAGCGGTTCCGGCAAGAGAAGGAGTGGGAAGACCTGTCAGTTTGGGATCTAGCGGCCCTTGCCGACCGGGTGGCCAAGCTGCCCGACCAGCTTGACCCCGAGCACGTCGACGCCAAACGGTTTGATGTGCTCGTCTTGAACGCCCAACTTGGATTATTGAACAATGAGCCATTTGGGCGTCAACGCCGCCAGGTCATGAAGATCGCCGGGGCGTTAGAGGACCAGCAGGCCATTCCCGTGATCGCCCAGCAGCTGGAGCTGATCCTGGAGATTCAGCACGACGAATGGTGGGTTGACGTTAACTACCCAATGCTGGAAGAGGTACGCAAGCGGTTGCGATTGCTGGTTCCCCTCATTGAGCGCTCAAAGAAGGGTGTTGTTTTTGCCGATTTCGAAGATGAGATCGGTGAGGCTGGGGTGGTTGAGCTTCCCGGGATTGGAGGGACGGTCGGTAGCCCAGAGTTCGCTCAGTTCCGGAAGAAGGCCGAGCATTTCTTGAAGGAGAATCTAGGAGAGGCAGCGGTGGCCAAGGTCCGCTCAGGCGAACCACTCTCCGACGCCGATATCGCCGACCTGCAGCGCATTCTGGTGGCGGCCGGTATCGGGGACGATGCAACTTTTGAGTTGGCTTCGGAACGCGCCGGCAACTTCGGGGTGTTCATCCGCTCACTGGTTGGACTCGACCGGGCTGCGGCCAAGGCGGCGTTCGCCGAGTTCTTGGACGACAAGCGGTATTCCAAGAATCAGATTGAGTTCGTCAATTTGATCATCGATGAGCTGACCGATCGGGGCGCCGTCGAGGAGAAACGCGTGTACGAGACGCCCTATATCGGCGTCGCCCCGGAAGGTCCGGAGGCAATATTCGTGGCCGGTGACTTGGACCGGATCTTTGACATCATCAAAGAACTGGGCAAGGTCATGACGTGAACGAGCCATTAGCGATCACCAGGGTGGACATTCGTCAAGTCTGGCCGGGGGAGGCCCGTGACTTCACGCCTTGGATGGGCGACCACTGCGATGTACTCGGCGAACACCTCGGAATCGGTGAGTTGACAATCGAAGCCACCGAAGTTCCCATTCCGGGCGGACGGGCACTCGATGTCTTGGCGGTTGATGCCGACGGTGCTCGGTGGGCCATTGAGAATCAGTACGGCGTCGGAGATCACGACCATTTCACCCGTGGACTGGCGTACGCTGTCGCACTCGAATGCCGTGCTCTCATCATCGTGGCCGAGGACCATCGCTCTGAGTTCATCGCTGTTGCCGATGAGTGGAATCGCTACTCCGAAGCCTATGGACACGATGGAATCAGGGTATTCCTTGCGGTCATAGAGGCCTGGCGAATCGGTGACTCTGCTCCGGGCTTTCGATTTCGCTTGCTTGCTGGACCTAACGAGTGGAAGGTTGCCGCTCGCTCAAGTGCTGCCAAGAGCGTGGCGCAAGTTGAACGCAACGACGCGAACCTCGGATTCTGGTCTCAACTATTACCAAAGCTAAACAGCACCAGCAGCTTGTTTCGATCGATTACTCCGCGAACCGGTTCATACGTGAGCATCGCCAATGGGCCGTTCAAGCATCAGATCTGGGTGAAGGCTGACAGCTGCCACGTTCAACTCCGGATTGAGTCCGGTGACGCTGAAGAGAACGATGGTCTGTTTGAAGAGATCGAGTCCAATCGTGCGGCCATCGAAGAGCGATTCGGTGACTCCCTTGCGTGGAACAAGTCGGAGAATCACCGATCGTGCATCGTCAGGTATGACGTGCCGGCGAGTTCAGGTTGGAAGACGTCCCAAGAGGAACGTCTCCCCGGCATGGACAAGGTCGTGGCCGCCATGATTCGATTCCATGAGGCCTTAGATCCGGTGTTGAGTGAGCTGTCATGAGTGAAGTCGAGCCCCTAACCGGTGCTTGTGACGTGACGATCACCCTCCGACGGGCGATCTCCACGGTAGGCAGTGAGTATGTGATTGATCCCGTGGATGACCTTCGCCCCTTTTGCCCAAACTGCCACGCAATGGTCCACCGCCCAAAACCTGCTTTATCGGTTGAAGAGCTTCGACAGGTCATCGCTCAAAACGGAGCGCCTCCGAGACAAGTCGTGGAGAAACGATGAAGGAAGACGTTCTTGAACAGATCGCCGAAGACTGGCTGCAGCTCCACGGATATTTCACGATCCACAATGTTGCCTTCAAGCCGAGAAAGGACAGTGCTGAGTACGTTAGTCAGCAAGACTCAGTCGCCTCAGATATCGATGTTCTTGGCATCCATCCGCGACGCTCCGGAACGGACCGTGTAATCGCTATCAGTTGTAAGTCATGGCAAACTGGCTTTGATGCCACCTCCAAACTTGCTGAGCTACGTGGAGAGAAGAAGAACCCAAAGAGAGAGACGTGGAAGCACTTCCGCGAGTTGTGGGTACCGAAATGGAGTGAGGCTTTTGTCGACGCCATTGAGGACAAGACCGGCCAGCGCGAGTTCACCTACCGAATAGCAGTCACCAAGCTCCGCGGCGACCGAACGGCCTGGGGCGAAGACCCGACGATCATGAGCAACCTCCGAGGATGCGATATTGGCTTTGTCACATTCGAAGAAATGTGGACCGAGATCATGGCTCCCAATTCCAGTGGCAGCATGAAACCAGCACCCAGCGAAATCGGTCGTCTCGCCCAACTATTGAAGGCAGCTGGGCTGGTCCGAGACACTGAGGCCGACTTCTAGACCCGCACCCTCGTGGTCGGATAGTCGGTCACCGTTCAACTTACTTGGCCAGCCCCAAACCTTGGACGCCGTGAGGTGTCTGCTCAACGCAACGTGGTCTATGCCAGGCCTGGTGGCGCCCGGAACCTGGCCCGCGGTGGCAATTGTCATCGGGCTGAAGGCTGTGTCGAGTACCTGTGCTGCTTCCCGGCTTCCGTAGCCGACGTAGGGGACCTGTTGATTGAAGTCACCGGCTATGACCGTTGGAGTCTGTAGGTCTCGTGTCAGATTGGCCAGAACTTCTAGGTACTTGATGTGTAGTTCCCAGGGTTGGCGCTTCTCATCGATTGGATACTTGACCTCAGCCATATTCCACGGAATGCAGACCCCAAGAACCCGGATCGGACCAATGGAAGTCTGGGTGGTAGCGGAGATGAATCGGGTCTGGTCGAGCCCGTCGTGATCGATTCGGTCTTCAGCAGTCCATGGTTCCTTTGACCAGAGTAATACCTTGCGTTCGTTCTTGGCGAAGGCCGTGCCTCTGGGCGGCTCGCACCACAACGAGTGTCCTGTTCCCACAGGGAAGTCTGTGCGGGCTTCAGTGATTACCATCACGTCCGGAGACAGAGAGAACAAGTACTCGGTTGCCTTGGCTCCAAGCGGGCTGTCTGGACGCTTCCGTTCGAGGTTTCACGTAACGATTCGTGTCGACATTTCGAGACTCTTTCTCTGTCACCTTCACTGCTTGGTCACAGATAAAGTGGAGGCCGTTTCGTTTGATGCAAACTAGGCTGGATGTATGAATGTCACGCTTGATCTTTCTGAGGATTCCCTCAGCCGTTTGGAGGCCGAAGCGGCCCGGAGCGGGGTCAGCATCGAGATCGCCATCGACGAGTCGGTGTCGATGCTTCCGGCGGACAATCCTCCGCAGAGGACACGAGGTCTGATTGGTCTTGGAGGCTCGACGTCCACTCGTCGTGCTTCGAAAGCCGATGAGATGTTGGCTGACAGATTCGGGCAAGCCTGACGTGCTAACCGAACCCATCGAACGCGATCAATTCGCAGAGATCGACGTGAGCAGCTGGCTTCCCGCTCACGAAGAAATGCTGGGCACCAAACCCAAACGCTGGCTCCAGGACCCCGACACCGACACGTTCTGGCTAATGAAGGACCAGACCTTCAACGATCGCAAAGATGGCTCCCGCTACCCCAAGGGCGACGACTGGGCCGAGCTGCTCGCCGCCGAGATTGGTCGCGTCATCGGTATCCCCTGCGCACACGTTGAGCTAGCGGTCGGTGGCCCGGGCTCGGCGACACCGGTCGGCATCATCAGCCGATCGGTCGTCGGCGAAGCCGAGAGCCTCAACCACGGCAACGAAGTCCTAGCCGACATTGGGATTCAAGGTTCCCACTCCCACGACCGGACTGGTTACACCATCGAAGCCGTCCGCGAAGCACTCGGCGAGGTCGAACCGGCCGCTGAGGCAAGCGATGTATCTGCTTGGGAGACGTTCGTTGGCTACCTGCTCCTCGACGCTCTGATCGGCAACACAGACCGTCACCAGGAGAATTGGGCGGTGATCGCCAGCCCAAGCGGGCGACGACTCGCCCCGACCTTCGACCACGCATCGAGCCTCGGGTTCCAACTCAACGACACCCGACGAAAAGAACATCTCACCACCAATGATCCCAGCTACACACCGGAGGCCTACGCCGCTCGGGCTTCTTCACGATTCCAGGACAAGCCACTACTGATGGACGTCGCCACCCAGGCACTCAAAACCCTCCCCGAGGAGCGACGCAGCCAACTGCTCGAGCGATGCAGAGACATCGAGGCGCTCATCTCTCCGATACGGCGCGTACCTCTCCACCGAATGTCAGACTCGTCCAAACAGTTTGCTGAGCGGGTACTCCGCGGCAATCATGCTCGGTTAATGTCACACGCTATAGGTACTCTATGAACATGCTCAACGACTCTGAGCGCTGGCTTTATGTGGCCTGGCGCCACCCTGAAGGTTCAATCATCCCTGTCGGAGTTCTCATTCAGCGCGTCGTCGACGGTTCTCAGTCGTATGAGTTCGCATATCTCAAACGAGCCGAACAACTCGACGCGTTCGAGCCGCTTCCTGGCCTGCCCGAACTCGACCGCCGCTACCAGAGCGCCCAGATCTTCCCGGTTTTCGCCAACCGGCAAATGCCACGCGAGCGGCCCGACTACGACGCCTTCATCCAGCAGCTTGACCTTACGATCGAAGCCGATCCTTTTGAGGTGCTGACGCGGAGCGAGGGTCATCGGGCAACAGATCGCATCGAAGTCTTCGCGGCTCCAACCTTGAGTGACGGAGACCTTACCGCTCTGTTCTTCGCCCGGGGTATACGCCACATCCAAGGAGCATCAGAAGCCATCGCTGCTCTCAAAGTGGGCGACCTTCTTCATCTTGAAGCGGAGACCGAGAACCCCGTTAACCAACGGGCGTTGCTTATGAACTCCGTTACTGGCTGCACGGTCGGCTATGCCCCCGATTACTTGCTCGACACGATTCACGATTTGTATGAGGCTGACAGCGACGCACTCCAGGTCGTAGTCGAGCATGTCAACCCCGCAACCTCGGCTCCTCACATGCGTCTCCTCTGCCGCCTGAGGGCGCCGTGGCCAGTCGGCTACGAACCGCTGTCGGGGCCCGACTTTCTAGTACTTGCTTGAATACGAGACGAAGTCGGCGGGGCGAGCGATGGCGAAGGTATTGAGTATCTAAACACTCGGCCATCCCTAGTCTCATCCCTAGTTTTCGTCATAAGCAAGGGTTTTGAGTGGTTTCGATCAGTTTGTAAAGGTCGTCATAATCCCTGGTCACAGGGTCCAAAGGGTAGTTGGTGACAACAGCGGATACTGCCAGAATATAACTTCGACATCTTCGAAGGCACCGAGCAAATCCAGCAGCTCGTCATCTCCCGAGCCATCTCGTGCCGTAGCGGCACGGATCCTGTCATGCTCGGTCCTGGAGTCGGACGCTGGACCCCTGGCTGCGGGTGATCTTCTGCGTGGTCTGGGTCGGTCACTGTTCCGCAGGCTCTGGGCGAGTTGATTCCCGAGTCCAGTATTCTAGTGACCGACATTGTGCCCGTGGAGCTGGGCCAGCTCGTTCCTTGGTGGTGGCAACGGGGAGTCTGTTGATCTGCTTGGCTTAGTCTTGCTAACACTCATGTAGCCAAGAGGCCGCGCCCAATGATGTCGCGAATGGAACTATGTGGACTAACGGCGCAGCGCTGTTGCCCTTGGGGCACAGCTGAGACTGTCCCGGGTGCGAGGTCGATCAGGTGGAGGACGAAGGCATCCGGTGTTTGGGCTTCGATGTTGTATGGATCGAGGACCTTGGCGGGGAAGTCTTTGATGTTCTCGGTGACAATCACTCTGGAGCCAGAGCGAAGAGCTGCGGTGAGGACGTGACGGGCGTCGGGGTCGGGGAGTTTCGGACGTCGCTTCGGACGTTCCGGTCCGGTCCGCCATTGTCGCCGGCTCAGTGCGGTCGGCGGGGGATTTTGGACCGCTATGTCTGGCGGAGCCACCAATGGGCTACTATTTCAATAATCGCCCAAGAGTATATTAGTGGTCGGCGTTATGTGAGGAAGCTAAAACAGTGGATCCCGCGGCATTCAGCTCCAATAGTCGTGGCAAGGTTGTCCGGGCTCCGGAAGGGTGTTGGTCCTTTCACCCGCACAAGCTGCCTCGGCAGGTAGACCTCACCCCGCGCCTGCTGATGCTTCTTGAAGATGCGACCGGGGCTGTTCATCGGCTCGGCGGAGTTGGACTGCTTCTGCCGAATCCGAATCTGCTTATCGCACCGCACCTTCGTATTGAGGCGGTGCAAAGCTCACGTATCGAGGGGACGCAGACCGACATCCCGGGATTGCTGAGATTCGAGGCTGGAGACCGACTGCGAGACGTTGAGGTGGCTGACGCGACAGAAGTGAGCAATTACGTCAACGCGCTTAGCTTCGGGCTGGATCAGCTCGGAACCGGTTTCCCGGTCTCGATGCGCCTGTTCCGTGATATGCATGGACGCCTCCTCCAAGGGGTCAGGGGTGAGTATCAGCGGCCGGGCGAGCTGCGATCGAGCCCGGTCTGGATCGGCGGTTCAACGCTCGACAATGCGGTGTTCGTGCCGCCACCAGTCGACGTGATGAAGGACGCTCTTGACGACCTTGAGTTGTTCCTTCATCAACGCGAGTTGCCGCTGCTAGTCACACTTGCGTTGGCGCACTATCAATTCGAAGTGATTCATCCGTTCCTAGACGGGAATGGTCGCTTGGGTCGCCTTCTCATTCCGCTTTTGTTAAGCGAGCGCTCGGTTCTGCCTCAGCCGCTTCTTTACCTGTCGGCTTACTTCGAGCGAAATCGACAGGCTTACTACGATCACCTGTTGTACACGAGCCAGCGAGGGGACCTGGACGACTGGCTCGAGTTCTTCCTCGTTGGGGTCGCTGAGCAGGCACGTGACGCCGAAGCCCGAACAGTTCGCATAGTCAGCCACCAGGCTCAACTGCGCGAAGAGTTGCTGGCCGACAAGTGCCCGACGAATGTCGTTCGACTGGCCGAGAGTCTGTTCTCGCGGCCGATTACCGACGCGAGTCGAGTAGCGGCGGCTCTTGAAATTACTGCGGCCACCGCGAATTCGGCAATCAAGGTGCTCGTTGAGAGAGGTGAGCTTCGAGAGATAACGGGCAGGCAACGAGGCCGAATTTTCGAGGCGCCGAGAATTCTCGACGCTGTCTACGGCGATATCGACCAGGCGTAACGAGCTAGCCCTGTTAGCACGCCCGGATTTCATGCTGGTCTTAACGCCCATCTGGTCCACCAACGCATCACATTTCAAGAAACGTCACAAATTGAAATAGCAGTCGAAGCTAGTAGAGGGATCTAAAATACGGTCTCTGCGCGAACGAGCGGCGTTGACTGGTGCGACGGCGCCTTTGAAATCCAAGTGGTTGGGGACGCCGACCGCAGGAGGCTGTGCGCGGCTCACTTGAAGCGGTTGAGGCCAGGAGTGTTGATGCGGTGCCGCTTGGAGGCCAACGCTGATTCGTGCGCATCAGTTCAAGCTGGCACTTCGGGGTGGTTGTTGGCTTGTGGAGGAACTAGATGGACTGGACGCTGCGGCTGTTGCAGAAAGTCGGCAAGCCGTAGCCCTCGATGGTTCTGATTTTTGGTGCCGCCGTGGCGGCGGTCGGTCATCCCTAGTTTCATCCCTATTTCTCATCAGAAGCAAGTGTCTCCAGCGGTTATGGACGGTTTGTATGGGTAGATGTATTCCCTGGTCAACCGACACAAACGGCCGTATCGGACAACAGTGGATGCGGATAGATCAGGCCTTCGACATCTTCGAAGGCACCGAGCAGATCCAGCAGCTGGTGATCTCAAGGGCTATCTCGGGATTGCGTATCGAGTAACTGAATAGCGGGATCGCTGGTCGGGTTCGCGGGCACCCTCTTGTAAATATTGGAGCAATCCTATTTATTTAGATCATGTCTTCGGATCTGGTTTCGCTCGCTGATGCGTCGGCGCTCCTCGGTGTCTCATCTGAGCGCGTCCGTCAGCTAGTCGTGGCTGGCGATATCCCCGGTGTTCGCTTCGGTAATGCATGGGCAGTTCCACGCGAGGCGATAGTGGCCCGCGGGCACGGTTCGAGTCGTCGTGGCCGTCCTTTGAGCGCCCATCGCGCATGGGAGATGATTGCCGCTGGCGAGGTTGATTTATCTAATGTCAGCCGTTTCAGGAACCGTGGCGAATTCCACCGATTCGACATAGGCCACACCGACCTCCGGTTCCTCTCCCAGCACGACAATGTCCTCGTCAGCGGAGTCGAGGCAGCGATTGGCTTGGGCGAACTGCTGTCTGCGGATGTTGCGAGGGCACATCTGTATTTCCCCGATTCGCTCCACTCCGAGTTGATGTCTGTGGTTGCTGCTGTTCCTGACCCGCTAGGCAATATCCGGCTTCGAGCAGTCCCAGACGAAGTGTGGGATCTCGTCAGTGAAGAGTCAGAGGAGGAGAGTGGTGTTCGGTTTGCTCCTAGGTCCGCGGTGGCGTTGGATCTGATGGAGTCTGCTGATCCTCGTCACTGGATCGCAGCGGAGAACCTGGTTGGTCATTGTGGCTGATGCCCCGCTACTTCGTGAGTTTGATTCACTTGCCCGGCTGCTTGGTGTGGATGACCGACGTTCGGCTTCTCTGACGAGAAGTGAGCGGAGGACAATCGTTGCTCTTGTCGGGGCTTCGGAAGTCTCAGAGCTTGGTGTTGCATCGCTTAGACTGTTGTTGGATGGGGGAGCCTCATGAGTCGTCAGTCGTCAGTCGCCGACAAGTTGTATGAGAATTAGTTGGAAGAACTCCACGAGGAGGGTTTGACTGAATGAGTGGACATCGAAAGTTTTCTCAGCTTCGAGAGCAACTGCTAGCAGAGCCGGGTGGTGCTGAAGCCGTGGCCAAGGCGCGTGTTGAATCCCTTGAAGAGATCCGCCTGTATATGAGGTGCGGCATGTCGAAGCCGTGAGCCGGGTTGAGTTGGTGGGCGGGTCTTGGATCTGACCGGCAAGCGGGCTCGGGACATGAAATGCGGTGAGACGTGCGTGGCTGCTAGCGAGTCGCTTGCAGGGCGTTATCGCTCGGACTACCCGTCCTGGCCCTGGCCTCGGCTCACCTCGACTAGGAACTCAAGGACGCGCTTCAGCAGCAGATCGGCAGCAGGTTTGAGGCTCCTATAGATGTCAAGCAGTTTCTCCAAGCTGTTTAGGCGACGGAAGCTGACGGTAGACCTCACGGCAAACAGAACGCTTCAAACAACGAATAACGTCCTTCTTCGACAAGCCCTGCGCCCTCCGCCGCTCCAT
>JAJRQY010000174.1 GCA_024280015.1 Actinomycetes bacterium
ATGTCCGGGGCAATCATGCCGCTACCCTTGGCTATGCCAACAATATTGAGCGTCTTGCCGTCGATCTCGATCGTTCGACTCGCCCCCTTGGCGAAGGTATCAGTCGTCCGAATGGCATTGGCAGCCGCTTCAAAAGCTTCGGGACCAGAGTCACCAAGCCGGCCAGCCAGAACCGGCAGGTTCTTGGCCAGTGCTTCATCGGGAAGGTTCTCGCCAATCACACCAGTGGAGGCCAGGTAAATCTCTTCGGGCTGCAAGCCAAGAGCCCTGGCAATAGTAGTAGCGGTGAGTTCAGCGGAGGTCTCGCCCGCCTTGCCAGTGAAGGCATTGGCATTGCCGCTATTGCAAACAATGGCTCGGCCTACACCGGAAGAAATATGGCGATGACACCAGTCAACGGGGGCCGATGGGCAAAGCGACGAAGTGAACGTTCCCGCAACCGTGCTTCTGGGGTCGACAACGGCAAGCATCAGGTCGGCCCGTTTCTGGTATCGCAGACCAGCGGCCAGGGTTGCGAGTTGTACGCCCCCCACTTTGGGGAGCTTGGGAAAGGAGTCGGGAGCAAGGGGCGAGACGGCCAGTTCACTCATGGGTACATGCCGATCATGGAGAGGCCGGTGGTTTCGGGCAGGCCAACAGCGATGTTGGCGCATTGCACCGCCATTCCCGATGCACCCTTCATCAGATTATCCAGGGTGGCAATTGCCATGACCAGTCCGGTTCGTGGGTCGACTCGGGCGGTGAGATGGACCGAGTTCGATCCGAGCGTCGCCTTCACCGATGGACTTCGTTCGTCGACCAGCATGAAGGGCGATTCGGCGTAGAAGTCGGTCATGGCCGACAGCACTGACTCCGTAGTCAACCCGGACTGAGCTGGCCGCCCATAGCAGGTAGCGATGATGCCCCGGTTGAGTGGCGCCAGATGGGGGGTGAAAAGAACACTCACATCGTGCCCAGTGCGTTCCCGCAAGGCTTGTTCAATTTCGGGAGTGTGTCGGTGGGACAATAACGCGTAGGCCGTGACGTCTTCGTTCACGGTACAGAAGGTGGTGTTTGGCTTGGCCGGCCGGCCGGCACCACTGACGCCGGTGACCAGATTGACGACAAGACCGTCGGGCTCAATCAGTCCGGCATCCAGCAAGGGGGCCAGGGCAAAGGTGGCGGCCGCAGCATTACAGCCGGTGGCGGCAATTAGTTCGGCGCCTTCGATATCGGAGTGGAAGAGTTCGGGAAGTCCGTAGACGAAATCCTTGATCAGTTCTGGGCAGGTGTGTTCGGCCCCGTACCACTCGGGGTACAGGCTCGGGTCGTGGAGTCGAAAGTCGCTGCCAAGGTCGATGATGTGCGCAACTCGGCCTCGAATGCTTGGGATGACGCCCTGGCTCACGCCGTGGGGAAGTCCGCAAAAGACAATGTCGAGACCGTCCACCGCTTCAGGGGTAAATGCGTCGTATTCTCGATCCCCATAGACCGGGGCGAGACTCGGATAAAGATCGGCAATTGGGGTTCCGGCTTTGGAGTCACCGGTGGCCAACACGACATCAAAGTTGGGATGGCCTGCCAACAAGCGTAACAATTCGGTCCCGGTGTATCCGGACGCTCCGACGATCCCGACTCGTTTCATGGCAGCACTGTTCTCGGTCACCGCATAAGATTACATCTGTTTGCATATTTATGCAACGTATTTGTTTTGTTGCTGTCTTGCTACTCGGTCTCTGGCTATCCGGCCTCCGGCTGTTCGGTCTCTGGCTGTTCGCCGCTACCGCAGTTTCCGTCGGTTGCCAAGGCTCGGGCATCGTCCAAGAGTGAATCGGGGGGATTGGCATGACCGACTGAGTCCAGCGCCAACACAGACTGGAGCGAGGCGCAGCCTGCTGCCTCTTCGGGCAGCCCTTCGGCCAGGAGCACGGCGATCAGATAGTTGTTGAGAGAGATCGGGTACAGCAGCTGGACCGACTGGTTGGCCGGGTCACCCACTGGCGCGTCATCACACAGCACATAGTCAAGCGACGGACCTTTCGGCACACCAGACAAACCACTGATTCCAAGACCAAGCGCCTCCGAAGTCAGGGATTCGAACTGGGCCGCCTCCGAATCGTCATCGAACCAGATACGAAGATCGATACAGGACCGACCTCCATCACTCCATAGCTGGAAACTGTCCGTGTCATAGCCACTGACTGCCTCGATCGCGCTGGCAACACCAATCTCGGGTGCCAGTGTTTGGTACAGCGCAAGCGGCCCAATTGTTCCGCCAATCCCCTTGTCGGCGGTCGCTGGCGCAGTGTCGTCGGAGTAGCGTTTCTTCGCCTCAACCGGGGTCGGAGTTACACTTAGCGGATCGATGAGCATCTCGGTGGTCATGAACACCTCGTACTCAGCAACATCCAACTCATCAAGACCGCCACGCTGCAGCATGATCTGCACGACTGGCTCGCCAAGGATGTATGGGGCAGCAAAACTGGCGCCGAAGTAGTCACTCTCCAACGAGTACGTCTGTGAATACGCTTCGGAATCCCACAGAGTCTGGAGTTCCGCTTGATCGGCCGCAGACATCTGTTTGAACCACGCATTCTCTACCACGCCAGCATCACCCTCTGTTAGGGCCAAGTTCATTGACTGCTGGTCCTCGGTGTAGCCAAGGTCACCGTCCATGAGTCCGTTCTGGTCTTGCAACGCGTGGGTCAGTTCGTGCACGATCGACAACTCAAGATCTGGACCGGACGCGCCGCGGGGCAAAACAATGACGTCGGTATCTGGGTTGTAGTAGGCGGCGGCACCGGCCGATTGGCTCTCGGCTGCCGCGGTCCAGGGATTCTGTCCGGGCTCAGTCAAGCCGAGGATGGTGTTGACCTTGCTCCAGTCATCGAAGTAGGCAACTACCTCCTCATCAAAGTTGGCTTGGCTAGTTTCGGCTGATTCAGTAAGGGCAGCCTCGATGTCAAGAAACTCAACAGTCACAGGATGGGCGAATTCAAGGCCGCGGGTTGCAGCAACAAAGGCAACATAGGGAAGAAGAGCAGAGTCCCAAGTATCTGGATGATTGTTCTCAATCATGGGGATTGAGGACACCGGTGCCGCCTCGGGCTGGACTCGTTCTCTTCGTCCTAGGACGAAGAGGCCAACGACCGACAGGAAGATGACAAGCAGCACCACACCTGCCCTACGAACTGCGCCACCTAGGGTCGCGCCTTGGGGCGGAGGCGGCATCACGTTTGCTGGCGGAGGTGGTGTTGGCCAATCCCCCACTGGCAGGTCCGCTGTCTGCTCTACTTGCCCAATTGCGGTACTGGTTGGCGGGGGTGGAGCGGGTACATCCCAGACTTGCCCAGGAGTCGGCATGTCCCAGTTCCTTGCCGGGGGCGTGGATTCTTGAGTGGGTGCAACCACCGGCGCGAGAGGACGCGATGTTGGCCTCTGGGGAGGTTCTGGAACAACGTGATCGCTCATGCTGACATTTTCGGATCAAACTTGGGGCTTCTTTAGTTACGGTTGGCTAGAGTGCACTTCCCGTGACCTTGCTGATTGGCATTTGCGGAGGAAGTGGTTCGGGCAAAACCACATTGGCCAACATGGTGGCCCAACATTTTGGCCACCGATCCTCGGCCAGCTTTGCCTTCGACAGCTACTACCTGGACCAGGGACATCTCGCCGCTAGCGAGCGGGCCCTCGTCAATTTCGATCATCCTGACTCGTTGGACGTTGCCTTGTTTGTGCAGCATCTTCGGGACCTTCGGGCAGGCTCGGAAATCGCTGTTCCCGTCTATGACTTTTCGACCCACTCGCGTACCAATGATGTGCACATTGTTGACCCCAGGCCGATCGTGGTTGTTGAGGGGATCCTACTGTTGGCCTTCCCCGAGATTCGGGAGTGCCTGGACTTGACTGTCTATCGCGATTGCCCCGAGCAGACCCGTTTCGACCGCCGATTGGCCCGCGATGTGGCCGAGCGTGGTCGCACACCAGAATCGGTCGCCGAACAGTTCGCGGCAACCGTCAAGCCAATGCATGACCGGTTCGTCCAGCCATCCATGGATGTTGCCAGCCTGGTGACCCTGTTCTCCGAAGAGTTGGAAGATGCCAACCTTCGAGTCTTGGCCGAGATCATCAAACTCCAAGCCGCCGTTGACGCCTGATTCGGCTCTCAACTAGGAGAGTCGTCCAGCCTGCTTCGCTGCTTCTTCGGCTGCGGTCAGTTGCTCATCAACAATGGCCAAACCGGCATCCCAGAATCCCGGGTCAGCAAGGTCACAGTTGACCATCTTGCCCAGTTCCTCTGGCGATCGTGATCCACCAGCACGAAGCAAATCCAGATAGGCGGGAACAAAACTTTCACCTTGTTCGGCATAGCGGGCATAAACCGACAGGGCCAGAAGCTGACCGTAGGCGTAGGCGTAGACGTAGCCAGGTGTTCCCATGAAGTGCGGCACATAACTCCACCATGACTTGTAGCCCTCGCTGATCTCGACGGTGTCACCCATCATGTCATGTTGACTGGTGGCCCACAGCTCACCGAACCGTTCAACCGACAGCTCACCTTCTTCGCGCCGGGTGATGTGGCAAGCATTCTCGAACCGGTTCATTGCCACCTGACGAAAGACGGTGGCGATGGAATCTTCCAGAATCGAAGCCAGCAAGGAGAACCGCTCCCCCGGGTCATCCAACAGGGAGAGCAGACGATTGTTGGTCACGGTTTCACCAAATACCGATGCGGTCTCAGCCAGGGTAAGTGGCGTTGACTGATGAAAGAGGCCTTGCTCACGGGCCAGGTATGCGTGAACCCCGTGGCCAAGTTCGTGGGCCAGGGTGGCAACATCGCGGGTTCGTCCGGTCCAATTCAACAGCACATAGGGGTGGTGTGAGGGAACCGTGTATGCGCAGAAAGAACCGGGGCGCTTCCCGTCACGAATTGGGGCATCAATCCAGCCTTCATCCATGAATCTGCCAACAACGCCAGCCAACTCCGGAGAGAACGATTCATAGGCATCGCGCACGATGCCTGTCGCCTCAGACCAGCCGACTCGCTTCTCGCTATCAGCGACCGAGGCGTTGCGGTCATGGTCAGCCAGCTTCTCTAGCCCAAGGACCTGGGCCTTGAGCTTGTACCAGCGTTGCGGGATGTCGTAGCGACCAACAACGGCATTGACAAGGGCTTCGACCGATTCATCGGAGGCTTCGTTGCTCAGGTTTCGTGACGAGACCCAGGTGTCAAAGTTGCGGAGCCTGTCATCGACGGACTTGTCAAGCAAGAGGGTGTTGAAGACGAAGGCACGAGTACGGATTCCGGGAGCCAGCCCAGCGGTCACCGCATCAGCTGCGGTCTTGCGGACCTCACGGTCGGGATGCTGCAGCTGGGACAAGCCAGCTTCCAAGGGCTGGGTTTCGCCATCGATCTCGACCTCGATGACCGAGGTCAGTTCATCAAACAGGCGCACCCAAGCTGAAGATCCGGTCACGGCCTTCTCGGTCAGGATGGTTTCTTCGGCTTCGGTCAGAAGGTGGGACCGGTTGCGCCGCATGTTTTCTAGATAGTGCCGGTACTGGTCCAGGCTGGGATCGCCAAGAACCGACGTAACATGGCCTTCTTCGGCGGCGGCCCATTCCAGGTCAATAAAGAGGAGCTTGGTGCTGATGGCAGTGGAGGCTTCTTCGATTCCCATCATGGCTGCACCCCGTTCGGGGTCGGTGGTGTCTTCAGAGAAGCGAAGCATGGCGTAGTGCCCGGCTCGAGAAACCAGCTCACCGATCACGCTCAGGTCAGTCATCAGGTCGGCGAGCCCTGCTGCGTCCAGCGATGCCACCCGCCCTCGGTATTCACTGACTTCTGCCGCCTTGTCGTCGGCCTGAGCCAGAAGATCATCGGCACTTTGTCCGTCGGGTAGGAGGGTTTCGAGATCCCAGGCGACGTCTGCCGCTGACAGATCGCGTTCGGCTTCAGTGTTCGTCATTTCCAAATCATGCCATCGTTCTCTCACCTCAACGCGGCACTTGTAGGATCTGCGGGTGATTCTGAATGATCTTGAAGAAGTATTGCGCTCGCGCCGGTCCGCCGATCCAGCGGAGTCCTATACCGCCAGCTTGCTAGCCGACCCTTTTCTGAGCCAGCGAAAGATCATGGAGGAGGCGTTCGAGGTCTGCCATGAGCTGGCCGAGAATCCGATCAATTCCGGCCTTGTTGCCGAAGAGGCCGCTGACCTGGTGTACCACCTGTTGGTTGGTCTGGTCGGCGCGGATGTGCCGCTCAGCGATGTGTTTGCCGTGCTGGAGGGCCGTCGTTCATGAGTCAGTCCTCAGATAACCCAGTTCGAGTCGCCATTCCGTCCAAGGGTCGGCTCCGAGAGTCATGCTTGGATTTGTTAAGTCATGCTGGCTATCGCGTTGGGGCATTCAAGTCTTCTGGCGCCGCTGCAAGCATGTCGGGGATCGAATTCATCGAGATGCGTCCGAGAGATGCAGCGGCCTGGCTACGTGCGGGCCGCTTGAACGCCGCCTTCATTTCCACCGACACCGCGTTGGAGAATGAGGTTGAGGACTTCCCCTCCACCGATCTTGGTTTCGCCAAGTCCGATCTGGTCGTCGCAGTGCGGGAAGACTCCGGCGCTCAATCTGCTGCGGATCTTGACGGATCGACCATTGCCACCCACCTTCCGGCTTGGACCGAGCGCTGGTTCTCTGGGCAAGGAATCGATGTAGATGTTGTACCGATGGGCGGGTCGCTGGAAGGCATCTGTGCCGTTGGCATGGCCGACGCCATTGTTGACTTGCGGGAGACCGGCGGAAGCCTGGCCCGGAACCGGTTGCGGGTTGTGGCCGAACCGTTCGCTTGCCAGGCAATCTTGTCAACCCGACACGATCCAATGCCCGAAGTGCAAGATCTCGTGCTGCGGGTCGAGGCTGCACTTGCGGCCAGGCGAACCCAGTATGTGATGTTGCATATCGCGGCGGACAAGGTTGACAAGCTGCAAGACTTGTTCCCGGGCTTGGCTTCACCGACGGTGTTGCCGCTGGCGGGCAGGGACGATCTGGTGGCCGCTCATATTGTGGTGCAGCGGGCCAGGTTGTGGGCCAACTTGGCCGATCTCCGGGCCCTTGGTGCTACTGGCATTGTCGCCCTACCGACCGACGCGATACTGGATTAGCGCTTGTGACTGTTGTTCTCCAATGGCGTGACCCATTCGACAATGGGGAGATCAACGCCCTGCATGCTGAAGCGTTTGAGACCAGAGTCTTCGACGAATCGGAGTGGAACTGGGTTGATCTGACGGCTGAGCACAGCCTGGGCTGGGTCACCGCAAGGTCCGATGAAGGAGTCTTGCTTGGCTTTGTAAATGTGTTGTGGGATGGCTTTATCCACGCCTGGATCCAGGACCTGATGGTGTTGGGGTCCGTCCGTCATCGAGGCATCGGTGTTCGGCTGATCGAGTCGGCCCGTGACCAGGCCAAGCTTGCCGGGTGTGAGTGGTTGCATGTCGATTTCGATGATGAACTTCGGGGGTTCTATCTTGATGCTTGCGGCTTCAAGCCGGCAACTGCTGGCTTGATGGAGCTCTGACCGGTGCGGATTGCTGATGTCTTCCGGTGGTTGACGGTGGCATTACTTGGGTTGGCCTTGTTCGGCCTGGAGCGCTTGCCCTTCGTACAGAGTTGCTCGGATGCCGTTGGACAGCCTGAGGTATGCGTGGGCCTTTCGGCGGTTGAGAGTGAAGGCTGGCAAACGGTCTTGCTCTTCCTCCTGCCACCCTTGCTTCTTGCTCTCGGAGCTGCGATCAGCCGAAATCCTCAGTTCACCATCCTTGCTAGCGCCGTCATCTTTGGCCTAGCGGTGCTCGGCATCGCCTCGGTTGGCCTCTTTCTCATCCCGGCCGCAGTCACCAGCTTCGTGGCCGTCGCCACCTTTGTTCGGGCAACCTCCAACCAGTAACTCCTGAGTGATGCCGCCGACAGCCGCCCAGATCGCTATCGAAGTAGATCGGCTCGTCATCGGTGTGCACCGGGCCGTCATGGTCACCGACGGCACCGCGATCCGAGGACAAATCGACCCGCTCCAGTTGGATTCTCCCGGCCAGCTTGTGGATCTTGCGGAGTTCTTTCTGGCCGATGCCTGCACTGTCCAGCTCGTACACAACCGCCTTCCCTACGACGACGCTGGCCTTGGACCTCGCCTCTTTGCTCAGCTGGAACGACAGAACCTGATCAACCCTGAAGGGTGCCCGTCCGATGATCTACGGGGCACACTCGGTCAAGTTCTACTGGCCCGAGCCCATGTCGCCTCATCCATGTGGCCAGGAGATCTGGCCGTTGCCCTTCAGGGTGCGGGCGAGGCACTAGCCGTCGCATCTGGCAACGTCACCAACGTCTTCCGGACTTTGCCAGAACCACGGGAGCCCGCTCATTGTCTCCATCACCGGTTGACGGGCTTCGGTACGCACGTTTGGATGCCCACGTTGAGGCCTGGTAAGGCGCGGGTCTGACCGCCAATGCGATCACTGAACTGGAGTTCGGCGACACTCCGACATGCCATCGAGACCGAGACCAATGAACGCTGCGAGCGCATGACCGCCGCAATGGATGATCTTTCATTGTGGTGCGGAATCATCGGCTCACTTCGAAGTGAGCCGTAGTGTGTCAGCCTGATGCGCAACCAGATGTTTGAGTTCGAGCATGAGGGCGACGAAGTCCGGATCTCCATCGACTACGACTGTGATGGTGCGGAGCCATCATTTGCTACGGCTCGGTCACTCCGCATTGGGGGGACCGACGTCGAGGACGACAGTCTTGCTCTCAAACTTCTGGGCATGGGCGCGCCGAACTGGCTTTCAACCTTGGATTGTTCGGGCCAGTAGGCCGGAGCCTGGGTCAGGCTGCGGCAGCCATTCGGTCTGGCTCAGACTCGTTTCGTCGGTCCCATATCGACGCCTCCCACATGCCATGAGCTTGCAACCAGGTCTTCCAGCGATGGCATGGACCACATAGCATCTCACCGTTGGTAGGAACCGTTGGACCATCCTCGCTATACGGCTCAATGTGATCTCCTTGACAGAACTTGGCAGAGGTACCACACCCCGGTCCTTGGCAGGTCCGGTCCCGGGCAATCAGCCCAGTTCGCTTCGGGCCACGGAAGTACCTGGCTCGACGACTCATTTCGAAGTCGAGAGTGCCGGGGTTCATCATCATGCGCCGGAACGAATTGATCTCCAAATAGTTGAGAGCTGTACTTGGTGACACTGACGCTCCGGACAGGGTTTCACACCGATAGGTTTCGGCGTCACTGGCTGGGCGTGGTTCAAGGGTTTCACCATTGCGCCGAGCAATTTCTCGCTCGAGGGTGATCTGGTCGCAGATGATGACGACTTCGGCTTGCACTCCAGGATCAAACCCCTCATCGCCAACATCTTCGCCCGGATCGGAGCCGTCGGCCATCTTGGTCGCAGCGATCTTGCGGCCTGCAACTCCACCGCGCCGAAACACGGTGACAAAGGCGTCGCACCACCGTTGCTTGTCGCTACGAGCCAGGTCGCAGAATTCGATGTCGTCACCGTGAACAGTCTTGGCTTCCTCCAATTCGGATTTCAGGAACGCGTCGTAGACAGGAGTGGCGATAGCCAGCATCTCTTCCCAAATCTCCACCGGCATGTCCCACTCGATGAGGACGGTCTTGCCAACACCGTATGCCCAGATGAGGCGCCGGTCGGCCATAGCTTTTTCATCTTCGTCGTTTGGGTCGGTGTCATCCACAACTTCGGCCCATCGTTCCATGAGGGCACAGAAGATGGGGTAAGGGTTGCTGGCCCAGTCTATGAAGGCTGTCTGGTCTCGAACGGCGTACTCGCGGTGAGTTTTGGTGTTGGCATAGCGGTAAATGACGTTGACTTGGTCAGGGTTCATGACGCCAGCATCGAGGGCAAGGTAGATGCGGCCGAGATCGTTGATGAGCAGGGTTGCGAGGTTGAATCGAGCACCACAAGAGCGTGAGGACAGTCGGGTTTCATTGGCCATGCCGGTGGCCGCAGAACGGTACTTTCGGGCCTTGAATGCTTTGCGGTTCATGACTGCTGCATGTAGGGGCATGGCTTTAGCGGCCACAGCAGCCATGAGTTCTTCGAATTCAACGGCGTGAGCAAACAGTTCTTTGTCGGCGACAGTTGCCGGGTCGATGTCGGCCAGCTGTTGGAGTTTGGTGAGAAGGTCCGCTGTCTTCATGTTTCCAATCGTAACGAACACCTGTTCGTATTACAACGTTATTTAATTAGCTTTAGATCTTTTGGAAGTAATCCCATTGATACTGAATCTAGCACTCGCCTTCGTTGATCGAGGCCGCCAGTTCGATGGATCGAGCTGATCGGGATCCCTCAAGACCTTTGAGAACGCCAGCCTGATCGGACTCGGACCGGTTCTTACTCAGCTCGCGCCCGGCAACAGCTAACCAACGCGCAGATGATTTACTGGTTCCGTGCATCTCCGCCAGCGACACCCAGATGACATTGCCTCCTGCGTCGAGATCATGCGGCGAACCCACCACGACAGTGCGTATCCCATCTACTGGCCCGACGACCCGGCCGGGTTCTTGGGAAACGAGGCCGAGCTCAAGGCCTGGGTCGCTGTTGATCCCGACAACGGGATCGTCGGCCATGTCGCCCTTCACCGAGCCGACGAGGCTGCGGCGATGCAAGCAATCCAGGCGAAGGGTCCAACTGAGGCCGAAGGCTATGCCGTGGTGTCTCGACTTCTGGTGCACCCACAGGCCCAAGGACACGGGTTAGGAAAGCGCTTGCTTGACACCGCAGTCGACTACTCAGTCAGCCGAGGCCAGCATCCAATTCTTGTCGTCACCAAGAACACCCCAGACGCCATCCAGTTCTACGAAGCCCTCGGCTGGAATCGAATCGGTTCGATGACCGTTGAGCTCCCGGTACGACCAGACATTGAGATGTGGGTCTATACCGCCCCTTGATCCAACCAGGCCTCAACTGGCTAGCACCCGCCCCTAGCGCGACTCCTCGACAATGGCGTAGGCCTCAATCTCCACGGTTCGTTGCGGATCATCCAGGGCAGACACCTGGACAATGGTTGCCGCCGGCTTCACATCAGCGAATGCTTCGAGGTGGGCCCGAGCGACCAGGCCCATGTCTGCCATGTCGGTTACATAGGTGACGGTACGCACGACGGAGGCAAGGCTCGTCCCCGCCTCATCCAATGTCTCAGCGATGATTCGCAGGGCGTCCTTCGCTTGCTGGTAGCTATCGCACCCTTCGACATGAGGCGGCTGGGCCGTCGTGCCCGAAACATGGATCGAGTTTCCCACCCGCACGGCCCGGGAATGGCCGTACACGTCTTCGAATGGATCGCCGGAGGAGATATTGGTTCGCACAGTTCCTAGTCTGCCAGCTCAAACGAATGGGCGGTGCGGGACCCGCCACCTGGCATGGCGCCCCGAAGTCATTGGGTCAGATAGAGCCAGCCGAAGCCAGCGATCCCCCGGTAGTCCTGATACAAGGCCGCTCGCTCATCGGCGAATGTTTCCGCCTCCGCGGTTCCGACCCGCCGGACTCCGGCAATCCAGCCTCCTTCAAAGCCGTCCCATTCTTCCAGGGACGAAACGGAGGCATCCTCAACGACCCAGCCAGCTTCAGACGCCATGGCAGCAAGCCCCTGCGAGCCGACTGGCAACTCCCCGAATAACTCACTCAATGCCGAGGTAGCTGAGTCCATCCACACCATGTCTCCGACCACCGCACCTTTGCGGCCAAGAGACTTCATGGCAGCAAACATCTGCTGTGTTCCCCCGAACCCATGGGACGAGCCGATGGATAGGGCCACATCAGCCGGAAGCGAGTGCTTTCCAACATCGCCGACTTCGAAGCGGACTCGTCCTTCCAGTCCCTGCTCAGTAACCCGAGCTCGTCCATGTTCGATGGCGAGACGGTCAGAATCGACTCCAACCACGTCAAGTTCGCAGTGCCGTTCGCCAGCCAGCAGGGCCAACTTGCCGTACCCACAACCGAGGTCAAGTAGAGAAGGACCAAGGCCCGAAGCGAACTCACCGATGTGGCGAGCCCGGCCCTCGCTCATTGGCGAGTTGAACTGGACCCATGAGGCACCAGCCACCATCAGTTCTGCTCTCGCTCCGGCATCCAGTCCCATAGTTGGAGAGTAGGCGACAATGCCGCCGTGGTCTCGATCTATTCAATGGCACATCATGGCCGCTACCGGATCTGGCCAAACCTTGCCGGATCAATGTCATAGCGGCTGACAACAGCGGTCAGACGATCCAGGCGATCAGCCGGTGTTCCCTGACACGCGCCAACCAACGTCTCGGTGAAGCGGTCGAGCTCACCTAGCGTGACCTCGTCATCAAATCGCCCGTCGCCATCGACCTTCGTTTTCGGTGCCGCGATTCCGAGGGTGGTCAGAACCAGTCCGCCCTGCCAGCTGATTGTGCGTACTAGATGCTCAATAGCGAAGGCTCCCCCGGTAGTCCCGACGCTCAGCACACCAACCGGCTTGCGGTAGAGGGTCGAGGCCCCAACCAGCCAATCAAGGGCGTTCTTGGTAGAGCCCGCGACTCCAGCTGCATACTCCGGAGCAGCAATGATGACGGCATCGACCGCTTCAAGCCTGGCTCGCAACTGGGCGACAATAGGGGGCGGCTCATCCACCTGGGTTGGAACAAACGCCGGAACTTCCGCGATCGAGCCGAGGTCACTAACCGAGACACCAAGCCGGGTTGCGCTACGGGCAACCACATCCAAGGCCGCCCGATTGGATGAGCCTTCGTTCAAACTGCCGCACCACAATCCAAGCTCCATCATTGAAGCCTACGTTCGCTAGATAGCTCGTTCGTGTTCAGCCCAATACGGTTCACGGAGAATCCTCTTCTTGACCTTGCCGGTCCCAGTCCGGGGCAATGCCTGGACCAGGTCGAAGGACCGTGGACACTTGGAGCCAGCCAGATTCTCTCGGCAAAAGGCAGAAAGGGTCTTGATCAGGTCCTCTTCCCCAGGTCCTCCCTCAGCTGATGCTGAGTCGCTCGGCACCAGGATGGCCTTGACCTCTTCGCCATACTCTTCATGGGGCACGCCGATCACCGCGACGTCGGCCACCAGCGGATGCCCGCCAAGCACACTCTCAATTTCGGCCGGATAGATATTGACACCACCGGAGATGATCATGTCGATCTTTCGGTCACTGAGCCACAGGTAGCCGTCCTCATCCAGGTAGCCAACATCGCCGGTCGTGAACACCCCTGGCTCCTTGTGGGCCTCCGCAGTCTTCTCCGGCGAGTTGTGATACTCAAAATCCATGCCTAGCGCATTGCGGAAGTACAGGGTTCCCGGCTCCCCCGGCCCAAGCATCGTGCCGTCATCGCTCACGACCATGATCTCCATATTGGGTTGAGGCGGACCAACACTGCCTCCCTTGGCCAGCCATTGCTCGGAGTCAATCAGGGTGATAATCGACCCCTCGGTTGAGCCGTAGTATTCGCTGATTTTGGGGCCCCACCATTCGATCAAGGACCGCTTGACCACCGCTGGGCACGGTGCCGCCCCGTGCAGGTAATAGTTCACTGATGACCCATCGAAGCTGTCCTTGACCTCATCGGGCAGATCGACCATGCGCTTCATCTGGGTGGGCACCAGGTGGATATTTGTGGCCTGATACTTGTCGATCAGCCCCAATACTCCGGCGCTGTCGTACTTGTGCTGCATCACGGTTGCCGCACCGCCAAGCAGAGGCATGAACGAGAAAGCCCACTGGGCCGAGTGATACACGGGCCCACACAACACGGTGGTCTGTGGATCATTCACCATGGCGTTCAGACCAGCAATGATGAGTAGCCAAACCTCCGGAGTGGTCCCCGGCTCCATGGCCGCCAGCGAGCTGCGGACCCCTTTGGGGTTGCCGGTTGTGCCCGAGGTGTAGAACATGGGCCCACCAAAGCTCTGACCCTCGGGTTCCTCTACCGAGCAACCAGTGAAGAAGTTGTCATACCCCTGGAATCGGCCCGTGGTTTCTGCTCCGACGAGCAAGGCCAGTTCGATTCTGGTGGCTTGTTCGTCTTCGAGTGCCTTGGCTGCCTGATCCAGGTAGCGATGGCCGACCACGAGGGCCTTCGAGCCGGAGTCGCCCAGGATGTAAGCGATCTCCGGGGCCACCAAATGCCAGTTGATCGGGATGAAGGTAACCCCCATGTTGGCGCAGGCCAAGGACACTTCGAACCATTCGATGCGATTGCCACACAAGATGGAGAGCGTGTCCCCGGCGGCAATCCCGCCGGAGCGGAGGCCGTGGATGACCTGGTTGACCCGGGCGTCAAGCTCGGACCAGGTGATGGACCGGTCATCGTCGACAATGGCCATCTCCGCACCCTTGCTGGCAGCGAAACCTGCAGTCAATACCGACACAACTAATCACGCTCCAAAACAACGACCGGAATCTCTCGGTCGGTGACCGATGCGTACTCGTTGTAGTCGTCATAGACGTCCGCCATAGCATTCCAGCACGCCTCACGCTCCTCGCCACTGGTAATTCTGGCGGTGGCCGAATGAGTCTGCCCGCCCACTTCAACGGTCACCGAGGGATTGGCTTTCAGGTTGTGAAACCAGTCCGGGTGGAAGTCATGGCCGCTGAATGAGGCGATGATGATCCAGCCATCGTCACGGTTTCCTGCCAGCAGCGGGACCGTTCGCTTCTTGTGAGACTTCCGTCCCGTGGTACCAAGAATGATGATGTCGCCGCCACCCAGGCTCCCACCAATCCGGCCACCACTTACCTTCAGTGTCAGCCGGTGCAGGGTGCTAAATACTTGGGCGAAACGACGATTGACCTTGGTTTGAGCCATTCGCCAGACTAGCACCTAGCGCACTACAGCTCTACGTGGGGCGAGGAAGAACGGGCTGCCAGCCGAGCGACTACACCCGTTCCTCCGGTCTCGCCGAGGCTGCCTAGCACAAGTATTAGGCTCTTCCTGGCATCAGTCTTGTCTACTCCGATGTCGCTGTGCTAGTCTACTCCTATGGCGCCTTCCAAGACGACCACCACATTGCGAGTTCCCAGTGACCTAAGGGACGAAATCGCACGGATAGCAGAACAGCGCGGCACCACGATGCTTGAGGTCGTGACTGATGCGGTGCACCGACTGGGTCGCGATGAATGGTGGTCCTCAGTACGAGGAGCTTTAGACGAGCTCACGCCATCCGACACAGCCTCCTACGTCACCGAGAGCAGTGGACTTGAGGCAGCATCCATGGACGGTTTGGATGCGAGCTGAGACTCGATTCATCCGGGGTGATCTCTGGCTGGTCGACTTTGGTGTTGACCCCGAGGATCCCGAGCAAGCCTTTCGCCGTCCAGCGCTCCTCGTCTCCGATGATCGACTACACCATCCCCATCTGCGAATGGCCATTGTAGTGCCGGGCACATCGACGATTCGTTCGCTCCCTCTGCATGTCGAGGTACCGCCCGAAGAAGGAAATGGGCTCCTCGTCGCCACTGCCTTCCAGGTCGAGCAAGTACGAGCCGTATCCGCCGCTCGATTCGTCGACCATCTTGGTCGCCTCGATCTGGTGAGCCAGCGTGCGATTGACGAAATCTTGAGAAATGCGTTGAGCCTGTAGAGATCGAGCAGTTGCGCAAGACGTGCGAGCGCAGTTCGCCTTTAGAACTTCGCGACGGTATCGATCATGGCTAGGCGAGCTGCTGAGACCTCACCGTCTTCCCTCCACTCGTGTTTCTCGGAGTATGAGCAGGCGGGAACTACACACGGCTGGGCAACGTCGGATCAGTATGTATCGACGTGTTCATCAGCATGTGTTCCTCTCCTTGTTCTTGCTGGCAGCAGCATGCGCCACCTCAGATCCTCCTGCTGGTCTGGTTGACGGAACGGACACACCGGAGCCAGGCGCGCAACCCGTCGAGGGGCGACAAGAAGCACTCCTCGCCGATCCATTCATTCTTGGCGATGGCGTCACCTTGCCCGCCCTTGGTCCAATCGAACCGGGTGTTCTCATCCAGACCCAATGGCTGGGGACCCAGACAGAAACAGTAGATCGTCTATCGGCCAGATGGACGTCTTGTCACCAACTCACCCCTGGCCTCTGGGTCCTGAGTGGCGAGGTTCTCGATGGCTTTGAGTTCCCTCTAGTGGTGGAGACTGCCTTCGTGCGAGACAGCGACGGCAAGGTCGATCTCGCTCCAGTTCGATTGACCTTCTCTGGGACCGGAAACTTCAGCCTTGTCTATGACGTCAACGAGGTTCGTCCTGACCTGGATGCGCGCACGGTCCTTCGTTCTAACCTTGGGGTTGACTCCTGTGGGTTGCAGTTGAGCAACCTCCAACCAGTCGGTCCCCTCACCCATATCCCAGCCTGGTCCGCACCGGCCGACTCGGTGCAGGGCTACCCACTTCAGATACCAATTGCGGCCACGATGAGCTTGCAGGCCGAGTTCGCGACCGACGTCTGGCTGGGCAACGGCTACGGCTTCTCGACCATCTGGCTTCCGGAGAATCCTTTCGGATTTACCGATCTTGTGGTCGGGGATGATCCAAGCTGTCCAACGCTGAGCTACGGCGTTCGAGTCCCACTCTTGCGGATCTTCGAAGTCTTGGTCGAGCATCGTGGCGGACCGTGCATCAAGCCGGAGACTGTCCTGGGCGACGTTGCGGGGCATGCAGGTTGGGAGTGGATCGACAGTTATCGAACAACGGCTCAACTTCCCCTCGCCGATGGCTGGCTGCTGGTAGGCGCGAAGGATCAAGCCACTGTCGTCGCCACCATTGACGACCTGCGACCCTTCGCCAACCTCCTGATCCTGCCACGCCCGGGCGGAGCTTCGACAGCATCGCCGAATGAGCCTCGACCCCTGGGGTGGCATCGAAACTTCGGTGCCAACGACAAGCAGTGCGAGAGCACGGTGATCGAGCTTGACCAGGACTACCACCTTCGCCTGGCCAAAGGCCAAAAGTGCTTCCTCGAACAAGTTACTGGGGGTGTGCCCGTCGTCTGGGACTACGTCAGTGTCACCATCGAAGGTGACCCCATCTTCTCTCGCCGCATCTTTGACGGGCAGTCTGTTTGGTTTCTGCGGGATGATCGAGCCGATAGCTACGTTGGTTTGCCATCGATCACCGTCCTGGCCTGTCACGACCTCGACAGCTCTACGTGGGGCGAGGAAGGATCGGCCTGCCAGCCGAGCGACTATCCCGGTTTCACCGGTTTCGCCGAGGCTGACTAGCACGAGCAACGGGTTGTTAACAGTTGCGCCAGACGTGCTAGCGCAGTTCGCCCTTGTGGAACTTGGCGACAGCATCAATCATGGCTTGGCGAGCTGCTGAAACCTCATCGTCTTCCAGGGTGTGATCGGCTGCTTGCAACCGGATGGCATAGGCCAGCGAGCGCTTGCCCTCCCCAACCTGCTCTCCTCGGAACACGTCAAACAGCTTGACCGAGCGCACCAGCTGGCCGCCGGCCTTGACCAGATTGCGCGACACGTCTTTGGCCGAGACCTTGTCATCGACCACGAAGGCCAAGTCCAGATCACTGGAGGGGAAGCGTGACACCTTCTTGTACTTCGGCGCGTTACTCAAGGCGGACAGAATCGGTGCAGTGTTCAGCTGCAACCAGGCGACTCGACCCTCGATCTCATAGGCCTCCAGCACCCGTGGATCAATCTCGCCGACCTCACCCAGGACCCGGCCACGGAAGACGACTTCGGCACTACGAGTTGGGTGCAGGCCCGCCCGCTCGGCGTTGCGTAGTGAAACATCACGCAGGGTGAGTGTTGCTGTGGTCTGATCCAGCAACTGGGTGGCACATACCGCGTCAGCGTCGGCCCGAATGGCGGCCACCCATTCCTGTTCATCGGGCAGTTCCTGGTCTGATCCAAGGTAGATCCGGCCAAGCTCATACAACTGGACCCCAGCATTGCGATGTGATTGGTTGTAGGCCACCGCCTTCAATAATCCCGGCAACAACGACGTTCGAAGCACCGACTCTTCGGCCACCAACGGGTTGGACAGGGTGATGCCCTCATCAGCCAATCCGGCACGCAGCAAGTCATCGGGAGCCAGGAACGGCATGGGCATGGCCTCGGAGTAGCCCGCTCCAAGGAATGCTCGACGAATCCGCCGACGCCCAAGCTGATTCGGTGTCAGTTCACCGTTCTGAGCCGGTCGTGGCACCCGCTTACCGGACTTTTCATAACCATGGTGACGCCCGACTTCTTCGACAATGTCTTCCTCAATGGAAGAATCGGGGCGCCAGGACGGGATATGTACCGAAAGCACACCGTCTTCCGATGGCGAAGACGTGTAACCAATCGGGTCCAAGTAGCCAACTACTTGCTCGATGGTCAGATCGGTACCGAGCAGGTGATTGATCTTGGTGAGCCTGGTCCGCACCGGTGGGGTGACCTCCAGATTGCCGTCGACAACAATGGTGCCGGAGGAGACCGTGGCCCCGCAAATCTCGATGGCTAGCTGACAGAACCGATCAAGACCCCGCTGCACTCCTTCAGGATCGACGCCACGTTCATAGCGTGTGGAAGCCTCCGAACGCAGATTGAGACGCCGCACCGTCTTGGCAATGATCATCCGATCCCAGATGGCTGCTTCTAGTAGAACACTGGTGGTGTCTTCACCGATCTCGGTGGACGCTCCCCCCATCACACCGGCCAGACCTATGGGCTCATCCGCAGCATTGGCGATCACACCATCGGACTCGGTAATGCTGCGCTCGACATCATCCAGCGTGGTGATTGTCTCGCCCTCGCGACCCATGCGGACGCTCAGCACACCATCAGCCACCTTGGCTAGGTCATAGGTGTGGTTGGGCTGGCCAAGCTCCAACATCACGTAATTGGAGATATCAACAATGGAGTTGATGGGCCGCATTCCGGCTGCGGTGAGCCGTTGAGCCATCCAGGCTGGTGATTCACCAATGGTCACATTGTCCAGCACTCGAAAGCCGAAGCGCTTGCACAGGTCCGGGGCATCAATGGTGACCGAGGCCCGCTCGGAGGCAACACTGTCGCCCGTTGGGACCGAGCGTTCAGGCACAGAAAAGGGAACACCTTGCTTGGCCGCCAGGTCACGAACCACACCAATCATGGATAGGGCGTCGGGGCGATTGCCCTCAATGTCCAGGTCAAACATGATGTCGGTGCTGGCCCCAAGGGCTTCAACCAGGGGCGTGCCAACGACCAGGTCCGAAGGCAGAACGAGGATCCCATCGGCATCGACCTCTCCGGCGATCTCCAATTCGGGGCCAGAACAGATCATGCCGTTGGACCACTGGCCGCGAAGCTTGCGGCGAGCAATCTCCATGCCCCCGGGCATGGTCGTTCCAAGCGTGGCCAGGGGCACCAGGTCACCGACAGCCATATTGAAGGCACCACAACAGATCTGCAACGAATCGTCGCCAGCCTCGCCTGCCGCATGCAGCTCCGTGCTGCCAGTGTCGACAGATACCAGCTGGATGCGGTCGGCTTCGGGGTGCGGAGCTAGCGCCAATACCTTGGCCACAATGATGCCGTCCCAAGAGGCGCCAACCGTCTGGATCGACTCCACCACCATGCCCAGCTCGGTCATGGTCTTGGCGATTTCCTCGGGCTCGCCGGTGATGGGAGCAAATTCCTGCATCCAGGAGAGAAGAACATTCATCAGTAATTCCTTCGATCAGAACTGGGAGAGGAAGCGGACATCATTGGTGAACAGTTCTCGCAAGTCTTCGACCCCAAATTTCATGAGGGCCAGACGGTCGATTCCGAAACCGAAAGCGAAACCCGAGTACTCCTCGGGATCAATACCACCGGCCCGCAAGACGTTGGGATGAACCATGCCGCAGCCACCGAGCTCAAGCCAGGAGCCATCGGGACGTTGGATGTCATATTCGGCGGAGGGTTCGGTGAAGGGAAAGTGGTTCGGCCTCAAGCGAGAGGAGAACCCCGGGCCGAAGTAGGCCTCGGCAAAGGCTTCGATGGTGCCGGCCAGGTCAGCCAGAGAGATGTTTCGATCGATGACCAGGCCTTCTAATTGGTGGAAGACTGGCATGTGGGTGGCGTCGGCGGTGTCGCGACGGAAAACTCGTCCGGGAGCAACGGTGTAGATCGGTGGTTCTTGGTCCAGCATGGTTCGGATCTGGACTGGTGAGGTATGGGTCCGCAAGAGCGTCTTGCCCGGTTCACCATGATTCACATAGAGGGTGTCGAAGCCGTCACGAGCGGGATGGCTGGGCGGGATGTTGAGGGCGTCAAAGTTGTACCAGTCGGTCTCGACCTCGGGGCCCTCGGCGATGCGAAAGCCCATGCCGACAAAGACATCTTCCAGTTCTTCCCAGGCCTGGGTCACAATATGGGCATGGCCAACGGCAGCGTCGCTACTGGGGATTTCGGTGAGGTCCAGACGCTCAGCCTCAAACTGCACGATCAAGGCGGCATCCTTGAGCACGGTACGACGAGCAGCGATTGCGGCCTCGACCTCACCCCGGATCTCATTGATGGCCCGGCCGGCATCCTTGCGATCTTCGGGAGCGAGCGCTCCGATTCCCTTCTTGGCTCCACTGAGGAAGCCGGTCTTGCCGAACGCTTCACGCTCGACCTCGCCCAGGACGTCAAGGTTGGTGACGTCACCCAAGCCAGCAATGACTGCGGCGGCATCGGTTCGGAGTTGGTCGATCATGAGAGTGAGCCTGTTGATTGAGAGGTCATTTGTCCAGTGAATTTGAGGGAGTCGAGTTTCCGGAAGTCGAGTTTCCGGAAGTTGAGGTTCTGCGCTGTTGCCAGCTGGCGAAGCACAGAACAGCACCAGCAGCGGCAACATTGAGTGATTCGGTTGGTCCAGCAAGTGGGATGGTGGTCAAGGTACCGGCAGCGCTGACTAGCTCCGGTGCTAGCCCATGGGCTTCGTTTCCGAGCACGATTGCTGCGGATCGCAGATCCAGCTGGTCATAGTCAGTGGCTGGGGCAGAGCCCGCCTGACTAGAGACGACCGTGGCGGCAATGATGCGGCCCTGGGCCCGGAGCTGATCGAACACATCGGCGGTATTGGCCATGGTGATGACGGGGAGCCGAAAGAAGGCGCCAGCGGCAGCTCGGACAACCTTCGGGTTGGTGGGATCAACCGACTCTCCACACAGAACAACACCGGCACAGCCTGCGGCTTCGGCGGTGCGAATCAGGGTGCCAACATTGCCAGGATCTCGCACCTCGACCAGGACCAGGACTGGCTTGTCCAGGGCAAGGTCAGCCAAACCTGCCGTCGGCATCCCAACAACGGCAACCACCGGTTGGGGTGAGACGGTGTCCAGAACCGCTTCAAGCGTGCCGGGAAATACCGGTCGCAAGATAACCGTTCCCATGGTGGCAAAGCTGGCGATGTGATTATCGAGGTTGCCCTCAAAGAAGATCTCTTCAACTTCGAGTCCCGAGGACAGTGCTTCGCTCACCAGCACCGGACCTTCAACCACGAAGGCCCGCTCCTGGGAGCGGGCCTTACGCTGGCGAACAAGTCGCCGCAGCCGCTTCAATCGATGGTTCTTTGAACCGATCGGTTCAGAGTCAATCATGAAGCAGCGAGTTGAGTCGAGGTTACAAACGGACCGGGCTAGGCAGCGTCAGCAGCAGAAGCGGCGTCAGCGGCCTTGACCAGAGCGGCAAAAGCATCGGCATCAGTCACAGCCAGATCGGCCAGAACCTTGCGGTCAACTTCAATTTCGGCCAGCTTGAGTCCATTGATGAACTTGCTGTATGTGGTGCCATTGATGCGACATGCCGCGTTGATCCGCTGGATCCACAAGCGACGAAATTCGCCCTTGCGAGCACGGCGGTCTCGGTAGGCATAGTTGCCGGAGTGCATGACCTGCTCATTGGCGGCCCGTACGCTTCGGCTCTTGTTTCCGTAGTAGCCCTTGGCCCGCTCAAGTGTTGTGCGGCGGCGCTTCTTGGAGTGGACAGCGCGCTTTACTCTTGCCATCGGGTTCTCACTTTCCTTCGATTACGTAGTTCGTTCAAGATCACTTACAGGGTGGGTGCTTGGCACCCGGACTTCAATCAGCTGGAGAGCAGCTTCTTGATTCGTGGTGCGTCAGCATCGGTTACTTCGTGCTCACCACGAAGGCGACGCTTGCGCTTGGAAGCCATCTTCGAGTTGAAGTGGTTCAGGTTGCGCTGGCGACGACGGAGCTTGCCCGTTCCTGTGACCTTGAAGCGCTTCTTGGCGCCCTTGTGTGTTTTCATTTTTGGCATGGGGGTCTCCTGCCTCCTACGTCTTCGCACCCGGGTGCGGGACGAAGCGGCGAATAACAATCAGTTGTAACCGGTCAGCTAGTCAGCTTCGGATTCGGTTTCCACAGTCTCAGTTGAGGCTTCTGCTACTTCGGCCTGCGCCGCAAGAGCTTTCGCTTCTTCCTTGGCTGCTTCTACTTCTTCTCGAGCTTTCTTGGCTTGTTTCTTCGAGTCAGGCCCAAGCACCATGGTCATATTGCGACCATCGAGCCGGGGGTATGCCTCAATCTTTGCGATGTCGTCAGTGCGTTCAGCGATGTCGTCGAGGATCTTTCGGCCCAAATCTGGGTGTGTGACCTCACGACCTCGGAACATGATGGTGATCTTTACCTTGTGCCCGTCAGCGAGGAATCGCTCCACCTTTCGGGTCTTGGTATTGAAATCACCACTGCCGATCTTTGGTCGGTACTTCATCTCTTTCACAGTGGCGTGGCTGGTCTTTTTGCGAGATTCCTTCGCCCGCTGTGCCGCCTCGTACTTGTACTTCCCGTAATCCATGATTCGGACGACAGGAGGGTTGGCCTTGTCAGCAACTTCGACAAGGTCAAGATCGAGTTCCCTGGCTAGTGACAGGGCTTCGGGCATTGGCTTGATTCCAAGCTGCTCTCCGTCAACGGAGATCAGTCGGACTTCGCGAGCACGAATCTTTTCGTTGATTCGTGGCTCAGTTGGTGCAGCTATTGCCGATCACTCCTCATACAGGCGCTTGTCCCTTCGGGCGGATGTTGGTCCGGCGCATCGTTTGCGGTTGTTCTTCGTACTGTCATCAAGGAAGAGAAACCACGATCCACCGCCATCTCACGCCCGGCTTCCGCACTATTCAGTACGAAATCCAGCACCTCAGGTGACTGTATTGACCATGACACACTCCGGTATTCTGGGTGGCCAGGTGGGGCGGAAGCCCTCTTTCTCTCAGACAGCCCGAAATCATAGCGGCTTCCGGTAACTTCCATACATGACTCTTTGGACGCCAGACGGCGAGCACCCCGTGAACAAGCCAGAAGCAGACACGACGCCCGCATCCACACCACAAGACTCTCCCTCAGCAGAGCCCAACATGACACCAGAGCAGGAGCAACAGGCTCGGGAGATGGCAGCCGGACTTTCGGAGGCTCGCCAGCAACTACTCGAAGCCAATGTTGCCGACGTGGTGGCCAACCACGCGTTTGGGATCTATGAGCTAGCTGCCATCCACCTCACTGCGGAAGAACCAGACATGGTTGCGGCGAGGCTCGCCATTGACGGCCTAGGCAGTCTGGTGGAGGGGCTCACTGGTCGGCTGGGCGAAGCCGAGCCGACCCTGACCGAGGCATTGCAACAGATCCGAATGATGTTTGTACAGCGCACCACCCAGCTCAAGAAGGCAGCCGAAGCCGGTTCGGACGACAAGACGCCAACAAGTCCCGAGACTTCGCCAGAAGACAAGGCGTCAGAGGACAAAGACAGCTAAGAAGTTCCTGACCCATGAGAGCGTTTTCTCGCTTCCTATTCTTCGGCATCGCCGCTTGGGCATTCACCTCGTGTGGCAACCAGGAGACCGCACACCCCATTTCCCTGGAAGAGGCACAACAGGGTGCCAACCGTTTCGTCGAATCGTTGGCCGAAGAAGACTTGGCCACATTTCGACAAGTGGCTCGTCCCCAATCCGGAGGAGCAGTGGAGGAATCCTTCGTCATCGAGGCTGATTGCCTCGATTGGGCGACAGCGACGATCAGTAAGGTCGAGCAAGACTTCGGCCCATTCCTCGTTTGGGTTACCTACGAAGACGAGGCGGGCCATCTGGTTCGCCGAACTGCTGAGTCTGACGGTGAGCGGGTCTTCATCATTTCGTTCGTCGATTCATGTGATGGTGCCGTTCCGCCACCCGGTCCGGGTCAGCCCGATCCGACAAACCGACCGGAGCCAGCAAGCTCCTAGCTCGCCACAACCGTCAAGCACACTTGACACAATGGAAAGGTTACTTTACCATTGTGTCCATGTTCAATTGTGGCCCGGCTGACAAGACAACCTTCGAGAAGAACGCCAACAGGGCGTACCTCCGGGAGTTCATCCCGGCGATGGTTGCCTACCTTGTTCTCATCTTTGGGATCGGTTTTTTGGTCGACTTTGAGACCGCAGGCAACTGGAAGTACCTGGTAGCCCTACTTCCACTTCTCCCGATCATCTACGGCGCTCGGGCGATCGCCCGCAGCCTCGGCCGGTCCGATGAGATGGGCAAGCAGATCCAGTTGGAGGGCATGTCCGCCGGGTTCGGTGCCGCCATGCTCGCTGCTCTCACTCTGGCATTTCTCGCCATGGCAGGCATGAACTCCGAACAATTGGGACCATGGCTCGTCTTCGGCGTCGGCATGACAACCTGGGGGTTCCATACAATCGCCGGAGCACGGCGAGTGGCATGAAGAATCGCGTGAGAGAACTGCGAACTGCTCGAGAATGGAGCCAGGCCAAGTTTGGAGATGCCCTCGGTGTCTCGCGCCAGACCATCAACGCCATCGAGAAAGGACGGTATGACCCCAGCCTGCCGTTGGCGTTCAAGCTCGCTGCGCTCTTCGAACAATCGATCGAGGAGCTGTTCGAGCCCGAAGTCGCATCGAAGACAGTTCGCCCAGCAGCGAAAGCCCCGCAATAGGGGCGAAGCAACAAGTCCCGCACTCACGGTGCATTCCAGGATCAATGACCCTGGAATGCACCCCAGACACGCTTCGCTGCTGCCGGCGAAGCGGATGGTCTAGCTGCTCAGAGTGAAGACCGCCTCACTGGCAAAGATTTCCGGCAAATGATCCGGTTGTTCGGGAGTGAAGGGGATGCCGTCGCCATCGGAGTCTCCACCGGATTCACCGGTTGTTCCCGACTCGGCCACCTGCATCTGATTGCCGACGATCTGTGACAAGCTGACATAGATGCTGGCTGCATCTGACTGATTGCATTCCGGAGTCGCTTCCCGTAGTGCTCCAGCCAACAGGGCAAAGTTGCGAGGGGTGTAGACGGCGGTGTCGCTGCCTGCCTCGGTCCGGAAGATGTGATCGGCATCAACATAGAAGTCATCAAGCAGAACCTGATACGCCTCGTCGGCGGCATCGGCGAACGCCTGCTCACCAGTTATCCGAGCGGCCACATACAGGCCACGAATGGCTGCGGCCTGAGCCTCAACCGTGCCTGCTTCGCCAGCCGAACCCTCAACAGTGGTCGAGGCAAAATAGTGCCCTGAGCCATCGGAAAGGTTCGACATCATGAAGTTGGCCTGACTAGCTGCCGCCGCGAGCGCTGCATCTTGAAGTGGTGTTCCTTCGAATTGCTCAACAAAGCCTTCCAAGGCAACCAGAAGGTAGGCACTGTCCTGAGCGGAAACGGTGTCGCCTCGGACCACGCTTCCGCCTTCCAACGTTGCTTCGTCGACAAAGACATTGGCATCAGCATCGAAATGCATGGCCATCAGATTCTGGAAGATCGCCTTGGACGTCCCCTTCATCAGGTCATAGGGGCCGGGAGTTCCCGTTTCTGACGCTGAAGCCGGGAATGGCGCACCATCGAATACCTCCTTGTAGGCAAGATGGGCCGAATCACTGGAGTCAGCTGGATTCATCATGTTGGTGAAGGAGACCGTGCCCCACAGCAGGGATGCCTGGTCAAACAAGACGCTGCTGGCATCATCCACGCTCAGGGCAGTTACCCCTGGAGGCAGATTCGGGGCGATCTCGCCCTCGGTAACAGCAATCATGTGGGGGAAGTACTGAATTCCGTTGGCCGGGTCATAGCTGGCCAAGTCAATGGCACCAAGTTCCGAGCCGTCATAGGCCAAGGCACCGGTCATGAAAGCAACCTTGTTAATGCCTTCGGCGGTCAGCACCAAACCAATGAAGCCGTCCCGGGAGTCTCCTCCGTAGAACACATTATTGTCGGGATCGAAAAGGGGACTATCGCCTTGATCGGGCGAAATGGTGCCGTCGGCGTCAATTCCCGCATTGTCCCCATCATGGAAGGCGCTCAGCATGTCTTGGGCCCAGAGGTACTGCTTCATCAAGGTCTGACCCATGGCCCCCGGGTTCAAGCGCTGATCAAAAGTACTGCGATCCCAACGCATGGTGGAAACGTCGGTCCAATCAAAGGTCTCGGGATCGGGAGCCTCCGGCAGGTGCGGATCCCCCGAAACGAATTCGGCGAACTGGGGCCAGGCGTTGCCGGGAGGAGGTTCATTAGAAAGGGCCGAGAACGCCATGATCGTCTTGACTAGCTCATCATCCTCGTTCGTTCCATTGGCCTCACCGGTGAAGGAGCCATCAAAGTCATCAGCCTCATTGGCGGCCGCCTTTCGAACGAGCGGTGCCCACATCATGTGAAGGCCAATGCCCGAATTCCTCACCACGGTCCCCAACTGGTAGCGGGAGTATTCGTAGTTCTCAATTCCCAGAACATACGCGGTGTCATCAGGCGATCCGGCGACCTCGGGATCAAGTTCGTCAAGGTCATAACCCAGCGCCTCGGCAAAGGGTTCGCCGCTCTCATTGATCTCATTGGCAAGGAGCATCTGGTCAATGGTCAGATACTGATCGGTCGAAACTTCGGCCACCAGCCCGCCATGGTCAGCCATGTCATCACCATGGTCATCATCGACCATGGCCGCAGTGGTTGTCGGTGCCTCAGTTGTTGTTGGCTTTGCCGTAGTTGCGGTCGCCTCGTCGGATCCTCCGCTGTCAGTGCACGCAGCAGCGACAAGCGCAGCCGAAAGCAATATCGCCGGATACCGCGTAGAACTTGGTTTCATCGGACATCTCCATTCGCATCGTTTTGGAGACCGGGCCCGATCGGTTCGGACACAGAACCAAGAGCAACAGCGAATGATTCCCCTGAATGCCGAAACATGACAGTTAGGTGAATGACAAGAGGTCAGTCGTGTTCGAACCACTGAGCCGTAGTGGTGTCGTTGGCGGCCAGAATTTGCTCGAAATTGACCGCGTCATCGCCCTTCAAGGACCGATCGAAGAAGCCAAGGCTCATGGCAAGGCTCACGGCAAATGAATCCTGTCTGAGATCAAGCCAGGACAAGTGGCCACCACGTTCGAAGTTGAGGAAGTAACTGGGACCGGGATGCGAATCGTACAACTCCTGGAGATCAGCGTTGGGAACAACGAAGTCTCGTTGTGACCCGATCATGAGTAACGGCGTATTTGGCAGCTCCTGACCATCAGTGAAGTCAAACGGCGTGCCAGCATGGGCAACACCAGCGATGATTCGGTCATCAGTGCAGCAGGTCGAACCCAACAACCCGTAGGTGGCAGTTCCCCCAATCGAATACCCAATCATGCCGATGCGATCAGGGTCAATGAGATCCTGTAGTTCTGGCGGCAGCGCATCGCTAAGGAGTTGGTCAAGGACGAATGAGACATCGGCTGGCTGCTCGTGAATACCGGCACGCATGGCACCCGGGAAGGAGGTCTCGGGAAAACGGATGCGGGCCACGACATATCCCTGGCTGACCAATGTGCGGTCGTAAGGTGTGAAGACGCCCGAGCCGCCCAAGCTCGGAGCGACCACCAACAGCGGAAATGAACCAGGTGACGGCGAGGCATCTGATCCACCCAACTCCGAGGCGTCCCGCAGGCCAATCTCGGTGTGAGCAACCTTGTATGGCCCTGCCGAAGGGCCCTGAGGCGATCGCAAAGAATGCCCAGTTGCCTCACCGAACTCCACTCGATCCAGCAAGGTCTCCGTCACCTCATCAGCCCAAGCATCAAATCCTTCGGTGGACGACTCGATCACGACAAGGAGGTCTGCTCCGTCAACGTCGAGGGCCCAGATTCGCTCAGTGCTCCCTCCAGCAATGCCCCAAATCTAGCCATCAGCCACCGAAAACAGTGGTGCCCAATCATCGCCAGACTCCGAATTGGCCTGGAGCTGCCACCAGCGGCCTGGCAAGCCACCGACCTCTCCTTCGCCCTCGGCCACCAGCGTGGCGTGGTCCAAGCTGCTGGCCCAATCAGTCAGATCGAGGGTGATTGAGGATCGAGCGAAGGAAACACCGGTGATGCCTCCGTTCATCAGTGCGTCACTCTCCAGAATGGCGACTCCGCTAAAGTCCTCGAAGGAGCTATCAGGCGTTTCGAACAGAACTACGCCCTCGAGCAGCATCGAAACCCGGTAGGGCTCGACGACCTCCAACGCCAGCTCGACCGGAAGAGCATCGGTTTCGTAGATCCCCGCATCCATGACAGGTCCGACTCTCAGCGGCGTCGGCTGATCGTCGTCTGGAGCTGAGCTTGCTGACTCTTCGGGCGTCGTCGTCTCGACGCCTGTTGTCGCCGACGTTTGCGCCATTGTTGTTGGCTGGTCGTTGACCGAAGTCTCAGCGAGTAGATCACCTTCAGAAGTACATGCCGCCACCAGAATCGCTCCGCACAGACCAACAATCAAAGAACGTCGCATTGTGTCCCCCTCGAAGAAGACCTAACACTTCGCGCTTACGAATTGCTGACAGGGGCAGTATTGGGGACGAGCGAGTTCTACATGAGGGGACGCAACATCGCTGCTTCCCAGCGACCGGGACCTGCGGAAACCACGTCAAAGGTCACCGGGGTTCCAGTAGCAATCTCTCGGCTTCCGTCGGCAATCTGGGTGCAGTGAAATGCATACTCAGCAAGTCCAGCATCCGAGCTCTTTGCACTCTCACGAACCACACCCATGCCAATTGGTGAGTCAAACGACACGACGACACCCTGGCAGCCTGTCCTCATCGACACATCCTCATTAGTGCGGACGCCCACCGGCCATCAGGTCAATGGCGTGGGGGATCACGTCTAGCACTGCTTCGAGCGTCTCCACTGTCCCTCGGGTCGAGCCTGGCGTGTTCAGAATCAAGGCCTGCCCCCTGGTACCCGCCAACGCACGACTGAGTCGACCAAGACCTTTCCGATTACACAACCGCATGGCCTCAGCCAAGCCGGGAGCTTCACGCTCGAGTGCCAGCTTCGTTCCTTCCGGAGTCAAGTCACGAGGACCAAATCCTGTTCCGCCGGTGGTAACAATCAAGCCGTTGAACCCCTCAGCGCACGAGACCAGTTCGTTGTGGACAGAATCAATCCCATCAATGATCTGGATTCGCTCGACAACGGTCCAACCCGCCAACTCCAAACGTTCACTCAGGGCCTGGCCCGATTTGTCCTCACGCGTACCGGCAATCACACCGTCAGACACGGTGATTATCTTGGCCAGCAGCGGTGTCTTGTGGGTCGCCGCATGGCTTGATTGGGGTTGGCCCAAGTGGTCAGGTGCTGAGGTCTTCTTGTCGGCATGAGTCACATGACCAGTCTGCCCCCTAACGTGTCTGGTTATGGCTCAATCTAAGAATCAGTCCGACAGTGGCTTTGGCCCACCCCTGCGTCCTCAATCGGTAGCGGTCACCGTTGGGCGACCCACCGGCTACGGCGACCCTCTCAATGTCCCAATCAACCTTGCTTCGAACTTTCGTGAAAGCAGCGACGGACCTTCATCGGGACCAACAGAGGGCTCGCGGGTCTACAGCCGGGCTGGTGGTACCGAGACTTGGGATGCGTTCGAACAAGCCATTGGCGCCCTTGAAGGGGGCGATGCCATCTCCTTCTCCTCTGGCATGGGTGCAGTAGCTGCCATCTTCGCCTTGCTCGAACCAGGCTCAACTGTCCTGGTTCCTGAAGACTGCTACCACGGAGTAGCCGAAACGGTGAATGACGGTGAGGCTCGCCTCGGTTGGGTCGTTCAGAGATTGCCAGGTGCCGATACCGATTCGTGGCTGAAAGCCATTCCCAATGCTGATCTGGTCTGGCTCGAATCACCCTCCAACCCCCTGATGGAGATTGCCGACATCCCCACTCTCTGCAACGCAGCAAAGGATGCTGGCGTTGCTTGTGCGGTCGACAACACCTTCGCCACTCCCCTGCTGCAGCGTCCCTTGGATCATGGGGCCACCTTCAGTGTGCACAGTGCCACCAAGTTCATTGGCGGACACTCAGACCTTCTGATGGGTGTTGTTATTTCCCGAGACAGCGAAGCCCTAGCCGCCATCGATCGGCGACGCATGCTCGGTGGCGCCACCCCAGGAGCCTTGGAATCGTTCCTTGCATTGCGGGGCCTACGCACCCTGCCTATCCGACTTGAACGGTCACAAGCGAACGCCGAAGAGTTGGCCATCCGGTTGTCAGAACACCGGACTGTGAGCCGGGTCCGTTATCCCGGGCTTCCCGACCACCCTGGTCACGAGTTGGCCTCCACCACCCTGGGTGGGCCAGGCGCCATGCTAAGTTTCGAGACCGTTGGGTCGGCCACATCCGCTGATATTCGTCTGTCTCGTCTGCGACTCATTAGTGTCGCCACCAGCCTTGGTGGAGTTGAGTCCACCATTGAGCGCCGGGCCAAGCAGGCAGGCCAGGAACACCTGCCGGAAACCTTGATGCGGCTAAGCGTAGGTATTGAACACATTGAAGACCTGTGGGCCGACCTCGAAGGAGCCCTCGACGGAAGCATCTGATCAAGAAGCGCTCTTCCGATCCTGCGAGCCCATGTCATTTGACTAGGCAAATCATCGACTGGCGGAATCAACAGCCAGCTGCCATACTCGCCTTCTGACCTGACCCGAGCACCCGCCACACGGCCGGTGCTCGGCTCGCGAACCAGGAGAACACCGTGAAGATTCTTTTTGCTGACTCTGTCGACGACAGCCGCCTCAACGTCTTGCGCGACGCTGGTCACGAATGCGTCGTTGACCCGAGCCTCAATGCCGAGTCACTTCCCGACCAGATCGGTGAAGCCGAGGTTCTTGTTGTTCGCAGCACCAAGGTAAGCGCCAAGACGGTGGCGGCCGGGTCATCCCTCTCTCTGATCGTGCGAGCAGGTGCAGGAACCGACAATGTCGATAAGGCAGCAGCTTCTGCCGCTGGAATCTATGTCTGCAACGTGCCCGGCAAGAACGCCATTGCCGTAGCCGAACTCACCATGGGACTACTTCTGGCCATCGATCGAAACCTGGCCGACAATGTGGCTGATTTGCGTAAAGGCGTTTGGGACAAGGCTCGCTACACCAAGGCCTCCGGTCTTGCAGGCAAGACCCTGGCCATCATCGGCCTGGGTGAGATCGGATTGGCCGTTGCCGAACGAGCAAAAGCCTTTGGTCTGTCCGTCATTGCCGTGCGAAAGGATCACCGGTCAGCGCAAGCTCAAGCCAGAATCCGCAGTGTTGGTGTACGGCTAGTCGTGGACACCGCCGCCCTGTTGAAGGAATGTGACATCGTCTCCATCCATGTCCCGAAATCACCAGAAACTGTCGGCATGGTCAACGAAGCCTTTCTGGCTCAACTCCGCGACGGCGCCATCGTGCTCAACACCTCACGTGGCGACATGGTTGATGAAGCCGCCCTGCTCAAAGCCATGAATGAGCGTGGCTTCCGAGCAGGCCTTGATGTGTGGCCAAACGAGCCATCAAAGTCGACGGGTGACTTTAATAGTGAGCTAGCCAAGCACCCAGCCGTGGTTGGAAGCCACCACATTGGAGCATCAACCCAACAGGCCCAAGAAGCAGTCGCTGACGGAACGGTTGCCGTCATCAATGCCTACGCCGCCGGAGCAGTCCGCAACTGTGTCAATCTCGACACCGACACCGCTGGAAGTATTGTGCTCAACGTCCGCCACCTTGACGAAGTCGGTGTCTTGGCCAAAGTCTTCGCCGTTATCCGGGCCAACGGGCTCAGCGTCAAACAGATGCAGAACCAGGTATTTGCTGGCGGCCAGGCGGCGGTAGCCACCATCAATATTGACGGGGCCTGCAGCGAAGCCTTCTTGTCTGAGGTTGGTGAAATCGAAGAGGTTCTTTCCACCTCAGCAACCGCCGCTGACGCACCGACCAACAAGGGCGGCGGCTGAGATGGCGGATGTAACTCCAGCCGAACTTCGCATTGTTGAAGAGGCTTGGGCCTCCCTGGTACCTTCGCCTGCCCATGACTCCCTCAGCCCAAAGGAGCGCCGCCAGTTCCTGAGTGCCAACCCCTCCAGCTATCTGGGTGTCACCCGCGGCCCCGAAGACCTACCGCCAGGTCAAGACATGAGCAACGAGGACCTCCTTCTCGATGGCCGCCGATCCTTTGATGCCCTGCTGGATCAGGGGGCGTTCACTCCGATCCAAGCAAAGCGATTCTTCCTCTATCAATTGGAAACTGACGACCACATACAAACCGCCATCGTCGGCAATGTCGCAACCAACAACTTTGCCGACGGCAACGTCCGACTCCATGAGCTGGTACAACTGGACAGGGCCACCCACCTCAGCCGCCATCTTTCGGTGGTCGGCGCCCAATCCAGTCCAATCGCTCTAGCCCATCGCGGCTCGCAGGAGTTGGACAACATTGTTCAGCGCGCGGTCACCCAAACCAATCCAATGCTCTCATTCGCCGTTAGCGGCGGCGTCACTCAGAGGATCTGGGAAATCGCCAACGAACAGATCAACCATCGAATCCAAGAACTCCTAGCCAAGGAGAATCTCTACCTCATCGATGGTCACCACCGGGCCGCGGCAGCCCGAGCCCATCAACAGGCAGTCGCCGACGAAGCAAGCGACTACATCTTGAGCGCCATCTTTACCGCATCAGAACTTCGAAACAGGGCCCATCACCGGGTGCTCTCCTTAGGCGACCGGACCGAAGATTTCCTCCATCAGCTACAGGAGCAACTTCCAGTACGAGTAGTAATGAGCCAGGCCGACTCCGAGGCCCGCAATCCTGACGAGATTGCCATTTGGGCTGACGATCAGTGCTTCTTGGTGACGGTCCCCTTCACCTTCACTCCTGCCGCCATTGATGACTCGTCCGAGATCGTTGCCACTGAGCAGGGAGAGGTCGACTACGCAACGATCAGTCCAGCCGAGCGATTGGACAATCTTGACCCAGTCCGTCTGCAACGGGGAATCATTGGACCGTTACTTGGTGTCGATGGTTCGTGGTCTGGCGAACAACTGACCTACCGACCAGGCGTCAAGCCGGTTGAGGATCTACGAGCGGACGCTCGGGACAAGAACGAGATCTTGTGTGTAATGCGGCCGGTCCTCATCCAAGACTTGTTGGACGCATCAGATGAAGGTCTCGTCATGCCTCCCAAGTCCACCTATTTTGAACCCAAGGCTCGCTCGGGCATTTTCGTCAGACACCTGAACTGAGACGGCGCAATACATGCATCTGCTGGGTCGAACCACCGATATTTCTTCATCACCAATCAGTGAGGCCTATGCCTGGTTGGCAAGCCGCACCAGCACCCGCCAGCTAATCGACCTTTCCCAAGCTGCGCCAAGCTACCCACCACCTCAGGCCATCATTGACCAGGTCGCACGCACGGCTCATGACCCAAACGGGGGAAGGTACTGCCCGACATCAGGCCTGCCTGCCCTAACCGAAGCGTTCGCCACCGAACTCAGCAGCGACTATCGCACCAGGGTGGAACCTCACCAGATTCTTCCAAGCAGCGGCTGCAATCAGGCCTTCTGCGTCACTGTCTCGGCCCTGGCAGCGAGGGGTGACGAGATCATCTTGCCGGTGCCCTACTACTTCAACCATGAGATGTGGCTGAAGCTGGATGGCATCACCCCAAGACTGCTCCGCAGCGACGAGTCCTTCGTTCCTGATCCGGCTGAAGCCAGGAAGCTGATCAATGAACGAACCCGAGCCATTGTTCTGGTCACACCCGGCAACCCGACCGGAGTCACCATGGCGCCGGCCGTCATCCAGGAGTTCTTTGAACTAGCACAAGCTCACAAGATTGCCCTCATTGTTGATGAGACCTACCGCAACTTTCGGCCAATCCAGACCCCTCCTCATGAGCTCTACAATCAGCCAGATTGGGAAGACACCGCAATCTTCCTGCATAGCTTCTCCAAGGACCTTGCAATCCCGGGCTATCGCATCGGAGCGATCGTCGCCGGAGCTTCCTTCCTGCATGAAGCCATGAAACTGTTGGATTGTGTCCAGATCAGCCCGCCCCGCGTAAGCCAAGAAGCCGTTGTCGCCGGACTCACTCGCTCCGGAGATTGGCGAACAGCACAGGCCACCCGGATCCGTGGACTACAAGAGCAGTTCGAGTCCGTCATGGCCGCTCGCCCCGGCGGCTTTGCCCTGGCAAGTTCTGGTGCCTTCTTTGGCTGGGTCCGTCATCCGTTTGCCGACCTGGACACCGCGGAGGTCGTTCGTCGGCTGGTGGTGGATCATGACGTCTTACTAATCCCCGGCACCGCGTTCACACCAACCGATGAACGCTGGCTACGAATGAGTTTTGCCAATCTCACGCCAGAGCAGTTCCCTATCCTCGCTGAGCGGCTGGTCGAGTTTTCCAACACTGTTCCTGAAGAGTCCAGCGATTAACAGCATCACTGACCCTTCTTGAGTTGCCAGAGCATCATGCCGTCGGTTTCGGTTGGGAGCAGATACGCAACCCGGTTGGAGACAACCCATGGCTGTGGCACCTGCTCGGGGGTCGACATGGTTGGCAGTAGTTCGAGTTCGGGGTGTTTCGCCATCACTGCATCGAGCACAGCTGGTCCTTCTTCATTGGTCAGGGTGCAAACGCTGTAGGTCAGAATCCCGCCGGGCTTGAGCAGATTGAGACCGGACTCAACCAGATCTGTTTGCAGCTGACCAAGCCGGATCGGGGCAGCCGAGTCAACTCGCCAGCGCGCATCGGCCCGACGTCTCAAGCTGCCAAGACCGCTACAGGGAGCATCAATCAAGACATGATCCGCAGAGCCAGAACGAAGTGGTGGTTGTGTACCATCGCCAACAAAGGCGTAGACACTACTGCCCAGTTTGGTGGCGTTTGTCTGGACGAGCGAGGACCGCTTGGGACGCAGGTCTCCGGCCAACACCGTTGCCCCCATGGCGGCCAAGGCAGTAGCTTTGCCGCCTGGAGCGGCGCAGAGATCGACGATGACCGCGCCAGACAGGTCATCATCAACCGCAGCCTCTTGCACCGCTTGGCAGACCAGCTGGGAGGCCAAATCTTGCACATAGCCGTCATCACGTCGTGTGACTGACGCTGCCTGGTTCATGGACTCCAACGCAACACCGGCGGGGTCAACGCCAAGATCCTGCTCCAGTTTCTTGACTATCCAGGTGGGATAGCTGAGCCTCGTCGCCTCGTTCGGCCATTCGGGGAAGGTACCTAACTCGGCTTCCTTGGCCAGCTTGCGTAGCACGGCGTTCACCACCCCCCGGCCCGGGCCGCGAACGGCACCAACGGTTGCTGCGACCGCAGCATGGGGCGCTGTCTCCAAGAAGCGAAGCTGATACGCACCAAGTCGTAGTGCAGCTCGGACCTGGTGATCGACCTTGCTTAGGAGATAGCGCTCGATTAGGAAGTCACAGGCCCGCTGCATCCGGGTTGTGCCGTACACCAGCTCGGTCACAAACCCTCGGTCCCTGTCGCTTAGCTGGCTTCGCTCCAACATGGGCCCCAGTACCAGGTTGGCGTAGGCCTCATCTTGTTCAATACGCACCATGGCCTTGATGGCCACTCGCCGAGCGGCGACGCCAGCCTCAGTCATCAGTCTTCTTACTCACAGGTCAACTCACTCATGGGTTCTCTCACACAGGACATGCTCACTCAACGTGCTCACCTGGCTCTGGCTTGGCTCCGTTGAGCCAGTCACCAGCAGCCATCCGAGGCTTGCCTTCGGGTTGCACCACAACCAGGGTGATCGCACCCTCAGCAGTTCCAATCATTGGACCATCCAACTTGCCCGGAGCAAGATCGGTCCGCTCATCAAGATCAGCCTCCCAGATCCGCAAACGCTTGTCGCGGAACATGGTCCAGGCTCGACCCAGACGAATCTGGCGATCGACTTGGACTCCGGATTGGTTCCATCGAATTCGGTACTCGTCGTTCTGGATTTTCTTGGCGTAGAGCGCCTCACCGACCTGGGCCTGGGGTTCTCCCAAGCCTTCCTGCAACGATTGCACCAGCAGCTGTGAACCAACCTCGACCAGCTCGTCCCGCAAGGACTCCAAGGTGGCCTTCGCTCCGATCGGAACCTCAGTGACTCGGTAGATATCGCCGGTGTCCAGGCCCTCTTCTACCGCCATGACGCAAACTCCCGTCGTCAGATCGCCGGCCAAGAGGGCCCGCTCAACTGGCGCTGCACCGCGCCAACGAGGCAGCAGGGAGAAATGCAGATTGATCATAGGGATCTTGGCTAAGACATGAGGACGGATGATCTGGCCAAAAGCCACAACAACAGCCAGGTCAAGGTCAAGCTCAAGCAAGTCGTCAATCGAATCAGAAACCGGCAATCCAAGCTCGAGGGCGCAGGCCTTGACCGGAGATGGGCTGAGACCCGATCCGCGGCCACGACGGCGGTCAGGGGCCGACACGACTAGGGCTATCTCCAAACCAACGGCGTGGAGAGCTCGAAGGGGTGGCACCGCAAGGTCGGGGGTACCCAGGTAGGCGATTCGCCTGACAACGGCCGCCGGCTTGGCCAACACCGCTTTGCTCAAATCAGCCGTCTTGGCCAGGTCATTGCTCACGGCAGGCTGAGCCCACCGGAGCGAGACCGGAAACGGCCCTTCTCCTTTGCCTTTTCTTCGCGCGAACCGTCCAGGTCCAAGAAGGTCTCACGCAAGGTGATGAGTGCTGCCTTTCGGGTCTCATCATCCAGCCGGTCAATCAACAGGATTCCGTCCAGGTGGTCCATCTCGTGCTGGAATAATCGAGACTGCAGTTCGTCGGCTTCGATCGAGACCTCTTCCCCATCAAGGTCATAGCCCGTGATGTGGACTTCCTTGGGGCGGGTGATGTCCCAGTGGAGCCCAGGCACCGACAGGCAGCCTTCCTCAAAGAGCCATTCATCACGCGATTCTTGAATGACCGGGTTGATGATAATTCCGGGTCCTTCACCAAAGTCATATACGAAAAAGCGCTTCTGGATGCCGACCTGAGGGGCAGCCAAACCCAAGCCCGGTTCGTCATACATGGTCTCGAGCATCGAGTTGCAGACCTTGACTAACTTCCCATCAATATCGCTGACATCGTTGGCCATCTTGCGTAGAACGGGATCGCCATAGACGCGAATCTTGTAGGGGGACGACATAGCTTCCTAGGCTACCGTTGAACCCAATGGGCCAATACTTCGACCCCGATCCAACTAGTGCATCGGCCGTTACAACCATCGACCTATTCCTGCCTGATCTGTCCTTGGAACTAACGACCGATCGTGGAGTTTTCAGTAGCGGTCGAATTGACCCGGGCACCAAGATTCTCTTGTCGGAAGGCCCCGACCCCACCTCCTCCGATCTACGGATTCTCGATATTGGTACCGGCTATGGTCCAATCACTTGTGCCCTGGCCAAGCGCAACCCACAGGCCACAGTCTGGGGCGTCGAGATCAACGAGCGGGCCCGGAAGCTCTGTATTGGCAACGCCAAGCACAATGGCCTGGCCAATGTTGAGGTTCGGTCCCCCGAGGATCTTCCAGATGATCTCCGGTTCGACCGGATCTGGTCCAACCCTCCGATCCGGATTGGCAAGACCCAACTTCATCAACTCCTCCTCCAATGGCTCCCCCGACTTCAGCCGCATGGCTCTGCCCACCTGGTGGTTCAGAGACATCTTGGAGCCGATTCGTTGCACCGCTGGCTACAAGACCAAGGCTTCATTGTCGAGCGTCGTCTTTCACGCAAGGCCTACCGGGTTCTCGACATCACGCCAGCTCCCTAACCACGACATCTCTCAACTACCCCACCAAAGCCGGTTCCTCCACCAAAGCCGGTTCCTCTCCAATGAATGAGTCGCCATGACCAAGCCCCTGACCCCGACCGAGCTCAAGCGACTCCACCGAGACCGCAGACGCACCACCGACCTACGCCTCTCCCTCATCCTTGATGGGGTGCAAAAGCCATTCAATGTTGGTGCCATTCTTCGCTCCGCAGCCGCGTACAAGGCAGAGACCATCTGGTTTGTGCCGCCATCGGCCACACCAGATGAGCCGAAGGTGGCCAAGACAGCCCTTGGCTGTGATCGGTTGCTAACCTGGTCACAGATCCCAACCGGAGTCGAGGCTGTTGCCGCCGCCAAGGCCGCCGGCTATGTCACCGTCGCCATTGAGCTGACAACCAGTGCTCAACCCTTGTTCGACATAGATCTAGGCCCTGCCGTCTGTCTGGTCCTTGGCCACGAGGAACGAGGAGTAAAGAAGGACACCCTGAGCATGGTCGACCATATTGGCTATCTTCCCCAGCTGGGAAAGGTCGGCTCGCTCAACGTCGCCCAAGCAGGCACCGTGGCCCTCTATGAAGTAGCTCGCCAGCGTTGGAGCGCGGATGACTAAGCAAGACAAGCCAGCTGTCCCGGAACAAGTTACTAGATGCGAGATGAACGCGAGGACCAGTAGGTCTTGGCCGCGATCACAAGGAACTTCGAGTCACGAATGAAGTAGCGATGGAACAATCGTCGTGGTTCTTGGACGAATCGGAAGAGCCATTCCATGCCAATGTTCTGGACCCACTCTGGGGCCCGGCGTGCCGATCCGAAGTACATCTCAAACGATGCGCCGATACCAAGAAACACCGGAAGTGATTCCTGGTCGGGCCAGCTCTCAAGCAGACCCTGGATGAGGAGAGCGGACTTGGGGAACCCGATTCCGACAAAGACGTAATCAATCTTGCTTCCACCTCCGGCAACATGCTTAGCAGTAGCAGCCAGAGCGATTTCCACGACCGCCGAAACCTGAGCCGGATCGTCGGCGTCAATCATTGGGGGAACAACCACGACCGCCTCGGGGTGTTCAGATCGCAATGAGGACGCAGTCCGGTCATTGGCCGCAAGAACCAAGACCCCGGCGCCAGAGGTGGCCAAGCGAGGCCACAATTGAGCGACGAGTGAGCTGCCAGCCAGGCGCGCTTCCAACGAGACCCCGCAGCGGCGGGCGAGCATGATCAAGGGCTGCCCATCGGGGAGCACGCACCAACCCTCAGAGAACTGATTGGACACTGATTCGTTCTTGATTTCGGCGAGTTGCACCACGATGTCGACGTTCGGGGTGACAACGATTGGAAGGCGACCGGGTTCGGCTCTCCAGGCCTTGGCCTCCAAGGCATCAACAACACCGTCGAGACTTTCGGCATCGACCAGGCTCATGTCCAGAAACTCCCGACGAACAAAGAAGGACTGGGACGCGTCAAGAGGACCGGTCATCGGAGCAGTCATTGGACTGCACCTGGACGGATTGGTCCATGGCTCTTCAATTCAGCTCCCAAAATGGGACAGAACTTCATCGTGACACCGTGCGGGTAGGGAACTATCTACTTCTATTGTCGACCAGCCGTCACTAATCTGTAGCACTTGATGGGGTCTCGCGTCCTTCGCAACCACAAATCTCATGCTCTAGGTGGATCGACCACAAGGCGAACACGCTCCTTGGGGCGGGCAGCATCAGCGAGGATGTCAGCCATGATCGTAGGGTCCGCTGCCCGGAGCAGGTACTTTCCGTCGGTTCGGGGCCCCATGACAACGAGATCAGATCGTCCGCGGAGGGGATCAAGAAAGACCTCTGCTCCGGCCCCGCTAACTTCAGTCAATGCGCCAAAGGGAGGAAATCCTGCTTCTTGTCGGATCTCGCGTTCGCCCCGCGCCAACCGATCAGGATTCGCCTCAACCGCAGAACGCAACACTCGGTGTTCTGGACTACGGGTCTGGATGAGGAGCCGCCCGGGCGGTGTATCCCCACGATTACCCGTGAGTCTGGCGGCCCGAACAATCAAGCCCATTGCTTGCTCCGCTGCCCGATACCTGGGAGCCAAGAGTTCTTGGTCAAAGTCAAGGAAGACCACAGCCTCTGCCTGATTTGTTCGATGGAGCAGGGCCTCGGTTCCTATCAAGATCCGAGCGTTGGAAACCTGGTCAGATTTCTGGTCCGACGTCACCTCGGCCACTGGTTCTCGGGCTAACGCTTCCAGCTCTTCTCGCGCTCGACTGACGCCAAGGCGAAGCCGTTTGAGCTTGGTGCCTGAGCAACGAATACAGATCAGTGGTCGCGTCTCGACCGGCTCATCCGGGCCTTGCCCTCGGGCCACCAGCTGTCCATCAACCTCCTTCATCAGCTGATCGCCAGTCGCGCTACGGACAAGTTCTCCGCATGACCCACAGGCCAGCATCTGTGCCCGGCCCTTGCGGTTCAACAACAACAACACCCGTCCCGTAGTCGAGCGCAGAAGCTCCACCAGTTCCGTCGAGAACAGACCACCTTGTGAGGAATCGCCGGAACGCCGATCGACAACCGTGACCAATGGCCAGCCCGCACGTTCTTGAGACCGGCTGACTGTTAGGACCCGGTCAGCGGCTTGCAGTGCGGTCACCGAAGGCGCAGCTGACACCAGGACACAGGGGACATTGCTTCGTCTGGCTCGCTCAATCGCCACCTCCCTGGCATGCCAGGTCGGATTGCGTTCTTCTTGCATTGCCTCGTCGTTCTCGTCCAGGATCAAGACCCCGGCCAGTTGACGGACCGTGGCCCAGACAGCCTTCCTCGCGCCAATGACCATGCCCCCAGCTGCACCCAGGCCCCAATCACGCCCAGCCAAGGCGACTCGTCCTCCCGAGCGGCGGACCTGGGCTCCTAATGCACGGGCCTCAGCCACGCTAGCTGTAACCACAATCGAGTCGCCCAATTGGGCCACTGCTTGCAGGAACACCAGGGGGTCCTCGGTTGGAGAAACTCGAACCACGGTGAGTCCAGGTTGAGAGAAGGCATCGGCGGCAAGCTTGAACAGCGGCCCCGTCTCCAAAGCGTTGTGCTTCCCAAATCCCTGGGTCTGAGGTCCGGGAGGGACGGTGAAAGTCATCTTGTCGGGTGAAGCCGACTTCATGATCGGTGCCAACCGACCGGCATAGCGGTGGGCGGCCCAGCTCGCAACATCGATGACTTCTTGAGACGGGCCGCGTGAAGACAGCTTGGTGATTTCCTTCAGCTGAACGCCCTCTGGCGGAACAACATCCAGGCCAGTTACCCAGCCTCCAACTTGTCGACCGTGCAGATTGACTCGAACCAGACTGCCAATAGCAATAGTTTCCGCCCATTTGGTCGGAACCGCATAGTCAAAGAACTTGACCAAGCCCGAAACATCAGGGAGCACTCGACAGACGCGAGTCGCTGCCCCGGATGCCTCGGGAGTCACGAAGAGCGCTTAGAGGTTGAGAGCAGACTTCAGCGCATCAGCTCGGTCGGTGCGCTCCCAGGTGAACGACTCGGGGTCGGTGCGACCAAAGTGTCCATAGGCCGCTGTCTTCTTGTAGATCGGACGGCGCAAATCAAGATCACGCAGGATCGCAGCAGGACGAAGGTCAAAGATGTCCATCACCGCTGCACTAATGGCCTCTGGATCAACGTTTTCGGTTCCGAACGTATCAACCAGGACGGACATGGGCCTGGCAACGCCAATGGCGTAGGCGACTTGGACTTCACACCGTGCAGCGGCCCCGGCGGCAACCAGGTTCTTGGCTACCCAACGGGTGGCGTATGCGGCCGAACGGTCGACCTTGGACGGGTCCTTGCCGGAGAAAGCGCCGCCGCCATGGCGAGCGGAGCCTCCATAGGTGTCCACGATGATCTTTCGCCCGGTGAGACCGGCATCGCCGACTGGTCCACCAATCACGAAACGGCCGGTCGGGTTAACCAGGACTTCATAGTCGTCACCGGCGAAAGCTTCGGGAATGACTGGTCGAATAACATGTTCGATGAGGTCCGGACGGATCATGGAGTCACGGTCGATTCCGTCATCGTGCTGGGTTGAGATCAGAACGGTACGTAAGCGAACCGGGCGTCCATCTTCGTAGTCGAAGGTGACCTGGGTCTTGCCGTCAGGGCGAAGGTAGGGGATGGTTCCTGCCCGTCGCGTCTCCGCCAACTGCTCGGCCAGACGGTGGGCAAGATGGATTGGCTGGGGCATGAGAACATCGGTCTCATCACAGGCGTAGCCAAACATCATTCCCTGGTCGCCTGCGCCCTGGTCATCAATGGCGTCACCAGTTGATCCGCTCTCACGGACCTCTTCGGACTTGTCAACACCTTGAGCGATATCGGCGGACTGCTCATCGATGGCGATCATCACGCCACACGTCTTGCCATCAAAGCCGTAGGACTCAGTGTCGTAGCCAATGTCGGTCAAGGTGGTTCGCACCACGGATGGAATATCGACATAGGCAGAGGTTGTGATCTCACCAGCGACGATGGCCAGGCCGGTTGTCACCATGGTTTCGCATGCGACCCGCGACAGTGGGTCTTGCTCCAGCAGGGCATCAAGGATCGCGTCTGAAACCTGGTCGGCCATCTTGTCGGGGTGGCCCTCGGTCACCGATTCGGATGTGAAGGTAAAGTTTTTGCTCACGTGATTTGGTCTCCTAGCAGATTAGGTGCTGGGTCTGGCTGGCTTAGTAGAAGCCGTATCGGCAGAAACAACAGTATTGAAGACAGCACGGGCGATCTCGTCCTTGCCACGCAGGGAAACCTGAGTGGTCGAGCCATCGGCACCATAAATGGTGACAGCATTGGTGTCGTGGGCAAAACCCACATCTGGGGCCGAGACATCATTGGCGACAATGAAGTCAGCCCCCTTTCTTTCTAATTTCGACTGAGCATTCTTCGCTACGTTGTTGGTCTCCGCGGCGAAACCGACCAGGATCTGGCCCTGCTTCTTCTTCTGGCCCAGCTCAGCCAAGATGTCAACGGTTCGTTCCAGAGTGATCTGGGGTGTCCCATTGGCCTTCTTGATTTTCTGCTCGGCAACCTCAACCGGCCGAAAGTCAGCGACGGCAGCAGCCATGATGATCACGTCGGCTGCATCTGCATGCCTCGTGACCATCTCGTGCATTTGTGCTGCTGTTGTCACTGTTTCCTGATTGATGTCGGGAGAAATGGGAAGTTGGGTGGTGGCAATGAGGGTGACCCGCGCACCCCTTCGATTGGCCTCAGCGGCTAATGCGTAACCCTGCTTGCCGCTGGAATGATTGCCGATGAAGCGAACGGGGTCAATGGCTTCACGAGTACCACCGGCAGTAATGAGCACCGAGCGGCCATCCAGGTCCTTGATCGTCAAGGCCCCAAGCACAGCGTCAACGATTGTTTCTGGGGAAGCCAGCCGACCCTTGCCTGAGTCTCCCCCAGCCAATCGTCCTTCCTCGGGAGGAACGATCAGAACTCCCCGCGCAAGCAAGACTGCAATATTGTCTTGCACCGACGGGTGCTCCCACATCTCGGTGTGCATGGCGGGACAGACAATGACGGGAGCTTCCGTCGCAATCAGGGTTGCCGAGAGCAGATCAGCGGAGCGGCCTGTCCGATAGTCAGACAGGATTCTGGCGGTGGCTGGGCAGACAACGAGCGCATCGGAGCGTTGGCCCATGCGGGTGTGCGGAATCGGGTCTTCATCCTCGAACAAGCTGGTCTTGGGAGCCTCTGACGCCAATGCCTTGAAGGTGGTTGAGCCAACCATGTTCAAGGCGGCATCCGTGAGTATCGGAGTTACATGCGCTCCGAGATCAACAAGCCTGCGACAAACTTCAATCGATTTATAGGCAGCGATTCCACCGGTGACGCCAAGGACGATGCGTTTGCCAGCGAGTGGACCATCCGGAGGAGCAAGATCGTCGGCCATGCCAGAATCCCCGGACAAACCGCTGCTAACTAGGCCGCGTCGTCAGCAGTGTCGGAGCTTCCCCGAACGGGAACAATCTTGTCCGCAGCAATCTCTTCGAACGCAATGCTGAGAGGCTTACGAGCAACGGACGTGACCTGTGGCGGAATCTTGTTGCCAAGGCCGTCACCAAGCTGGCCGAAGTACGAATTGATCTCCCGAGCCCGAGTTGAGGCGAAGGTGCAAAGCGAAAACTTTGAACCCGCCCGCTCCAGCAAGCCTTCGATCTTGGGGGATGTCATCGTGTTATACAACTCAGCCATTTGGCAAAACCTCCGAAGGATCCATTCTAGCGGCTTTCTAGCGCAGAACGGATGACCTGGTACATCTCTTTGACCGTGTCCTCAATCTTCACGTTCACAATGGGGTGGGCTCCAAGCTCGACACCAGCCGTCGCTTCTTCTTGTGCCTTGGCCAAACGCTGCGCGACCTTGTGTTCTGGATCGCCTCGATGTCGCAGTCTGGCCTCTTGCTCAGCAGCCGATGGAGCCTCCAGAAAGATCAATAAGCAGTCGAGATCTTGCGCGATCACTTGTCGTGCGCCCTGAACGTCGATCTCCAGAATCTGTACCTTCCCCGGTGTCGCTTCGGGGATTGGAGTTCCGTAGTAGTTGTCCAAGAACTCCGCGTGTTCTAAGAATCCACCATCCTGGATGCGTTGCTCAAATGCCTCACGACTGACAAAGACGTAGGCATCGTCGGCCTCACCTGGTCGCTGCTCACGAGTAGTCCACGAACGACTCAGCCAAACCTCCGAGGGATACTGACGTAGCAGCTCTGCCACCACGGTCCCTTTTCCAACACCGCCGGGGCCAGAAACAACAACAATAAGCGAGCGATTCTCGCCCGGATCTTCGCACATGGGCCGAAGCTCGCTATCCGAACTCGGCTAAAAGTGCTTGCCGCTGTTGTGGACCAAGTCCAGCGAGACGCCTTGACTCGGCGATACCAATGGTCTCCATCAGCCGCCGCGCCTTTACCTTGCCAACTCCTGGCAGCGATTCCAAGACAGCCAGAACCTTGGTTTTGGCGATGACCTCGTCTCCCTCAGCCTGAACCAGCAGCTCGGTGAAGGTGAGTGACCCCATCTTGAGTCGCATCTTTAGTTCGGCACGCGTCCGACGAACTTCGGCCGCCTTCACCAGGGCGGCGCGACGCTGTTCGTCAGTCAGTTTGGGGGGTATAGGCATAACTGGAGTCTATCGCTCAACCAGTCCAGCAAACAGCTCGGCGGCTGCAGCCGCCGGATCATCGGCAAGAGTCACGGCCCGTCCAACCACGAGAAGATCCGCCCCTTCGGCCAACGCTTCTTCGGGAGTTACCGCCTTGGGCTGGTCATGGCGTTCTCCCCCAGCAGCTCGAATGCCGGGAACAACACGCAATGTTCGGGGGGCCAGCTCTCGCAGATCCTTCAAGTCCGAAGCAGCGCAGACTATTCCACCGCAACCGGCTTCAACGGCGACTCGTAAACGTGCGGGGACAATGTGTTCTGGGGCATCGGCATCGCTGGTCAAGACGGTAATGGCCAGAGCCGTTGGGATAGGCAACTCGGCCTCTCTTGCCCCGTTCTGGAAGCCTTCAACTCCAGCACGAAGCATGGCTGATCCGCCATGGGCATGCATGGTCAGGTAGGAGACTCCGAGCGCGCCAGCCACGGTGGCTGAGCGGGCGACTGTGGTTGGGATGTCATGGAGCTTGATGTCTAAGAAAACGTCGAAGCCCATATCGATCATTGAACCAATGGCATCGGGCCCGGCCGCGGTGTAGAGCTCTAGCCCAACCTTGGCCACGCCAAACCAGGGTGCCAATTGTTTCGCCAGCCGGTTGGCCTGAACCAGATCATCGACATCGAGAGCGAGCGCCATCTTCGATCGCAGTTCTGGGGGGAGGCCTTCGTTCGCCATATGGATTCCATTTCCTTCTAGTAGTCGGATTTCCGGTTACCGGGGTTCCGGTAGCCGCATTTCCATTGATCGGTCGCCCCGACAAATTGGGCTCAATATCTCGCTTTTCCGATGACATCAGAAAACTTGGAGATCCCCTGTTTAGCGCACCACGAGGCCAAGTCGGTGGTTAGTCGACCACAGATTCTTGGGTCGGAGAAGTTTGCGGTGCCAACCTGGATGGCGCTGGCGCCAACAAGAGCGAACTCGATGATGTCTTCGACGGTGGCAACACCACCTACGGCCACAATAGGTAGGCCCGGAAGAGCACGGTGAACGTCGGCTACAGCCTTGACCGCCAGGGGGTGTATCGCTGGCCCTGAAACACCGCCTGCCCTGCCAGGCTCACCGGTGGCGACGCCCAATCGAGGCTCCCGGGTTATGGGGTCAATCGACAGCCCAAAGAAGGTATTGATGAGGGTTGCTGCGGCTGCTCCCCCTTGGGCCGCGGCATCGGCTATTTCGGCCAATCCCGGCCCAATATTGGGGCTCAGCTTTGCCCACCGAGGCCGTCCACAAACCTCCGTTGCCTGCAGAACCGCCTGGGTTGCCGCCGGCGAATGGGCAAAGAGTTCGTTCCCCTTGTCGGTGTTCGGACACGAGATATTGACCTCGACCGCAATGACGTCGTCAGGGGCATCAGCCAACATGGCTGCAGCAATGGCGTAGTCCTGGACTGATCGACCCCAGATGGAAACAATGACGGAGGCTCCAACGCGGTGCAGGTCCGGAAGTTCACTGGCCAGCCATGCCTCAACCCCGTCGCCCTGCAATCCAACGGAGTTGATCATGCCCGATGGTGTCTGGTGAACCCGGATCGGCGGATTGCCTGCGCAGGCAAAGTGAGCCAGTGATTTCACCACAACCCCACCCAGCAGTGACAGGTCAACATAGGCCGAGAGTTCGGCTCCGTGGCCTGCGGTACCCGAAGCGGTCAGGATTGGGGAAGAAAGCTCAAGATCTCCCACTCGAGTCGACAGATCAGTCACAACAACTCAGGGGTTGCCAGCCAAGATGCTTTGCA
>JAJRQY010000175.1 GCA_024280015.1 Actinomycetes bacterium
AAGGACATGTCCTTTCCCGACATGGACAATTCCGATCAGGAGATTCTCGGAGGGGCCAAGACCGTCGATCACCCATTCTGGGATCTGGACGGCGTGCATGAGATCATCCGAGATTGGCGGATAATTCTTGATGAGTATTCCGAGGTCGGGGCCGAGCGCATGATGGTGGCTGAAGCGTGGGTGGCCACACCAGAACGCCTGGCTAACTACTTGCGACCAGATGAGTATCAGCAGTCATTCAACTTCGATCTGCTGGCTTCGGAGTGGGATGCGTCGGCAATGCAAACCATCATCGTCGAAGCCTGCGCCCAGGCGGCGGCCGTTGGCTCAACCCCGACCTGGGTCCTGTCCAACCATGACGTTGTCCGCCACGCCACCCGCTATGGGCTTCCGATCGGCACGGACTGGCGGCGCTGGCTATTGGAAGGGCCTCACGATGTGCTCGATATTGAGCTGGGGCAACGGCGCGCTCGGGCCGCAACCCTGCTCCTGCTCGGCCTACCCGGCTCCTCCTATATCTATCAGGGCGACGAGCTTGGCTTGGATGAGGTTTGGGACCTCCCAGTCGATGTCTTGGACGATCCGGTTTGGGAGCAGTCCGGACACACCCGCAAGGGCCGAGATGGCTGCCGGGTTCCGCTGCCTTGGACGTCCAGTGGTCCTTCATTCGGGTTTGGCGATGGCACCGGTTGGTTGCCTCAACCCGAACGGTTCGGCTCCATGTCCGCCGCCTCACAACAGGGCGATCCCCAGTCAATGTTGGAGCTCTACCGACTGGCCTTGTCGGTGCGTCGCCAGCACCTCGTCAACGACGAGAGTATCCAGATGCTGGATGTTGGAACTTCCGTGGTGGCCTTTAGGCGTGGCTCAGGCGTGCAGTGTTGGTTGAATCTGGGTCAAGATCCCGTCAACCTCCCAGCAGACCTCACAACCCCAGAAACGATTCTGGTTCGTAGCTTCCCTAGCAACGACGACTCGGTCTTGCCCGGCAACTCTGCCATCTGGCTCCAAAGGGACTAGACAGGGACTGGGCAGGTACCAGATGCCAGCTCCAACCGTCAGCCAAAGGGATGAACCCAATCATCCTTCTGGAGGATGGCGAGGAATCTGCATAGGCTTAGGGTCAGTCGCATGACAGTCCTACCTCCCGACACACCAGCCCCCATCCCACCACAAATCCCCGCAAGTGGTGTTGCCATGGCGGCACGATCCGACCAGGCAAGCAAGGTCTACGGCCTTGGCGACACCGAAGTCCACGCCCTACGCAGCGTGAGCGTCGGCTTCCAAGCCGGAGTGTTCACCTCGATCATGGGACCGTCTGGCTCAGGCAAATCAACCCTCATGCAATGCATGGCCGGACTTGATCGCCTCAGCAGCGGTGAGGCATATATCGGAGATATCCCGATCTCGTCTCTGACCGACAAGCAGCTCACCCTGCTTCGACGGGACAAGATTGGATTTGTCTTCCAGTCCTTCAACCTGATCCCAACGCTCAATGCTCTGGAGAACATCACCCTCCCCATGGATCTTGCCGGAGTCAAGGGTGATACCGAGTGGGTCAATAGTGTGATCGCAACGGTGGGACTCGCCGACCGAGTCGGTCACCGACCCAACGAGCTTTCCGGCGGGCAGCAACAGCGAGTGGCTGTGGCTCGCGCTCTGGCCAGTCGACCCGACATCATTTTCGCCGATGAGCCGACTGGAAACCTCGACTCCAAGACGGGCGCGGAGATTCTCAGCTTCATGCGCTCCGCAGTGAACGAATTGGGGCAAACGATTGTCATGGTCACCCACGATCCGGTTTCCGCTTCCTATTCCGACCGCGTTCTCTTTCTGGCTGACGGTTCCATCGTTGATGAGATGCATCAACCGACGGCCGACAGTGTGTACGACAAAATCCGTCACCTCGGAGACTGAACATGGGCCACATTCTGAAGCTTGCTGTACGGGGCATCCGCGCCCACCTGGGACGCCTAGCCCTCACATTTGTCGCAATCTCTCTTGGTGTCGGCTTCGTCTCCGGCTCATTCATCATCAAGGATTCACTGGCTGAAGTCTTCGATGGGATTGTTAGCAAGGCCAACGCCGACGTTGACGCCCGCGTCCAGCTGGCTGACATTGAGTTTGGCGAAGTGGCAACCACCATTCCTGACACGCTGGTCGCCGAACTTGAAGCCCTGCCCGAGGTCGGGTTTGCTGAAGGCGGAGTCGGGCTTGAGCAGGTCAATGCATTTGTTCCCTTGGATGAGGATGGAGAGCAACAGCTCCCCAAGGGTCCGCCAATCCTGACCTTCAGTTGGGACGGAACTCGTGAGGGTGCGACTGAGGTGTTTACGCTCGATGAGGGAACCAACCCAGGTCCCGGCCAAGTCGCCATCGACAATGCCCAGGCCGAGGCGATCGGCGCCCACGCCGGCGACGTTGTTACCTTTACCACTCCAACCGGATTGCAGGACTTCGAAATCTCCGGAATCACCCGATTCGATGGTGCCGCTGGCGCCTGGTTCGTCTTGTTTGATCTGGAAACTGCGCAAGCCCAATTCGACAAGGTCGGTCTGATCGACTCGATCTCGCTTGGTGCCGCAATCGGAACTACCGAGCAAGAGCTGCTGTCTGCAATTGAGCCTTCTCTGCCCACTGGAGTCGAGGTCCTTGGCAACTCCGCCATCATCGAAGAGGACTCAGCCGATTTCAACGAGGTCATCAACATCATTGGCAACCTATTGCTGGCGTTCGCCCTAGTCGCCTTGTTCGTCAGCCTCTTCATTATCTACAACACCTTCGCCATCTTGGTCAGTCAGCGCATCCAGGAGATTGGCATGTTGCGGGCAATTGGGGCCACATCGAATCAGGTTCTCAGTTCCATCATCTTTGAGGCGCTCATCGTCGGGATCCTTGGCTCAATCGCTGGAATCGTCACCGGTGTTGGTGTAGCCGCAGCCATCAAGGGACTGTTCGAGAGTGTTGGAGGGTTCCCCGAAACCGGAACGGTTATCGGTGCTCGCACCATCATTGTCTCACTCGTCGTCGGACTGGTGGCCACCCTCGTGTCCGCCCTCCTCCCGGCCTTCCGAGCAAGCCGGATCTCGCCGATTGCCGCCATGCGCAACGAGGCGCCAAACGAAGGCCGGACCAAGCTCCGCACCATCATCGGAGCAGTGACTACCGGATTGGGATTGGCGGCAATTCTCGCCGGCTTGTTCGGTGGCTTGAGCACCTCCCTGCTTCTTACCCTCCTCGGCGTCGGGGCCGTGTTTACCTTTGTTGGGGTGTCCATGTTGAGCGCATTGTTTGCTGGCCCTGTCGCCAATGCCATTGGCCGGGCACCAATCATGGCGGTACTGAGCCTGCTCGGTGGAGTCATTCTGACCCTCCTAGGAGTGGCTGCGGCTATCGGGGGGGTCGCCGGGCCTTCCCTCCTGCTGATCAGAGATGGGATGTCTAGCTCAGCCATCGGGGCGGTCTTTGGTGGCGTACTTTTCGCCCTTATCGGTGTCACCATGATTCGCTCGGGCATCCCCGCTATCGGGCGAGCCATGGTCTTGTTTGCTCACCTGCCTGGTTCTGGCCCGGAGACGAAACTGGTCCGCCTCGCTCGACAAAATGTCGCTCGGAATCCCCAACGTACTGCTGCTACTGCCACCGCCCTGATGATCGGGCTGGCATTGGTGACCACTGTTGGAGTTCTTGGACAGTCACTCAAGTCCACCTTCTCCAACACCCTGGACACCGCCATCAGCGCCGACCTCTTCATCTACAGTGCCAACGGTGAGGACATTCCTGTGTCCTTGGCCAACGAGATCAATCAGGTCGAGGGCATTGATCTTCTGGCTCGGTTCCGGGGCGAAAACATGAAGATCGGTGAGGACATCGTGGACATCGTCGCTTTCGAGACAGCGACAACCGATCGGATTCTCAATATCGATGTCACGTCCGGTGAACCACGAGAACTTGGGGCTGGTGAGGTGTACGTCTTCGCCGACCGCATGGAAGCGCTCGGCGCCAGCATTGGCGACACGTTCAACGCACAGTTTGCCGACGGTTCGGAGACAACCTTCACCATTGCTGGGGTCTATGCCGACAAGTCGGTAGTTGGCGCCGAGTACCTCATTGACCTGGCGACCTTCGAGCAATTCTACCCCGAGGTCGAAGATGGTTTCCTTGGAGCAACCATTGCCGAGGGGGCTGACAACGACGCGGTGAAAGCTCAAGCCATCGAGATCTCATCGGCTTACTCACAAGTTGAGGCCAAGGACAGTCAGGAATTCCGAGATGCCCAAGAAAGTCAGGTGAACAGCCTGCTTGCTCTGGTGAACGGATTACTTGGCCTGGCCCTCATCGTTGCCTTCTTCGGAATTGTCAACACCATTGTCTTGTCGGTACTGGAACGGACAAGAGAGATTGGCCTGATGCGAGCCATCGGTATGACCCGAGGTCAGCTCATGACCACCATCCGGTTGGAGGCCCTGATCGTCTGCATCTTTGGGGCCGCCCTTGGGTTGGCTCTGGGTGTGCTGTTTGCTTGGGCTGCAATCTCAGCCATTCCTGGCGAGATCATCAGCACCGTCAGTATCCCGTGGATGTTGATGGCCATGATCATGGCTGTCTCTGCTGTGATCGGAGTGCTTGCCGCCTTCCTGCCTGCACGTCGGGCCGCACAGTTGGATGTGTTGGAAGCAATCAGTACCACCTGATCAGAAGTCAGCAGGGCTGAGACAATCGCAATCACGTCTTCCCAATTGACTCGTCAGTGCGACGGTTCTTCTGCTACTGCCTTCGACTTGGTCGGGACAAAGCCGGTGTCTTTTGCGGGGGCGGCGGCTGGGGCCTTCTCGACGACGGTATCGATCAGGCCGTACTCCACCGCTTCTTGGCCCCGCACGATGTAGTCACGCTCGATGTCTGAAGCTATTCGCTCCAGCGGCTGACCAGTGTGCTCAGACAGAATCTCCTCGATGCGACGGCGTGAGTACTGGATCTCGGTTACCTGGATCTCTAGATCAGTGGCCTGCCCCTGCGCTCCGCCGTGAGGCTGATGGATCAGGACACGGGCATTGGGTAGAGCCATACGCTTGCCCGCTGCTCCCCCGGCTAACAGAACGGCGGCCCAACTGGCGGCCTGCCCAACACAGATGGTGCTGACATCGGGCTGGATGTACTGCATGGTGTCATAGATCCCAAACCCGGCCGAAACCTCGCCGCCGGGTGAGTTGATGTAGAGCTGGATGTCTCGCTCGGGGTCTTCGGCCGCCAGGTGCAAGAGCTGGCCAATAACCAGGTTGGCCGAGGTGGCATCAATCTGGGTGCCCAGAAATACCACCCTGTCCGCCAGCAAGCGCGAGTAGAGATCGAATGACCGCTCCCCTCGACTGGTTTGCTCAAGAACTGTTGGCACCAAGTAGCCGCTCATCAATACTCACTCTCGTCCGTTTCGCGTCAATCGAAGCTGGTTCGATCAGTGCAACTTAGTAGTTGCATATAGCGAGTATCGGCCAGATGAATCCAATATGCAACTTGATAGTTGCATATTGATTCGATCGGCTCAGTAGGACCACCAGCCTCTGGGTGTGACCCTCAGGCGCGGAGGACGGGGCCCTTGTAGCCGGGGGCGAAGCCGTTGGCCAGCAGGAGATCACGAGCTTGGGACTGCTCAGCCGGGGGTTGACCGTTGATTTTCTGGATCTCGATCCGCTTCACCCGTTTCCGGCGCAGCAGGGAGGCCAGGCCTTCGATCCACGATGGGTCTTCGAGAGCACCGCTGAACAAGGTCAGGCTGCGAGCTCCTCGATCCAGAAAGGCCAGAGGCAAGCCGTCTCGCAGAACCACGTACGCACCAACCGAACGCGACGGACGGCCAGTGGTTTCTGGCCAAGCCAGGGCCGCGCCATAGGGCTGAGCCGGGTCACAAGCCGCCAGGGTGAGCAGGCCGGTAATCTCGCTACTTCCATTTCCTTGCACAACAGCCGAGCTGGGTAATGCTGGCTGGCCAGACGGACGTAGGTCTCGCAATCGGTCGACAGCTCCGGGCAGCGCGAACTGTGCTGCCCCAAGTCCGGCAACGAAATAGCCTCGACGCACCTGGCCTCGATCCTCCAGTTCCTTCAATACCGGATAGACCCCAGCGAAGCCACCCTCGGCCCCTTCAGCCAACGCCATCTCCCGGGTCAATACCCCGTAGCGCTCCAACAGTTGTAGGGCCCGAGTAGCGATGATCTCCGTCGACAAGGGTGCCGGTTCGCGCAGCGGCGCAACCAGTGACCATCGACCGGTTCCCGCCGGTGGGCCAAGCCGGGAGATGGAACGCAGGTTCGGCCGCCGGGAGCCTCGACGACTGTTTGACGATGCCTTCTTGGGCGATGCTCCGCCGATGACGGCACGAAGAGGAGTCAGCGAGTCGTTGGTGACCTCGCCGGCCCAGACCAGGTCCCACAAGGCATTCAGGATCGCCGCGTCGTCATAGGCGAGGCTGACGGCCTGGGTTGCCGCCACTAGGTCAGACCAGAACACCGCCCCACGTTCACCCAGGAAGTCTCGGAGGATCTGGTGCAGCTCTACTTCCGGTGCATCATTGGGCTCGGGCAACAACATGGGAGCCTGATCACGCCATACCAGTCGAATCCGGCCATCGCCCGATCCCAACGAACCAGCCCCGGCCCAGACCACTTCTCCCGCGGTCAACAAGGTGTCGAGGTCGGCCTGGGAATATGACGAAACTCGGGCAGCCAAGATGTCTGCCTCCAGCGCCGACGCCGGTAGGGCCGCCCCCTGCAAAGCGGTAATCACCTCAGACAGGCCATCAACACCGTGCAACCGGCGTGAACCTTGGGAGGCAACGTGTTGCCAGGCGGGAAGAAAGCGGGCCAAGACATCTTGTTCAACTGGTTCCACCTCACGTCGAAGGGCAGCCAAGGAACGACGCCGGAGCTGACGCAAGACCTCGTTGTGACACCACTCTCGCTCCACACCATCGGGACGGAACTCGCCACGGACAATTCGGCCCTGCCGTTCCAGCTCTTCCAGTCCGGCTCGGGTTCGCTCGGCCTCCAGGCCGTAGCGACGGGCGACCTCGACGGTGAGGAACGGCCCATGGGTTCGCGCGTATCGGGTGAGCAGGTCACCAAAGGGATCGGCAACTGAATCGGTGAACGCCTGGGGCAAACCCGGTGGCAGCGCAACACCCAGGGCGTCACGAAGGCGCGAGGCGTCCTCACTAGCAGCCATTCGCCGCTCACCGGCGACGACAACTTCAATCAGGCGACGATCTCTCAAGAGGGCAGCCACCGACTCGGTGGCATCGATGCCTCCATCATTCACCGACAAGACCCGATCGGCGATCTCGGCTTGGGTAAGCGGGCCAAGCCAGCGCAGGAGATCTTCCACATGATCGACCGTCTTGGCTTGCCAACTCTGGACCGTCCGCTGCAACTCGGCTTCAATGGAAGCCAGAACCTCGGGGTCCAACAGCTCGCGCAGTTCCTCCGCTCCAAGCAGATCTCGAAGGAGTTCTCGATCCAGCGACAAAGCAGCAGCCCGGCGCTCGGCCAGCGGGGCATCACCCTCATACATGTACTGGGCAATCCAGCCAAACAAAAGCGAAGCCGCCATGGGTGATGCCGAGTCGGTGTCGACGGCCACCACCTTGATCTTGCGACTACGAAGATCGCCCAACACCTGGCGCAGCCCGGGGATGTCAAACACGTCGTTGACACACTCGCGAGTTGTTTCCAACAGCATGGGGAAGGTGGGGTACTTGGCTGCCACCGCCAAAAGATCAGCCGCCTTCTGACGCTGTTGCCACAAGGGAGTGCGACGATCGGGTCGACGGCGAGGAAGAAGCAAAGCCCGAGCCGAGGCCTCACGGAAGCGGGAAGCAAACAGGGCAGTGTTGGGAAGCCGACTGATGAGAAGCTCATCCAAATCATCCGGATCGATCAGCAGCTCATCGTTGGGCAACCGGTCGATGGCTTCGGGCAGGCGAAGGACTATGCCATCGTCACTCCACATGAGTTCGACGTCCCAGCCCCACTGGTCGGCCATGCGATGTTGAAGAGCCATGCCCCAGGGGGCGTGAACTTGAGCGCCAAAGGGCGTGAGAATACAGATTCGCCAGTCGCCAATCTCGTCTCGGAACCGTTCGACGATGACGGTTCGATCATCGGGTAGTCGGCCGGTGGATTCCACTTGCTCATCCAGGTAACCCAACAGGTTATTGGCAGCCAGAGAATCCAGCGAGCTTCGCTCCCGTAGCCGAGTGATGGCCTCATCCCGAGGAAGATTGCTGATCTCTCGGGTGAAGGTGGCAATGGCGCGACCCAACTCCAGAGGGCGACCCGGACCATCACCATGCCAGAAGGGCATCTTGCCCGGCTGGCCAGGAGCGGGAATGACGACCACTCGTTCGTGGGTGATGTCCTCGATCCGCCAGGTGCTGGCCCCCAGCAGGAAGGTCTCGCCCGCGCGAGACTCATAGACCATCTCCTCATCCAGCTCACCCACTCGGGTTCCGTCGGGCAAGAAGACTCCATAGAGGCCCCGGTCCGGGATGGTGCCACCGGAAGTAACGGCAAGGCGTTGGGCTCCGGGACGGCCACGCACGACTCCTTCCACCCGGTCCCAATTGACTCGAGGCCGCAGCTCGGCGAACTCATCAGATGGGTATCGGCCCGCCAACATGTCCAGAGTGTTGTTGAAGGCCTCGTCGGAGATGTCGGCGAAATTGGCGGCACCCCGCATCATCGAAAGCAGTTCGTCAACCGGCCAGTCATCCATGGCGCAGGCGGCAACGATCTGTTGGGCCAATACGTCCAGTGGATTGCGGGGATAGCGGGTTTCCTCTATGAGGCCGGTCTTCATCCGTTCAACGACGACGGCAGCTTCCAGCAGGTCGGCACGATGCTTGGGGAAGAGCTTGCCGACACTGGGTGCACCAACCTGGTGTCCGGCGCGGCCAATTCGTTGCAGTCCTCGACTGACGGCACCCGGCGACTCAACCTGGATGACCAGGTCCACCGCTCCCATGTCAATACCAAGTTCCAACGAAGAGGTGGCGACGATGCCCTTGAGTACCCCTCGTTTGAGTTCGTCTTCGATCTGGAGTCGCTGGGTTCGACTGAGGGAGCCGTGGTGGGCCTTGACCAGTTCTTCGCCGGGCATTGGTGGGCGGCCTTCGGCTTCGGCCGAGCGGTTCTCACCAGTCATTGCCAGCTCGTTCAAGCGGGTGGCGAGGCGTTCGGCCAGGCGTCGAGCATTGACGAAGATGATGGTCGACTGGTGTTCTTGAATCAGTTCCAGGAGGCGGGGGTGCATGGACGGCCAGATGGATCGACGAGGCATGGAGCCGTCGTCCAACGGCACGACATCCGTGCCGCTTTCTCGCTCTCCCAGGTTGGCCATGTCTTCAACGGGGATGATGACCTCGACGTCCAACTCTTTGGAGATGCCGGTGTCGATGATGGTGACCGGCCGGAGCTGGCGAGGTCCGGCAAGACCGTTCTTGTTGTCTGGGTCGACGGTCGCTTCGGTCCCTCCCAGGAATCGGGCGATCTCTTCTAACGGTCGCTGGGTGGCCGAAAGCCCGATGCGTTGGGGAGGTCGATCGGTGATGGCTTCCAGGCGTTCCAGGGTGATAGCCATGTGAGCGCCGCGTTTGGTGGCAGCCAGGGCGTGGATCTCGTCGATGATGACGGTTTCGACCCCAACCAAGGTCCGGCGGATCTTGCTGGTCAGCATGAGATAGAGCGACTCAGGGGTGGTGATGAGTAGATCTGGTGGATTGGTGGCCAACTTGCGCCGCTCGGAGGCGGGAGTATCACCGGAACGGATGGCCACCTGGGGTTCGGTGAAGGGTTCACCTAGACGTTCGGCCGCCAAGCGGATGCCCTGCAACGGTCCACGCAGGTTCTTCTCAACGTCGACGGCCAGGGCACGCAGAGGTGAGATGTAGAGGATGCGGGTGCGGTGATTCTTGTCGACTGGTATCGGCCGACTGGTCAGTTGATCCAGACCCCAGAAGAAGGCCGACAGGGTTTTTCCCGAGCCGGTCGGGGCCAGAATCAGGGTGTGCTCACCACGGGCAATGGCAGGCCAGCCTTCTACCTGGGGTGGGGTCGGCTCGACAAAAGTGGTACTGAACCACTCAGCCGCGGAGCGACTAAACCCGTCCAGGGCAGGGTGGATGGTCGGTGACAGCTCCGGCATGATCCCATCAAGCTACAGAGTTAGACGAAAGACCACGGCCAAGTGTGACCAGCTTCGTGGACACAATTGAAGACAAAGACCACCCCATTGTATGGTTCGTCGCCATGCAGGCTGAAACAACCGGATACGCCCATCCCGAAGCGCTAGTAACACCGAAATGGCTACTGGAGCGCCTCAGCGACCCCAAGGTACGAGTCGTCGATGGCCGATTTGGGCTGCAAAGCGATGACGACGGCTCCATCCGGTCCTACGCCAAAATTGACGACTATCGGGAAGGCCACGTCCCTGGCGCAGTCTTTCTTGACGTCATGAGCGACCTCTCAGATGCCGAGAATCCAACCTCAGTAGTTGACGCCGCAACGTTCGAGGCGTTGATGGCACGATTCGGGATCGACAATGACACGATGGTTGTCATCTATGACGATGACGGTGGAACCTGGGCCGCCCGGCTCTGGTGGGCTCTGCGGTACTACGGACACGATCAGATTGCCATGCTTGACGGTGGGTTTGACCACTGGATCGCAGAAGATCAGCCAATCGAGCCAGGCATGACAGAGGTTCCCGTCGGTGAGTTCAAGGCAACGATTCGCCCGGAGCTGCGAGTTAGTGCCGATGAGGTGGAACAGTCACTCGGAGACGGTTCGACCTGCATTGTCGATGCACTACCCGAGGTGTTCTATTCCGGAGAAATGTCGCTCTATCCGACCCACCGGGCGGGCCACATACCCGGCGCACTCAATGTGGCCGCCCCGTCTAATCTTGACCGAACGACGTCAAGAATGCTCCCACCCGATCAGTTGATGCAGCTCTGGGAACCCCTCAAGATAAGCGCCGACCAGCGAGTTATTACCTACTGCGGAGGAGGGATCTATGCCTCGTTCGCTCTGTTCGCCCTGTACCTTCTGGGCCACGAGAACGCCGCCCTATACGACGCGTCCTGGTCCGAATGGGGAGCGGACAACAACCGGCCGGTAGAGATCTCTCGCCCCCGGGACTGACGAATACCGGCGAGCAAGGGCTCTGGGCTCGTGACGAGAACGGTCATGTTGGTCTAACTTGACTCGATGGCAATTGATCCGCTCGAAGGTGACCGAATCGATTTGCGCCAGACCTTCGATGGTGAAGCCCTGCGATACCGGCGAGCTCGACCCGGATATCCGGAAGAGATCTTTGATCTGATCGCCGATGCCAGCGAACTCGCCCGCGGATCAACCGTGTTAGAGGTTGGGGCAGGAACAGGCCAAGCCACTCGGTCGATGGCCGTTCGGGAATGGCAGGTCACGGCGGTCGAGCTTGGAGCGTCTCTGGCCGACGTTGGCCGCAGTTCTGGCAGGTTTCGACAATGTCGAATTCATCAAGGGCGACATTGAAACCATCGACCTAGCAACGGACAGCTTTGATGCGGTGGCGGCCTTCACCTGTTTCCATTGGTTGAACCCCGAGACTCGGGCAGGACGCCTTGCTTCCTTCTTGAAACCCGGAGGCCTCCTAGCCGTGGTGGATACCCATCACATTGCCAACCAGCCAAACGAACCCAGCGCGCAGTTTTTCGTCGAAAGCCAGACCATTCATGACCAGTGGATGCCAAGTAAGCGGGCCAGCTTCCAGCTTCCGGCTACTGATCAGATCAAGCCACGGCTTCCACTCTTGATACACGACACCCTCACGCCAATGGTCGAACATCGACTCGAGCTCGACATCACCTACAGCGCGGCCAGCTATGTCGATGTTCTGGAGACCTATTCATCTCATCTTGCCCTCAACTCCGACACCCGCAGAAACCTGCTGGGGGAAATCGCTGCCTGTATCGACAACAACTATGGCGGTTCAATTGTGAAGCGCTATCTCTACACCCTGTCACTTGCCAAACGGTCTGGCTAGATTGCCAAGGTGACATCCGGGGCCGCAAAATCAGACAATGGCGGTTCGGCGGCTAGGAAGGGCAAGCGAGCATCAAACGATGCGGTGATCCGCAGCTTTCAGAATATGCGGTTCAGTTCGGCACTCATGGTGAGCCTTGGTTGGGCCGCCATTCTGACTATCAGCCTCGTTCGCCTGTACGGCCAGGCCAAGGATTGGGACGGGACCGGTACCGACCCGCTGGATGGTGTTCCCGTGGTGTGGATTGCTTTGGTCTTCGCTGTCGCCTACGTGCCGCTGGCTCTGTACTACGGCAAGAAGAAGCCAACCTCCATCGGCTCCACCTTCGTGATTGTCCTGGCCTTCGTGCCCATGGTCATGATGTCCTTCGCTCTTGCCGCCGACCACACCTTGGGTTCCGCAATGGGCGACCTGATCGCGGTCACCAGTGGCGTCTTGAACCTCGCCGTCATCGTTACTTCGCTGATGATCTCGGCCAGGTCCCGCCACTAGCTTCTAGCCTGGCACGCCGAGAACCCAACACTAGAGATGTCACGAACCTCGTCCCCCAAGACGAGCGATGACTTCTTCGTCGCTGGTCTGGGAGAAATCCCGGTAGGCGTGACCAACACCGAAGAAGTCTCGTGGTGTGGTGAGACTGACGAATCGATCTGCGACACCAACGAAGTGATCTTCCCAGCCCTCCGGAGCCACTGGTACCGCCAGTATCACCCGACTGGCTCCTCCTTCTCGAGCCACCTCACAAGCCGCCTTGGCGGTCGCCCCGGTAGCCAGACCATCATCCACAATCACCACGATCTTGCCCTCCAAGGAGGCTGGAGTCCGAGCGGCGGCGTAGCGCTCGGCTCGGCGCTCCAGCTCCACCCGTTCACGGGCTTCCACCTCGGCAAAGTCAGCCGGGGACACTTGTGCCAATCGAACAATCTCGCGGTTTACCACCCGTACGCCGCGTTCGCCAATGGAGCCCATGGCCACCTCGGGTTGTCCCGGAACTCCGAGCTTGCGAACCAGAATCAGATCGAGCGGTACACCGAGGGCAGTGGCTACTTGGGAGGCCACCGGCACTCCACCGCGAGGCAACCCAACAACCACCACCTTGTCTGAGTCCGATTGCTCTCCCAGCACTTCTCTCAGCCTCTCGGCCAGTTGTTTCCCGGCATCTGCTCGGTCTGCGAACATGATCCTTTCCCACCCCTATTCCTCAGTCGATTCGGCGAACTCTTGCTCTAGATAGATGACTCAGTTGTTGTCTGCTGACGAGAGTCCAAGGTCCAGACTCGCGGTCCGACTCAGATCCCTCATCAACGGGCCCACTAGCTTGTTGTGGATGAGACCACTTGTTTGGACCAGCTGGGTTGCTGCCTCGGTTGCTGCCGTGCCATTCCTATGGTTGCTGTCAATCGAGCTCGGCACATCTCGCCGGGCCTCACGCAAGCCTGACCCCGGCGATCTCGAGCTGGAAACCCGAACTGGCAAGCTGGTTGATCTCGGCGCAGGTATCGCCATGGTTGGGGGATTGGCCTCATCTCTTTGGCTTACCTGAACCGAGCGCTCGGAAACCAGTATCAGGACTACGCCAAACGAACGGCCCGGCTCCTTCCCCGAATCTGGTAAGACTTCGGGGCACAGCATTGCTCACAGACCGACAGAACCGAGGCGCACTATGAATAGCGAAACGTCCCTTGACTCCAACGAGATTGGTGAATTCCTGCAAGCGAGCGCCGAGCAGCACCGCATTACCGGAGTAAGCATGGCGATCGCTCAAGGCGACCAGCTGGTCGAGGCCGCCGCTGGTCTTGTAAATAGCGGTGCTGGCATCGAAGCCTCCCCCGATTCGGTGTTCCAGATCGGTTCGATCACCAAGCTGCTTACCGCCACCCTGGTCATGCAACTCATTGATGATGGCCTGCTCGGACTGGGCACTCCCCTCTCTGAGGCTCTGCCCGAACTGGACCTGGCAGACTCAACCATCACCGAGTCCGTCAACATCTCCCATTTGTTGAGCCATACCAGCGGAATCGAAGGCGATCATTTCCTCGACACTGGACCCGGTGATGACTGTGTCGAACGATTCGTAGTCAGCTGCTCGGCCCTCCCCCAGATCCACCAGCCTGGACAGTTCTTCTCCTACTGCAATACCGGATTCATCCTCCTGGGTCGAATCATCGAGAACCTACGAGGCGCACCCTGGCCCAAGGTTCTGAAGGACCGGATCATCGAGCCCCTTGGCCTCTCAGCCATGGGATCCGAAGCTCACGAAGCCATCCTTCACCGAGCGGCAGTTGGTCACATGGATGCACCGAATGATCCAGCAGCCAGTCCGGTGGTAATCCCGCGGTGGAATCTCCCACGCTCCAATGGGCCAGCGGGGGCAACACCATTCGGTCGGGCCCGTGACCTCATTCCTTTCGTTCAAGCCCATCTGGGGGCAGGTCGTTCTCCCAATGGTCAGCAACTGCTGTCGAAGGAGTCGACCGAGGCAATGGTCCAACAGCGAGTGAAACTTCCGCAGTATTCCGCCGCTTCGGGGTGGGGTCTCGGCTGGATGCTCTTTGACCTGGACGGAGGCAAGCTCATCGGTCACAACGGGGCAACCTTGGGGCAAACCTCTTGCCTTCGGGTCGAGCCGGAGTCTGGCCTCGTCATGTCCATTCTCACCACCGGTGGAGGTAGCCGGGTTGCCCCCTTCTTTCGCCAGATCACTGACCAGATATTCGGTGAGTACTGCGGCATCACTACCCCGCCAACCGTGGATGAATTGCACACCGCCGACCTCGCCCAGACCGACCTCAAACGCTACTGCGGCATCTATCGTCGACTAGCCGTCGAGTTCGAGGTCGCCGTCGACGCAGACCACCTAACACTTGTTGCTCGAGGTCTGAAATCACCTTGGAATGAGGCCCCCGAGCAGCGAAGCGTTCTGCGTCCAGTGAGCGATCGTGCCTTCGCCGTGGATGCTCCTGGCCCACTTGCCGGCTCACCCATCCTGTTCGAGGACTTCGATCCGCAAGGCCGACCGCAGCTCATCGGTGTCGGTGCCCGTCTTACACCACGAGTCGGGTAGCTCCAGCATGTAGGTCCGAACCCGTTTACCCTCCTGGGCACCCTCATCTTCGGGTCTGCTTGACTAGCAACAGCCCGCACGACCGGGAGTAAGCTCGCACCAATGTCGAACTTGGTCAATATCGCTCTCAAGCTGGTCAAACAGGTTCAAGCAGCGCAGCAAGAACGCGAGCGAGGAACCGGCAAGCTAAAGAAGAAGTCCGCCCCACGAACCAGGCGGGTCGAGCATGGCGTTCGGGTCGAGTACACGCCTGAACTCGATGGCGACCCCGACCCCGGAGAAGTGGTCTGGACCTGGGTTCCCTATCAAGAAGACCCAAATAGAGGCAAGGACCGACCGGTGGTCATCATCGGTCGTGTTGGCGACGATCTAGCTGGTGTTCCTCTCACGTCGAAGAACAAGGGCCGCAACGACCACGTCTCGGTTGGCACCGGTGCCTGGGACCCCCGACATCGCCAGAGTTGGGCCAAGGTCGATCGACTTCTCACCATTGACCCCGATGATGTCCGTCGCGAAGGGGCGATTCTGAACAAGGACCGCTTCGACGTCGTGATCAACAAGCTGGCCAAGTACCACAGGCTCATCCGCCCGTAGCTAGTCCAGAAATGCTCGATGTGGAGTTTGTTCATTTTAGAGCGGCGTTTACTGTATTTATTAGTGTTTTGAAGTAAATGTAAGTCTATCTTCTACGATGATTCCATGAATCATCCAGACCTTGCCCAGGCGAGTATGAAGAAGTATGATCCAGCCATGACCGTCGAACGCATGACCGTATCCCTAGCCAGCGAACTCGCTTCTGTTGTTCGAGAAGCTGCCGCTGCTGACGGACAGAGCGTCTCGTCCTGGATCGCCAGAGCAGCCGAGCGCCAACTGTCGATTCGGGGACTCAACGATGTCGTATCCGAGTGGGAAGCACTTCACGGATCCTTCTCCGCTGAGGAACTGACACTTGCCCGTAAGCGGCTTGCCCGATGACCACCCTGGTCCTGGACACCGGTGCACTCATTGCCCTGGATCACAACCAACGTGAGGTCTGGGCACTGCTAAGAATCGCTGTGCAAGACAGCAGTCTCATCCAGGTCCCAGCCGGCGTGATTGCCCAAGCTTGGCGAGACGGAAGCCGGCAAGCACTCTTGTCCCAGGCCATCAGCCGTTGTGATGAGGTGGCCCTCGACGGCCCCACAGCAAGAACTGCTGGCCTGATCTGTGGGCGAACTGCTACCAGCGACGTCATCGACGCATCCGTAGCAATCACCGCGGCCGGAGCTTCCCGTCGAAGCAAGACCACGGTCCTGACCTCTGACCCCCAAGACATTGGCCTCCTACTCCAGGAGCTTGGCGCCAAGGTCTCCCTCGTGACCGTTTAGAAACCACGCCTACCACCCACACCGCGTAGCCAGAGTTTTCGCTTCGGAGGAGGCATCGCTATTAGGCTCGCCAAGATGACTCGACCCTTCCGATTCGGAATCCAAGCTCAGAACGCCTCAACTCGCAAGGAGTGGGTCGACCTGGTCAAGAAATCTGAGGATCTTGGCTACTCGTCCATGACCCTGCCCGACCACTTCGATGGGCAACTGGCCCCAGCGATAGCTCTCCAGGTCGCAGCCGATGTCACCACCAAGCTTCGGGTTGGAGCCTTAGTTTGGTGCAATGACTACCGACACCCGGTCGTCTTCGCCAACGAGATGGCGACCCTGGACATCATGTCTGAAGGCAGGCTCGAGCTTGGTATCGGAGCAGGTTGGATGAAAACCGACTACGACGCCGCTGGTCTCACCTACGATCGTCCAGGTATCCGGATCGAACGCCTGGTCGAGTCAGTCACCATTCTCAAGGGGCTCTTCGGAGACGGCCCGTTCTCCTTTGATGGTGAGTACTACACCATCACCGACCTCGACCTCCAGCCAAAGCCGGTACAGAAACCTCACCCGCCCATCCTCATTGGCGGTGGCGGCAAGCGAATGCTGCGAAATGCTGGTCGCCTAGCTGACATTGTTGGCATCAACCCCAATCTCAAGGCAGGCCTCGTCGATGCCACCACCGCGTCCGATGCCACGGCTGCCCGATTCAACGAGAAAATCGGATGGGTCAAGGAAGGGGCCGGAGATCGGTTCGGTGACATCGAACTGAACGTACGGGTCTTCGTCATGGTGCATACCGATGACCGCACCGGGACCGCCGAGGCCCTGGCTCCGGCCATGGGTATGTCTGGCGCCGATGCGTTGGAGTCTCCCTTGGCGCTGGTCGGCGACACCAAGTCCATGGTCGAGGATCTGCAGGCCCGAAGAGAGAGCTTTGGGTTCAGCTATATCGGGATTGGTGTTGAAGAAATGGACCAGTTCGCTCCAGTCGTCGCGGCGCTGGCCGGGACCTAGCACCAACTAGTCTGGTCAGCCTCAAGTCTTCAAGGGACGCAGATGCCAAACGATCAGTACGGCCCACCAACAAACCCGCCGCCACCAGTTCCAGCTCCACCGAGCTCAGTTTCAGCAGCCCCACTTTCAGCAGTCGGCCCGTTGCGCCGCCTAGTAAATATCGTGTTGGGCAGCTTCTTGATGCTCATTGGCATACTGATGATCTTCATACCTGGCCCCGGAATCGCCGCAATTCTCGCTGGACTCAACCTCATCAAGCCCGATAATCGAATCTCGCAGTACATTCGTGATCGAATGGCAAAACGGAATCAAGCGCGGGCCGGGACACATCCTCCACCATCCCCTCTTGGAGACCCAACCCAATGAAACTGGACTACGAAGACCTTCAGCCTGGCATCAGCGAGAGCGAAGACGTCCACGGGATTCGTCGTTTCCAGAACATCATCATCGGTGTCTTCGTCGTGATCATTGGCATCATTCTGATGCCCCTACCTGGTCCCGGTATCGCCATTGTTCTCGTTGGCCTCAATCTGATCAAGCCGGACAACAAACTCGTTCGCTATATCCGAGCCCGCACCCCTGGCATCCCCGAAGAAGGGAGCATTCCCCGCAACACAATCATCTTTGCGGTGGTGATGATGATTGGCGCATCCCTCATCTCCTACTTCTACGGAGACATCATCTTCGGCCCGATGAAGGAGTTCGCTGCTCCAGTTCTCGATCCAGTTAAGGGGTTCTTCGCCAACATCTGGAGTGGGCTTACGGGCTGGTTCTAGCAAGAATCAGGATGGATCTAGAGCGGGCCGAGGATGTCATCCAACGACATCTGAGTGGGCGCAGCTTGATGCTGGGCGGCACTGGCCTCAACCGCGGCGGCGTCATCGCTCACCAAGAATTCCGGCAATGGTCGCGAATGCACGATAACCAAGCGTTTGGTCGAGCGAGTCATCGCGACATAAAGCGAGCGAGCACCTTGAGGTTCCTGATCAACCATGTCGGCTGGTTCGACCACAATGGTGCTGTCCACCTCTAAACCCTTCACCAGGCTTACCGGCACCAGAGTGACCGGATGATCAAAACCATCTCGTCGCGCCCGCCCGTAGTCAACCCCAGCGGCTTCGAATGCGGCCGACATCGCCTCATAGTCACCAGTGGCACACACCACCGCAACATTGCCTTGGCCGAGGCTGGCTTGTTCGGCTTGAGCTTCAGCAATCACTGATGCAAACAATGAGCCAGACGCCGGAGCCTTCACGAAACGCGGCTCATCACCATCGGAACGAACCGCTTGCGGTGACGTCAACTCAGGAGCTGCAACCTTCAACACCCTGGCAGCTAACTCCATGGTCGGGCCAGGAATCCGATAGCCGACCGTTAGCTCGGCCCGACGCGGAGGCCGACGATCTGGCAAGTGTTCAAGAATCTCCGACCAGTTGGCGTGAGCCCACGATCCGGTCGACTGAGCAATATCACCAACAATGGTCATGGACCCATTTAGCGAGCGTCGGGTCAGCATTCGCAGCTGCATCGGGGAAAGATCCTGAGCCTCGTCGACCACAATGTGGCCATAGGTTCGAACATCATCCAATTCCTGATGCTTCGGTCGGGGGCCAAGCCGTTCGAAGGCTTCATCCAGGACCGGGACATCGTCAATCGTCCAGATTCGCCCGGCGACGTCGTACTCGTCTTCCCACTCTTGATAGAGGGCTTCGTACTCATCACTGCTGAGCCGTTGACCACCAGCAGACCGCACCAGCGCCTTTGATCCGTACAGGTCATGGACAAGCTGTGCCGGAGAAAGCACCGGCCACATTCGCAACAATATGGAGCGGATTCCTTCTTGTCCGGCCAACGCCTCGCGCACCGCATCAGGATCAGCTGGACCATCAGGGTGAGATTCGGCCAGGGTCTCAAATACCGCTCGGACGACAAAGCCGCGTGCTGCGTTATGGCCACGGAATCGACGACGCGCCTGGCGAATGATCTCTGCGGATTGTGCCACCGACATCCGCAGAAAGCGATGCCCATAGCCGACTCGCAAGTCTTCCTGCATCGGTCGCTGTCGGTCAGCAACCGCTCGCCTGATGAGGTTGACCATACGAAGGTCACCCTTGATCCTGCCACCACTTTGCGAGCTAAAGCCCTGCACCCGAACACCGGGGATGAGGTCGGCGAGAACAGACATCTGCACCCCGGCTTCGCCCAGCGAAGGCAGGACTTGTTCGATATAGCCCAAAAACAACCGGTTCGGTCCGACGACAAGAAGGCCTTGTCCTTCGAGGGGGAAACGGTGGCTGTACAGCAGGTAAGCGGCACGATGGAGGGCAACAACGGTCTTGCCGGTGCCCGGTCCCCCCTGCACGACGAGCACGCCGGGAAGCGGGGCCCGAATGATCTCATCCTGTTCGGCCTGGATGGTGCCGACAATGTCAGACAGTTGACCGGTCCGAGAAGTCTCCAGCGCGGCAATCAACGCACCTTCACCGCGCAGCTCGCGTCCATTGACCATGACTCGCTTCGCCCCGGCAGCCTCACCAAAGAACTCATCCTCTAAGCCAAGCAATTCGCGGCCGCGGGAAATGAAGTGTCGGCGGCGAACGAGTCCCTGAGATTCGCGACCCGTTGCGCGGTAGAACGACTCTGCGATTGGCGCACGCCAGTCAACAATCAGGGGTTCCTTGTCGGCGTCAGAAATCGCAATTCGACCGATGTGATAGCTCTCGCCGCCAGCCTCTTCGGTCTGATCAATCCGGCCAAAACAAAGTGACCGGGTGCCGATATCGAGGTTGGCTAGCCGGGTGGCAATATTGCCAATGATGACCTCTCGCTCATAGCGAGCCTGGGTCGTTCCACCACGCCCGACCTCGACCATCGACTGCAACCGAAGGGCTTCAGCCCGGGTCTCCTCCAGTCGGTCATAAGACAGATCGAGGTGGGCTTGTTCGGCCGCCAACTCGAGATCAATGGACTGAGCACCAACAGAACTATCCGAGCCATTCGTCGATCCTGAGTTTGATCCGGACACACCACTCCTGTACTGGTTGACAACTAATTCGGGACGACGACTCTGGGCACACAAGCCCATGGATGCGAACACCGAAGCCGTCAAATAGGGTACGTAAGGCTATTGGTAGAACAAGGCTGCTCCCCCCACGCGACTCACTTCTCAACATCGAAGGATGTTCCTCCAATCCAGAGCGCTAGCGTCTTCAGACGGCAATACGAGTTTCTGGGAGTCAGCGGTGACAACAACGAAGGTGGTGATCATAGGAGGTGGCATTGCCGGGCTCTGTGCTGCCTATGACCTCCACAAAGCTGGCTGTGACGTCACTCTTCACGAGGCCAGCAGCCGCTTCGGTGGCAAGATCTACTCCTCCAAGGTCGGCCATCGCATCGTCGACGCCGGTCCAGATAGTTTCCCCGCTCGACTCCCCCAAGGACGTCAGCTCTGTGAGGACCTGGGCCTTGACTCTGAACTCACCAGCCCAATTGCTCCCATTCCGTCGTTGATACATCGCGACGGCAAGCTTTTCACTCCTCCAAAGGGGACCGTACTTGGTATCCCTACCGATCTGGAAGCTCTGGCAGAATCCGGATTGATCTCGTCTGACGGGGTGGCTCGCGCCGCCGAGGACCTCAATCTGCCAAGCACAACCATTGGCGATGACGCATCCGTCGGTACCTACTTTCGAGCCCGACTCGGTGACGAGGTAACCGACTGGCTCATTGAACCGACCATTGGTGCCTCCCATGCCTCCGACATCAATCGCCTGAGCCTCCGCGCCAGCTCACCGGTGTTGTGGGACATCGCAACATCGAATCGTTCGATCATCAAGGGCCTGCGAGAAGCGCGCGGTGGGGTCGGATCAACTCAAGGATCGGCCGGAGTGAACGAGCCTGTGTTCTCCGGTTTACCTGGTGGCATCTATCGGATTGTGGAACGACTGCTGGAAGAACTATCAGGAGCCGACCTTCGCCTTGACTCCCCCATTGAGGACCTTGAGTCCTTGGAATATGACCACCTGATCATCGCGACGCCTACCCCGGTGACCGCACGACTCATGCAGTCGGTTTCCCCCGATGGTGCCAAGCTGTTGGCCGATATCGAGTACTCATCGTTGGCCCAGGTCACCGTTGAGTTTTCCAAGTCTGCGCTGAGTTCAATCCCCGAAACATCCATGCTCTTCTTCCCAGCCATTGGTGGCGGGGTATTGTCCAATGCGACCTGGCTGAGCAATAAGTGGGCGCACTACGCCGAGACGTCTGGCCACCGCGACACCGTTCTCATCCGCCTCACATCAGGCCGCTCCGGAGACGGACGAGCCATTGGCCTTGATGACGACACACTTACCAGCCGACTGATCAGTGACTTTCGTACCGCAATCCAGGTTGATCAAGAGCCGCTGAATTCTCGGGTGGTTCGATGGCCCGAAGCTCTCCCCCACTATGCACCCGGTCATGCCACCCGCGTTGAGCAGATTCTGGCCTCAGTAGCCAAGGACGCACCTCAAGTCCAGCTAGTTGGAGCAGCCTATGAGGGCACCCAACTGCCGGTCTGCATCGGCAGCGGGCGAGATGCGGCCGCCCGTATCCTGGCTTGATGCCATCCACCAAAGGGCGACTGACCGACACCTTGACTGGTTCGGGCTCTCTGTCGGTTTCCATTCGCTGTGCTGTCGCCGGCATCTGTATTGCGGGGGCCGTCCCTCCCTGGGGATGGTGGCCTCTGGCCTTCGTCGGCTTCGCCATATTTGACCAGCTCTTGGCCAACACAACTTGGAAGCAGCGATTCCGACGGGGTTGGTTGATTGCAGCTTGGTGGTTGTATCCAGCCATGTTGTGGATGTTCGATCTCACGGCGCCCGGGTACTTCGCCGTTGTAGCAATTTTTGGCCTCTACTTCGGGGTCGCCGCTGCCCTCACTCCGCCAGACCCAAGAATCAGGCGTCTGGTGTTTCCCGGGATCTTTGCTCTGGCCGAGCTGACACGCTGGTATGTGCCCTTCGGCGGCGTTCCCGTGGCCAACGTTGCCTTGGGCCAGGTTGATTCTCCGCTAGGACAAACAGCAAGACTGGCGGGAGCTCTTCTGGTCGTCGTTCTGGTTGTCGTGGTCGGACAAGCCCTCTCGGCCGCGCTCACTCACGACTACCGGGCAGCAGGCATCGGCGGCGCAGTTGTCGCGGTGTTCTTGGCCGCGACAGCCTTGCACCCATCGGCGACCGTCGAACGGGCCGCCGACGTTGCCGTCATCCAGGGCGGTGGTCCAACACGAACCCGGGCATCACGTTCCCAAGAACCCGTGGTCCTGGCCCGTCATTTGGAAGCGACCAAGCAGCTGGACCAGCCCGTCGACCTGATCTTGTGGCCGGAGAATGTGGTCAACCCTGGAGGCATTCTCAGTATTGAGGACGCGCGAGACCGGGTCAGCAATGTGGCTATCCAACAGCAGGCCACCCTGCTTCCCGGCTGGTTCCATTCGGCCCCAAACGGAGAAAACACCGTCAACTACCAGACCTCAATTGATCCTGATGGTGAGGTGGTTGACCGCTACGACAAGGTCCAGATTGTCCCCTTCGGTGAGTACGTTCCCTTTCGGAGCCTGGTGGAACTGCTCAACGACGAGATCCCCAACCGTGATGTGATTCGAGGTACTGAGGCACCTGTCTTGGACACGCCGATTGGACCGGTCGGTGTCGCCATTTCCTGGGAGGCATATTTTGACCATCGCTCTCGTCACGCGGTTCGCGAGGGAGCCCAGCTTCTGACCAACCCAACAAATGGTGCAACCTATTGGCTGACCCAGGTTCATACCCAGCAGGTGGCTTCAAACCAGTTGCGGGCCATCGAGAATGACCGCTGGCTCCTCATGGCAGGGCCAACTGGTATGTCGGCCATCATTGCCCCGGACGGTGAGGTCACCCAACGCACTGGTATTGGCGAACGACGCAGTCTTGTCGGCACAATTCAGATGCGCTCAGGGCGAACTCTGGCCAGCCGCGTTGGGGCCTGGCCCGGCTTACTGTATGGGCTGGCAGCTGTTGCCCTCGGGCTCTGGACTCTGGGTCGTGGGAATCGATCGGCCACCATGCCAGCCCCCGACTCAGCCTGACACAAGCGCCGGTCCTCGGATGCTTCGTCACTGCCGGACTGCTAATTAGCCACCGGTTCTGAATGCTCAATGGTGTCGGTTGGATCAGTCAGGTTCCGGATCGAGAAGACGGCAAATCCCATCGTGATCATCAGGCTGCCGCCCACCCAGCCCAGCATGGTCGAACCCGAACCTTGGAGGATGAGTCCTCCAAGCAGTGGACCAAAAACGCGGCCGATCGCCATCACCGCTTGAGCATCTCCCGCTCGCTCTTGGGGATACTCTGACCGTTCCGCCAGGATGGTGAATACACCCGGCACCCCCATCCAGAAGGCGAAGCCCCACCAGGCTGCCGCCGCGGCAAAGACCCAGGTCGAGTTAGCGGTTGCCAGCAAGATCGCCATTACTCCGGCGCTCATAAGCCAGGGGCCAGGAATCCCTCTCTTGCCGGTACGCCCAGCACTCAGGGTGGAACACAATGCGTTCAAGCTGAAAACCCAGGCCACTTGTGAGGCGGACAATTCAAGTCGTTGAGCCCCAATGACTACGGCATAGGTGAAGACTGAGGACCCTCCGAGGGTGAAGAGTCCAAGAAAGAGCAGCAGAATCTGGGCCACGAATACTGCCTGGTGCCGTTCGGTGGTAGGCCTCGGAGGATCGGTGACACCGGTTGTTCGGTTGAAGATCAGGGGGCCGATTGCCAATAGTCCAAGGAAGAAGAAGATAGAGGATGCCCCACCCCTGGTCGCGACTAGCGCAATCAATGGAGAAGTCAAGACACCAACGATTGGTCCGACAACGGCAATCTCCCCCATCCTCGCCTCGTCACCAAATACTTGAACCCAGCCAAACCAACTGATCATTCCCATGGAGATTCCGGACAGAAACCGTAGGCCAATGAGGATTGGGTAGGCGGGCAGGAGGGCCGATATCAGGTTGGCAACCACCGCCAGCACCAGGGCAACAAAGAAGACCCTGCGAGTTGGGCTGAGGCGGCGCCCGGCACCCCAGCTGCCAATCACGAAACCACCAAGCTGAAAGGTTCCGATGAAGGATGTAAGTCCAAGGCCAATGCCGTAGTGCTCAGAAATCAGCGGAAACAGAAAGGGAGTCGAGACAAACACCAGGGTGCCGAAGCCAGTGGCCAACAAGATGCCGACCGAAACCGTTGGATTGAGGAGGAGGCTGACTCGAACCGGGAGCTGCATAGAACGCCCAGGCTAGACAATCCATCCAGGGCTGGGACCCGAGTTTTGGTCACCAAAAACGCGTCTTGCTGGCCAGACCGATTGATGGGCGGTCTGGCCAGCGGGTAGGGAGTTGGTCGGCTCTGCGCCGTGGAAGAGCCGTCACCGACCATCTCGGGTTAGCGGGAACGGGACTATCTGTGAACAAGATGAATGGGACGTCGTCGTGCCTAGGCCTCGTGACGGTGTCCGTTGCTGGCTGCGACCTCCCGAATGCGAGTGGCCTGGAATCGGATTACTTCACTGATGGTGGCCAGACCAAAGGTGATGCCAACGAGATAGGTCACGGTGCCAAGGCGCCGCAAGGCAGAACCGATTGCTCCGTACTGCGCACTGCTCACAATGTCAGCGGCTGTAGTCCCGTCAAAGCTGCCAGCAGCAACGAAGTTGGTGATGATTCCAGCCCCCATAATCATCATCCCCATCATCATCAGGCCAAGCATGATCTTGGCCGTCGTCAGCATCTTGAGTGTCTGAACCGGAGAGCCTGCTGCTTCCTGAACCTCACCGCCACCCTTGCGGAACTCACCAAGAATTCTGGCCACAGCAAAGGTGATGGCACTGAAGACACCTAGGAAACCAACAAACATGAAGGCTGGAACCAGATGACCCAAGGTCTGGAGATCATCGACATTGGCCCGGTCTGTCCCTGCCTCAGTAATGGCCAGGATAAGCCCAGCCGTCCAGCCCATGAGGGCCATGGCGAACATTGGGAGCCAGAGCTTGCGTCCTACCCGTTGGGGGAGGTTGTAGCCCAGCGACTTCTCGCTGGTGACGACCTGGAAGCCGTCATTCCTGGTGGTTCCCCGAGATCCCTTTGTCGTATTGATCCGAGGAGTTGTGGTGGTAGTAGTTGTCGTAGTCGTAGTCATGATTCGTTACCTCTCGATTGGTGTTGGAGCTCAGGCGCCGGTTCGGATGATTGAGTTGACACGGTTGAATTGGAAGGCAAGCACATTGCCGATGGTGACGAGGGCCAGAACAATGCCAGCCAGGATGAGCCCTAGAGAGAGCTCACGGAACGGTCCGAGCCAATTGAGCCAAGACGAGAATGAAGCAGCGTCATTGGCGTTGCCAAGGGCCACCAGGTAGAGGACGAATTGGACCATGCCGATCATCAGTCCCATCATCATCAGACCAATGAAGGCCTTGCCAGCTAGCGGCATCTTGAGGGTGGTAACGGGAAGACCGAGGCTGGATTGCACCTCACCGCCTGCGGTTCGCAAGCTGGCCATGATCGAGCCCAGCAAGAACGCTATGCCTGACAACAGGAAGGCTTCTCCCATGAACTCGATGCCCTGGGTGAAAGCTGCGGCCTGGCGAAAACTCTCGGTTCCTGGGACTTGATCGGCCCACACAAATGAGCTGATGAGGCCAGCAGCGAGTGCCATGAAGCCCATGGCAAGCATGGGACGCCACATGAAGAGTGCCATCCGGTGAATGAAGAGGGGCTTTGGTGGAGCATCGGTGACATTTGCCGGTCCCCATTGGGTCTTGATTGTTCCCCGGGCTATTGATGGTTCATCACTGTGACCATGCAGGAGCACAAGCGCATCCTTGATGGCGTCAGCTCGACCCCAGAGTCGAACGATGATTCCCATCAGGGTGATGGCGATGGCGATCTTGACCACTCCAAAGGAGAAGATCGAGAGGCCGAATGTCCAGGCAAGTGTTTCCTTGTACCCGGTGGTGGCGTTGACTCCTGGTGCTGGCCGAGCGGCTAGCTGGCTGACTCCTGACATGATGTTTCCCTTCCTTATTGCTCCACACGGTTCGGGAGCGTTGGAAGAGGAAACCGCCGGATCAGGCTCTGAATCCGCAATTGTCGCAATTGCGAGATTCAATTCTGAGACTCTGTTTCCTGGCTGTCCACCCCGATCAGTGCCTGAAGCGCCTCCTGGTCCAGCAAGATGATTCTCCGGTACTTCAACTCAATGACCTTCGAGGCCTCCAATGCCTTAAGAACACGCTGGACACTGGTGCGAGCGGCTCCGAGCATCTCGGCCAGTTGGTCTTGAGTAAATCGGACATCGCCAGATTCCGATCCTTCTCGAAGCAAGATCGAAGCGAGCTGCGCCTCCAGTCCACCGGCGAGCAGATCAACAAGGCGTTCTTGCAGCCCAGCCATTCGCTCGGCCAGTGAGATGAACCAGCGCTGTGCCAGCAAGGGACGGGTCTGCAAGAGGCTAAACAAAGCAGCAGCATCGAGGGACAGCACAGTGCAATCCTCCAGTGCTCGCGCGTCGAAGGGTTCTGGCTCACCAAGGAAGGCGGGAACGTCGCCAAACACATCACCAGGCCGAAGGATCTGCAACGCCACCTGCCGGCCGCTCACCTCTCGAGACAGCTCAAGAGTTCCCGTTCGAAGGATGTGGATCTGCGCCGATGGGTCACCTCGCCGGAAGACGAATGTTCCTCCTGCGTAAGACTGTTCCCCAACCTGGTCGACCAGCAACTCGACGTCATGTTCACCCATAGGGGCTCGCTGGCCGCGACCAAGGCAACAGGCGATCCATGAGCTGTAGTGCGAAAGACGGGTTCCAACCCGGGCAAGGTGTCGCCGCGGAGCAATGGGAGGGGCGTGGCGCTTCATGGCACACAAACCCGAACGGCCGGATGGAGATTCCCGTCCCTAGTGCCAGTGCTCTTCGAGACCCGGAAGTGGGCTGAATCCTTCGGCTGGGCCAACCTGGATGGTGGCGATGGCAGCCAACGCTGGGTCGACATACTTCAAGGCTTCAGCCATGGTAGTGCACTTCTTCTTGATGGCCTTCCGTGAGATCGACCGAACGGCCCGCAACTCGACCTCTTCACCCGTTGCCAGTCGTAAGACCGGAAACCACCACTTGACGCCTTTGGAACGAACGAATCCCATGCCAAGGTCAGCGATGTTCTCGACCAGGAACTCACTGCGTCGGTCGATCCGTACGTAAACCAGACGGCCAGGGGTGAGCTCAATAAAGGCGAGCACTTTGGCGAAGCTGAGAACCATGAACAGGTTGAACCCGGCCAAAATCGGTTTGCCGTTCACCATGTTCGGGTAGATGGACACCAACCCGAAGAGGCCCATGAACGTCATGCTCAACGTGAAGTAGATCCCTGGCAAGATCCGCATCTTATTCATGGGGTACACGGCCCCTGGTTGTGCGCATTCTTCTTCGATGCATGCCAGGTGGATCGGCCAGTTGACCGGTCGCCTTTAGCAAGAGGTCAAGGCGACCTAGGCGCCGGTATTTCCTACAACTCGATACTGATGGTTACCGGACCATCATTGAGGATTTCGACTTCCATGTCGGCTCCAAACACTCCGGTGGGAACAGCCAGCCCTTTGGCTCGAAGATTGCGAACGAGAGCCTCGATCAGGGGTTCGGCAACCTCGGGTCTGGCGGCTTGAATGTAGGACGGTCGGTTGCCCTTTCTCGCATCGCCATAAAGGGTGAATTGACTGATGATCAGGATGTCACCACCAATGTCGGCTACCGACAGATTCATCTTGTCATCCGCATCAGAGAAGATGCGCAACTTGAACAACTTGTCCGCCATCTTGTTGACCTGGTCGAGGGAGTCCTCATGCGTCATACCAATGAACACGCAGAGCCCTTGCTCAATTGATCCGGCGATGGCACCCTCAACAGACACACTCGCTCGACTCACTCGCTGGACTAAGGCTCTCATGTGTTGACTTCGTAGGACAATACTGTCGCCGCGAGGATATGGATGCTGTGACCCAATCCGCCGGGACGGCTGCGTCCTAGCCAAGCACGGCGTTGGAGAGCAATCGCCTTCGTCAGATCTTCGTGCATTGAAGCATCTGATCGACCTTCCAGGCCTGAGGCCTTGCCGGTCCGCCACAAACCATGGCGGGCCAGACGAATGGCAGCAAGGAGCTCCAGCTTGATCTCGTCGGTCTGACCACAGGTTGGAGTCGAGTTAACAATGTGGGCAGCCGAAATCTCCAGAGTCTCAAGCAGCTCATCCATTTCGTTTCTGGTTGTTGCCCCTGTGGCAGGAAACGGTGGCTTGCGGAGCAGGTCAAAGAAGAGGCCGCTGCCATTCAGGCCCTTTCGGCTGAGCCGTTCGCTGATCCCTCCCAGTGCTTCTAGTGCGGGACCAATCAATTCGGTTTCGTCCCCAAGAATCTGGTTACAAACCGAGGCAATAGGCAGATCGCGGTTTGCCCCGGCGCACCAGGTGATGGCGCCACCAAAGATGATGGGAAGCACACTGATGGATAGGGGTTGCATATGGCCGGTGTCGCCCCAGTCGGTGACAATGACTCCGGTCGCCCCCGCCGGAAGAGCAACATCCACCGCATCGAGCAAGTTGGCTTTGGCGTGGGGCCAGCGACCAATGAGGGAATTCCAGGTTCCGGTACCGGGAGCAGCCCAGAACGGGTAACCGGCGGCTACAAGCTGACGGGTCTGGCTCTCGAACCCCAGGTACATGTCTGCGGGAAACCCGAACATCTCTGCCAGTTCGGGAGTGGACGCTAGAGACGACAAGCCAGTCCCTGGTTCAGAAGGAGGGTCGTACTGCCAGGCCAACGCCGTCGCCCTTTCTTTGGGGACCCTGGCCAATGGTTCGGGGTGGATTCGGAACATGTCGCCCCAAAACATCACCTCGTACCCATCGTCGATAAGTGGTTCCATGAGTCGAAGAAGGTGATCAACAAAGACGTCACCCTTCGTGCGTTCTTCTACGGCTTGCCGGCTCCGACCCAGCCCGAGCTCCATTGGCTCATCACAACAGATGTTGACCTTCTTGCTTCTCACCGTGCTGGTCAGTTCACGCACAAGGGCAAGAGCGAAGTCGGCATTGGCCTGGGTTGGTTGCAGCGTTAAGGGCTTGACGTGGTTTCCATGAACCGGCATCTCAAAGCCCTCGGGACATTCGGCCCGGTCCTGGTAGTCCTCGTGGCGAAGCCAAGGTCCCATGTGCCCAAATACGTTGAGACAGGGAACGAGTTCGATACCGCTCGCCGCGCAGAGGTCGTCCAACTCGGTCATTTCTGCTGCCGTCATCGGTGATGCGTCACGCCAGACTACTTCATGGTCACCGAAGGCAAAGGTGTGTTCGGTGTAGAGCTGGAGTTCGGTGTAGCGACACGTGGCCAAGATCTGTACCAGCCAGGCCAGGGTTCGCATTGTTGGCACCCGGTCTCGGCTGATGTCCAGCATGAACGCCCGGTTCTGTGTATCGGGCCAGTCGGAGATGGTTAGATCGGGCAGGCCTGTCGGATACTGCTGTCGCAACTGGTCCAAGGTGTCCTTGGCGTACCGCAGTCCTAACTCGTCGCTGTGGCGGATCTCGATCGAACCGTCGACTACCGATAGCTCATATCCCTGAGAAGCAATACTGGCGTCGACAACGATACCGAGCCCGGAGTCACCCGGAGTTGCGAAGCTCTCCGCATCACCGATGAGTGCACCGGCTACTTGTTCCTCACCTTGTTCGTGGCCCAGAATACTGACCCGTTGGGGTCGAGGGAAAAGTTGCATCCTTCTGACCGTAACAGAGAGCCGATTCGGCCGGAGCCCAGAAAGATGGTCAGGCCGAACGAGAGCCATCAAAGCCAACCGTGACCGACAGAAGCTCGCTGAGCTGGTAGCCCAGACCAAACAATCCTTAGTTGGCCTTCACACCTATGCTGGGTGTCGATCCGTAGTGTGACATACTGAAGGTTGCCGGTCAGAGATAGCTCTTGAAAGGAGCCATCATGACAACCAACCCAACCATCCAATCCACCCGGGTCGAACCCGCTCAACGACGCAGATTCACCAAGGCTGAGAAACACCAAATCGTCGCGGAGTACGATGCCGCTAGCACCCCAACTGAGAAAGGGATCGTTCTACGATCCTGGGGCACCTACCAACAGAACGTATCCCGCTGGAAACGCGAGAACCAAATGACCAAACCCAAACAGCCAGCCAAACCCTCCCAGGCCGAGACTCGACTCGCCAAACAGTTGGCCACTGCGGAGAAGAAACTCAACGCATCCCAAGACCGGGTCAATCTTCTTGAGGAACTGGTAGAAGCCCAGGGAAAAGTACTCGGGCTGCACGCAAAAAACACGGGCAGCCCCTCTCAGGCATAGGCCATGAACCCTCCATGAACGGTGTCATTACTTGGGAACCCCGCATCGGCGTGACCCAAGCCTGTCGAGCATTCGGAATCGCGGAGCGAACGTGGCGCCATCACTGCCAAAGCCTGCGAGGCGAGGCCAGGGAACGGCCTTCACGGGCGAGGTGCGGGCCACCAAAACCTCACCCAGCGTCCTTAACCAAAGCCGAGAAACAGGTAGTACTGGATGTGTTGTGCTCACCGCGTTTCTGTGATGTTGGTGTGCTCGAAGCGTGGGCCACATTGTTGGATGAAGGCACCTATCTTTGCTCAGCTAGAACCATGCACAGGGTGCTCCAAGAGCACGATCTGACTGGGGAACGACGCCAATCCGCATATCGGGAACGAGCCGGGCGGCCCAGGGTTGTGGCTACTGCACCGAACATGGTTTGGTGCTGGGACATAACCCGTCTGAAGGGCCCAGCCAAGGGCATCTGGTTCTATATGTATGTGATCTATGATTTGTGGTCACGCAAGATCGTGGGCTGGACCATCGACAAGACTGAGACGGGTGAGATAGCCAAGAATTTGATCACAGTCACCGCCGGTCGTGAGCAGGTTGAGCAGCATCAGTTGACTATTCATTCTGATCGTGGTGCACAGATGGTTTCGGGGACTTTGACTGACCTTTACGATTCTTTGGGGGTCCGTCGATCCCTGTCGCGGCCGAGGGTGAGCAATGACAATCCCCACGCTGAATCAGGGTTCAAAACCATGAAGTATCGGCCGGATTGGCCGGGAGCATTCGACACGATTGAGGATGCTTTCGAGCATTGTGAGAGTTTCGTGGATTGGTACAATTTTGAGCATCATCACACTGGGATTGGGTTACTAACCCCGGCGGATCGTCACGCTGGCCGTGGCCAGGCTGTTGAGTCTGCTCGTCAATCGACTTTGGATGAGGCGTTTGAGGCACATCCGGAGAGGTTCACTTATGGGCGTCCTCGACCACCGTCCCAGCCGTCTCGAGTGTGGATTAATCCGCCGTCGGTCAGAGCTAAGTAGCTAAGCATTTTTCATCAACAAATCCGGCAATCGGCTATTGACACATTCCGATCCACCTGACAAAGCAGAAGCTAAGGCACCGACATGAACAAGAACGAAACCGGGCGGTTCAACGACAAGGTCGTCGTCGTGACAGGATCGGCCACCGGCATCGGCGAAGCCACCATGGCCCGCTTCGCCAATGAAGGCGCGGCCGTGGTTGGGATGGACAACAACACGGTCGAGAACGAAGGAACTGCTACTTCTATCAATGCTGCTGGTGGCCTGGCGCTAGCCATCGAGTGTGATGTGCGATCTGAGGATTCACAGGTCGCAGCATTTGCCACCGTTGTTGAGCAGTATGGCCGGATCGACGTTCTTGTGACCAGCGCTGGAATCTACTGCGGTTCGGCTCTAGTCGATGTACCCATGGAACGATGGCACAATATCGAAGCCACCAACCTGACTGGTGTTCTTCTCTCCAACAAGCTGGTCGCTCCGACCATGGTGGAACAAGGCTCCGGCTCGATCATCAATATTGCCTCCATGGCGGCCAAGACCAGCTGGCCGTATTCGGCCGAATACTCCGCTACCAAAAGTGGGGTTGTCGGCATTACTCGCTCGGTGGCCATGGAACTTGGCCCGAGTGGAATCACCGCCAACGCGGTGTGTCCGGGCAATACGGTGACCGCCATGGTTCGCGGAGTTGCCGAAGAAATTGGTGCCACCATGGACATGACCGGAGAGGAATGGCTGGACATGCGGGCTAACGACACTGCCCTGAAACGCCTGGCCGAGCCGTGGGAAGTAGCTGGTCTCATCGCCTTCTTGGCATCAGATGATGCTCGCTACATCACCGGCCAATCCATCGAAGTCGACGGTGGCCTCATCCTTTCGTAGGGCTAACTGGTCAACCACCGGCACCGCTTATCGCCAGCAATGCGGGCTCAACGGCCCTCTACTGGTCGCGTTCCCCGCAATGTTGACGCACCCCATTGATCAATTAGCAGCAGAACTGGCAGAAGTCTGACTACCTGGACAAACCAAGCTCACCCATTGAGGATCTGGTCCAGCGCGTTGCTGGCCTGGCGGATCATTCCGGGATTGCTGTCCCAGTAGTACGACAAAGCCGACACCGCTTGATACAGAGCCCAACCGCGACCGCGCAACCAGGAGGCGTCGTCAACGCCGAGTTCGAAACGGAAGCGAAGGCGACTCGAACCGGCGAAGCTGTTCCATGCCGGTTGCAGATCACAGGCAGGGTCACCAACATTCAGCCCCCCAAAGTCGATCACCGCCGAAAGCCGACCCTCGACCACCAATAGGTTCCCCGGCAACAGGTCACCGTGAACCCACACCTCCTTGTCGTCCCATGAGGGAGCGGCCAACGACTCTTCCCACAGTTGGGTGGCCGCGGCCCCATCGATCCGGTCACCAAGTTCGACGATGGAGCGCCGGACCTGTCGGTCACACTCGACCAACGGACCACCCCGAGCCCCGATCGGGCGGACATGGGCTCCTTCCACCTCCACCAGCCGAAGGGCTCGTATGAACGCCGCTAAGTCAATGGCTGCCTGGTCGAGGTCATCAATTGTGCCGTTGGCATTGTCGCCCGGTAGCCATTCATAGATCGACCAATCGAACGGATAACCCTCACCAGGCTTACCCATCCCCACCTGTACCGGAACATCCAGCGGTACGTGCGGCGCAATCTTTTGCAGCCACTCCCGCTCTTTCTCAGCCTGCTTGGTTGCCCATTCGATACGAGGCATGCGGATGGACAGCCCGTCCCCTAGCCGATAGATGTCGTGATCGGTTCCGTATGAATCAACAAACTCGACCGACAGCCCCACCCACTCAGGGAACTGGGTCTTGAGTAGTCGATGCACCAGAGCAGCGTCTGTTTGCACCTCATCGGCATGCATCTTCACCCTGGCCATTGCGACATGCTCGCTAACTCAAGCGCCGTCGTCAACCCAATATGTCTGACGCCAAAGCACAGAACTAGCTGACTAGTTTCGCTCAAGAGCTAGGGGCCAAGCTCCCAGAGCAGGCGGTAGTACGACATCCGCTCAGCATCCGCTTCGATTCCATAGGCATCGAAGAAGGTGTCCTGCCAGCCGTTTCCGTAGTTCCAGTCCAGGCTCCAGCTGGCAATAGCCAGATCAGCCCAACGGTCGGCGATTCCTAAGGATCCCATATCAACGTGGCCTGCCCAGGAGCCGCTCTCATCCAGAAGAGTGTTGGGGGCACAAGCATCACCATGACATACAACTAGGTGATCCACCTCGGGCACCTCCAACACAACGGCGAGAGCATCGGCCACCGACAGATCACGGAACTCCGGGTGCCAGTTGGCTGGCTCCAGCTCAGACCCGCGACGAGCAATGTCGCCAAGGCGATCCTCGACCTGCCAGCTGAACGGACACTGCTGAATCGGCAGGGAGTCGTGAAGCTGCCTGAGCCCAGTGGCAATAGCGAAAACTGCTTCACCAGGTGATGCCCGCCATCGCTCAGCGACGGCGTTCTCACCGCCAAGACCACGAGTGGCAATCCACTGGCCGTCTGAGTCTGAACCCTGGTCGATGACCTCAGGAACGGTCGTGAATGCCACAGCCCACCGAAGGCGCTTCACCTCTTGGAAGAGGTCGATGCTCGAGGCCCGGGGGTTCCACTTCACGAAGTCACGATGTGGCTTGCCGTCGATCTCAAACGTCAGTCCACCCAACTCGTTCAACCAAACCGGCGTGAGTTTCCGGCCAGCGGCGTAGGCCAAAACAGCACTTGGAACCTCAATACTCTCTGGCGGCAGACCGGCGATCACCAGGACATCCTGTCATCCGCACCACTGTGATGCCTCAAGTTGGCTTGGATGCCAACGTCAAATAGTGGGAGGACGCCCCAAGCATGCTTGGCTCGGACTCGACTGAACGAAGCTGGTTAAGCAGCGCTTCGCTCTCGGACGTAGATCCGAGTATTCGATCCAAGTCGTTGAGCATCCAGGCAAAGCCCTCAACGCCGACCATCCTGGAGCCGACAAAACCAGCATCAACAATCTCGGCCTCAAGTTCTTCGGGTCGATGCAGGTAAGCCTGGAATGAAGTTGGTTCTGGGTCCTTGGTGCTGCGACCTGTTTCTACACTGAAGGAGATACTGGTCTGAACTTCTCCGACCTGGGCCATGCTTTGACGATAGGCGTCCATCAGCCAGGAGAATCGGGAGATCCCGGCGGCGACCAACAAGCCTCCGGGCTTCAACAGTCGATGAGCTTCCTCCAGGCATTCCTCTCGTTCAGGTCGGTCCAACAAGTGGTAAAGCGGACCGAGCAACAGAACCACATCGGCCGACAGGTCTTCTCGCGGTATTGACCGAGCATCAGCAAGCTCAATTGAGAACCTCTGACCAGCATCCAGCTGCTCCGCCGCAGCGGTGGCCTGGTCAATATGCAATGACACTGGCTCGAACAGTTGAACCTCAAATCCATGACCGGCCAACCAAACAGCGTGCACCCCGGCTCCGCCGCCAATGTCATAGACCACACCCGACGGCGGCAAGAATCGTTCGAAAATGTCCCAAGTCCTCAACCGCTCAAGCACACCAACCGCTCGACTCGTCAAGCGTTCCTTCTCGTTGGCCTCCGAGTAGTGCAGCAGAACTGGATCATGGTCGTTCATGCCTGCATCTTGGTCGTCATCGCCAACTCGATCAACCGCATTTGTCGATGTCACCAACCTAGGACCGCTTGACGACCTTCTTGACTGGTTCTTCTGACGAAGGACATCCATCGAACCCTACGCGGTTGAGGGGGCTAGGAAATTCTGGCGTACATGTCGAGAGTGATTTGATAGACGGGATCCTCGCCAGAGAAGAAACGTCGCAGCTCTTCCACTGCCAGCTTACCCATCCGGTTGCAGTTCTCGATACAGCCCGCCGTGTGCGGAGTCAGCACCACATTCTCCAACGTCCTCAGCGGACTACTGGGGTCAGAAGGCTCGGGATCACTCACGTCCAAGAAGGCAAAGAATCGACCTGCGGACAGTTCGGCGATTAGTGCCTCCTCGTCAATCAGCTCACCCCGAGCGGTATTGATCAACAAGGCATCATCCTTCATCAGGGCGAACCCTTCGGCATTGAGGATGTGATGGGTTGCCTCATTAGATGGGCAATGCAATGACACCGTGTCCGAGCGACGAAGCAGCTCATCCAACTCCACCTTGGTGACACCTAACTCAGCGGCCTCTTCTGCTTCCAGGAACGGATCCGATACCAGGATTTCCGTCTCGAACGGAGCCAGAAGCGAGATGACGTGACGCCCAACATTGGAAGCCCCAATCAGACCGACCGTCGAACGAGTGAGTTCGCGAGAGTCCCACTTATCCCAGGTTGGTGAGTCTCGCCAACCGCCATCTCGAAGGTGTTGACTGAGCGGGAACACTCGTTGTCGACCAATGATCATGTAGCCGAGGGTGGCCTCAGCGACATCTTGCGCCAACGTGATACCCGCGCTCGTCAACCGGATCTCTCGGCTCCAGAATTCCTCTGACACATACTTGCGAATACTGCTGCCCATGTGGGCCATGGCCTTCAGGTCCGGTGCCCCGGCCAAAACCTCAGCGTCCAACTGATGCACCCCCCACGAGGTGATGCAGGCATCGACCCCAGCCAACAAGCTGGACAGTTCGTCCTTGCCTGCTGGCTGCTCTCCAGCATGAACAACATCAGCGAACTCGGCCAGATCAGTCAGGGCCTGCTCGGAGAACATGCGGGCATAGTTGGTGCGCCCAATGGTGATAGCCACCCGTGGTCGAGAAGTGGTTGATTCGGTGTTCACAGTTGGGACTCCTGTTGAAGGTGTTGTTGGTATCGGCGCACAAAGAGCTCGGCCATTTGTGTGTTGGCCAAGAATTGTGTTCGATCGATGGTCAGAGTTGCTGCGCCAGTCTGGACATTGGGAAAGACTCCGGTGGCTGCTCCTGCGAGCACAGCCGCACCCAACGCTGGCAGGTTTTGTGTAGCGACCGCAATGACCGGAAGGTCACAGACATCGGCAATCATCTGGCTCCAACCCGGTAGCCGTGTGGCCCCGCCGACAATGGTGAGACTGGTCGGTTGCTGACCTGCGGGTAGGGCAAGGAGGGCGGTGCGAACCTGGAAGGCAGCATATTCCATGATGGCCCGAGCCCTATCGGTGTCGGATGAGTCCGAAGAAGACTCGACGAAGGTCCCCGCCCCAGGCGGGATTCGCTCGGGCGAATCAGTATCTCCGGGACTGGCCGAAGCGAGATGAAAAAACGGGCTCTCTAAGGTGGTTGTTGCCCCGGCAAGGTCTTGAATCAGGTCGGCGAATCGAGCATCGTTTGACACACCGGGCTGGCAAACTTCAAGCCACCATTCAAGACAAACACCCATGCCCCCGAGATACGTCGACGCCGTCAACAGGCCAGGCACGACATGGTGGCTGACATTCATCTCTTCCGGAATACCTTGGGCCGCATCGGGACGGATCACCGTGGTGAGGACCCAGGCGGTCCCGCCAGCCAGTACCGCTTGAGCCGGTTCGGTGATACCCAGGGCAAGAGCGGCACAGGCCTGGTCGTGACCACCATTGATGACGGGTAACCCTGCCACCAGCCCCGTGGCCTGCTCCACTTCCGAACCAAGCTTTCCGATCGCAGATCCACATGGTTGCAGTACAGAAAGCTGCGACACCTCCACTCCAGCAAGGTCGCACAAACTGGAGTCCCATTGTTCAGTCGTGATATCCATCAGGGCCATGCCGGCAGCATTGGACGGGTTCGTAACCCACTCACCCATCAGCCAATAGGTAACCAGGTCATCCGCAGATGCTGCTCGGCCGGTCAACAAGTCTGGGACGTTGGCCCGAGTCCAGGCGAGCTGGGGCAAGCCCTGTCCGGCATGAACAGTCCACCCGGTGATTGATCGGATGGTGTCCGCTGTGCCGTCGACCTGCCAGTTCTGAACCAGAGACGAACAGCGTGTGTCCATCCAGGTAGTGAGATCGTCGGCTATGAGGCCAGAAGCGTCAATCAAGACCATTGAGCCGCTCTGGACAGCGGAGGCCAAACCGGTCAATTCCAGGTCTTGTCGATCCGACTCCGAGAGTGAAGCAACAACCATCTGGAGGCATTGCATCACCGCATCGTGAATTGCTGCGGTTGGTTGTGTCGCCCAACCAGGGTGGGGTGCACCCATCGGCAAAGCATCCGAGGTGCCTTCGGCCAGGACTTGTCCGTCCTGGCCAAGCACGACGGCCTTCACCGATGTTGTGCCTACATCCAGACCAAGTGTTGCTTTCACTCCCCAGTTGAGATGGCGAAGGCCTCATCAACCGAAGCACCACCGTGCACGATGGCAACAATCGCTCTGGTCATGGCCGTCGGGTCCTCACATTGGAAGACGTTACGACCAATGGCAACGCCAATACCGCCTGCGGCTACCGCATCAGCGATGTTGGACAGCATGGCCCGCTCATCCCCCTTGGATCCACCAAGTATCACCACGGGAGCGAACGTCTTGGAAGTGACCTCGCCGTAGTTGTCAGCGTAGGGAGCCTTAATGAAGTCGGCACCAAGCTCGGCACCCAGACGAGCGGCGAAAGCCACGGCCTCGGTGCCACGAGTTTCCGGCGGCCCATTAAACCCACCGGGCACCATTTCACCTAGTACCGGCATGCCCCACTTGTGGGCTTCTCGCACCATGTGGGCCAGGTTGGTCAGGGTTGATTCTTCCTTCTCACAACCCGGCATGGCGGTAACGACAATGGCATCTGCTCCAAGTCGCAGGGCTTCTTCGACCTCGAAGAACGGAGTGGTGGCCGAACCATCACTGGGGGTTCCCAGATTGGTTGCGGCGCCATCTCCTCGAAGGATCAGACCAACGCGGCTCAGTTCGGTTGCAAACTTGTTGGCGATGCCATAAGAAGTGAGGATGGCATCGGCACCACCGGCAATAACCTTCTTGATGGTGTCGGCAGGGTCGGTGAATCCTTCAATTGGCCCGTCCAGTAGGCCGTGATCTAGCGCGACTATGACAGCGCGGCCGTCGGCCGCGATGATGTTGTTCAAACGACGGATGGTTGACATGAGATATCTCCATGGGTTCCAGTCGGCGTGCCAGCAGGCTTACCGCCGGCCATCCGTGATTATGTTGTATGTCGTGTGAAGCAGCTCGAGGTTTACATCGAGGTCCTGCGACAGCACGTCGGCCATCACTATATCCAGCTTCTGGTCCGAAGCCAGGGTTGAAAGCTGGTCGGCGCACTCATCCGGGGTCCCGTTGATCTGGTACTGATCAAGTAACTCATCGCTCATCAGGTCATCCAGGTCTGAGGCATCGGACTGTTGGATTCGTTCGATCTCCGATGGGGTGAATCCGAGGGAGATCAGCACGCGCTCGGGTGAGTCCTTGAGGATGTAGGGCATGGTCGCCCGCTGCTCACTGAACATCTCTGGGGTGTAGCAGATCCGCCCAAGGTAGATCCGTTCCAGATCTGCGCCCCGGTCCGATGCCGAGTTCACAATCTCAAAGGCCGCATCCAGATCGGGCTTGACCGTGAGGAGAACCCCATCGGCTTCACGCCCGGTGAGCCGCAACAGCAGTGGCCCCCGGCTACTAATCCAGATGGGGATCGCATGGGGCCCCGAGCTGAGTTTGGCATCGTGGAGTTGGTGGGTGTCGCCTTGCCAGGTCACCGCTTCTCCAGACCACAAGGCCTTCATCACCTGGACGGTGTCACGTACTACCCGGTACGGCTTAGCTCGTTCGATTCCCATCGGGGTCAGCACCATCGAGCCACCGGCTACCAGGGTTACAAAAGCTCGCCCCTCGGACAGGTCGTTGAGGGTGGCAACCGCAGCGGCGGTGACC
>JAJRQY010000006.1 GCA_024280015.1 Actinomycetes bacterium
CCTGATCGCCAATGCGTTCGATCTTCTTGAGCAACAAGATGAAGCCCATGACCGTTCCGATTTCCAACGTGCCGTGAACGCTCACGTGAACAACAAGCTCGGTCCGTAGGTCCTGCTCGGCCTGGTTGATCCGGTGATCGGTTGCCCGAATGTCTTCGGCCACCGACTCAGGCAGTGCGCCAGTTAGCAGGGCGATTGTCGCCAGGTCAAAGGAGTGACGGGCATCGGCCAGCATGGCGATGGAACGCGTCTCGATGTGTTCGAGCCCAGTCGGACCCTTGCGAAAAAATGACATGACCATGCAGGTTCTCCTCTATCGAAGGAAGGTGACACCCAAGAGAGGTAACACAATAAACAAAACAACGACATATGCCACTGCCCAGATTTTTCGCTCAACTGCGAGGTCGGCCAGTTTCTCTGCGGCCATGATCGGGACATTGCGAGCGATGGGGATGACGTAGAGCAAGACAATTCCAGCCACATTGAAGGTCGTGTGGGCTAAGCCGACGGTCAAGGAGTTCGGGTTGGATGCCGCCATTGCCGCCAAGAGGGCAGTAATGGTGGTGCCAACATTTGCTCCCAGGGTGACGGGGTAGGCATTGCGAAGTGAGAGAACACCGGCAGCGGAGAGCGGAATCAGGATCGAGGTGGTGATGCTGGAGGATTGCACGGCGACGGTGATGATCAGACCAAGCAGCATGGCTATGGCGCCGCCACCCTTGCCAAGCACGGCGTTGACTGATCGCTCCACCCGGTCAGCGACCAGGGTGCGCATATTCTTGGTGATCAGGGCGAGGGCCAGCAAGATGATGACCAGCCCAGTCAGAACCATGAGTGTGCCCCGCAGTGTGTCCGACAGGCCGACTTGCTCCCAGATGGACTTGAGGAATTTGACCGGTCCCTTGACCCACGCCTTTACCGGGCTCTTCCACTCGGTTCCGCCGCCGCTGCCAACCAGGAATTCGCTGATGGCTCGAGCAATATTGGAGATGGCGTGGGTGTAGATCTCGACTGGTAGGAGGACGGCGACTGCCAGCAGGTTGAAGAAATCGTGCACGGTTGCGGCGGCAAAGGCTCGCTTGAACTCAACTGATTGACGAACGTGGCCGAGCGAAACCAGAGTATTTGTCACGGTCGTACCGATATTGGCTCCCATCACCATGGGAACAGCTGCTTCGACTCCCAGCTTGTTGGTGGCGACCATGCCAACAATGACCGAGGTGCTGGCCGAAGAAGACTGAACCAGTACGGTGCCAAGAATGCCAACGCACAATCCCGCAATTGGGTTGCTCACCGCGGAGAACAAACGCTCCTGGGTGTCTTCTCCCATGATCTTGATGCCAGCTTCGAGGGAGGAAACGCCAACGAGAAAGACATAGATCAGGCCGACGACGAAGGCAGAACGAATCGGTGTCGGGATGTCGAATCTCGGCGAATCAGTGGAGCTTGACATAGCGCACTGGCAAGTTATCAATCCTGAAGGCCGCATTGACCAGAGCCAAGCTAATTCAACGAATTGTGGTCTTTGTACCTCCAGGTATTTCTTCGATCTTTCGGTAATCTCTGCCGATGGGGATGACTACGATCGTCTCCTTGGTCAGCAGTCGGATACTCATCGAGCTCAGCTGGTCACAGCACGAGCCACGAGTTCGTGTTCGTGATGAGCTAGCCAGAACGTCTGCTCACGTTCCACTGATTGGGCTTGAGCTGAACTATCGCCTCGATGCTTCCAGTAGCAGGCTGTGCTTGGGGCACCGAGCGTTTGGTGGAGACGGGGCCGTCTATATCGACTGCACTCGGAAACCAAAGCCGGGGGCAAAAAAGTGTGTTCGGTGCTCGGTGCATGATGTTGCCTTTGCCGCCAATATCCATCAAGCACATAAGAAGGATCGCCGTGACATTGATCCGTTCTTTGCTCTCCACCTGGCCAAACCGAACCTGCTCTACCTGGCTGGCTTTCGTGACGGCTCAATCAAGGTTGGAACCACGACTGAGCAACGCTGCGTTGAGCGGCTGCGGGAGCAGGGAGCTTGGCTGGCTCGCTTCATTGGTCGGGCCAGTGATGGATTTGTGGTGCGAGAAATGGAAGACCTGGTGACAGAGTTTGTCGGTGTTGCTCAGTCAGTGAGTGCTCGTCGCAAGCTCACCGGCCTGGAGCGGCCATGCTCAACCGAGGCACTGTTCGAGCGAATTGATGACCGAGCAGGGAAAGCGGTTTCGCTCATCGAAGGGTTGGACGACGATCGTCTGACAGCAATGAGCGAAGACTGGACTTTTCCTGGCCAAGCCCGGCCCTGGTGGAAGGCCCCGGTGCTGTATCCGGTGTCACTCGAAGTCGGCAGTCACGATCTGCAGGTGATCGATGCCTGTGGACGCTCGGTGCTCCTGACCCGTCGAAGCTCTGCTGGAACAATTGATCCCGACATGTTTCTTGCCGATATTGGTCAACTCTTTGGCTGGGAGCTAGAGCTCGGCCAGTTCACCGCTGATGCGATCGCCATGCAGCCCTCACTCTTTGGCTGAGATTCGTCAGTCGAAGCAGACCCAATGCTTGCACTGCCGGGCCTCCGAATCAGAAAACAGCGACGGGCCAAGAGTATTGCTCCTAGGCCAGAACACTCTTCTCCCGGACGGCCAGTGAATCCCGATCGATGGACAAGAAGTCGTGGGCGATATCGACGTCACCCTCAATGACCGAGTCGGTCAAGATCTGAGCCAACAGGTTACCGACCGCCGGACCGAGTTTGAAGCCGTGGCCGCTATAGCCATTGGAGACATGGAAGCCGTCAAGGTGGGTTGGGCCCAGGATGGGGTGCACGTCTTGCTCGGTCATGGTGTACATGCCGGCGATTCCTGTTACCTGGCCGCGATATTCCAGACTGGGGATGCGGTGATGCAACCCATGTAACAATCCGGCCTTCGACTCCTCATCGATGGAGGCCTTGTAGACATCGGGGTTAGCGATGGTCTCCTGCTCGTCTTCAGGACGAATAGAACCAACCAGGATCTGTTGCCCCCTGCTCTCAGGCCGGAAGTAGATGCCTCCTGCGGCATCGGCGACCATGGGAAGTCCGCCCGGCAGGGGATTGATGGTTGCCCGCAACATGACCTGTATCCGGGTTGGGATCAGATCCCACTTGTGCTCGATGCCAGCCATCCTATTGAGTTCGTTACACCACGGCCCAGCAGCATTGACGATCTGGGGAGCATCGATGGACTCACCACTCGCTAAGTCAACACCGATGACTCGGCCCCCTTGGGTACGCAAGGCGGACACCCGGCTAGTGAGGCGAACATCAACGCCATCTCGGCGACAAGCGTCAAGCAGATCCTGGGCTGCTCCCGCAGGATCAGTGCAATAGCCGCCATCATCTTCGAACAAGAACGTCTCTGTCTGACCACACTCATGTTCTGTGCCTTCGGCAAAATCTATCGATGTTGAGCAAGTGGAAAGGGAAGGGAAACGTCCAGTTAGTTCATCGCGGGTCAGTACTTGGGCCGGAGCGCCAATGCTGCGAATCCGATCGCGTTCAGCGGTGACGGCCGCCGCGTCTTCGCCCAGCATCCACAGCACACCAATCTGCTCCATCGAGGCACGAGCCGACTCCAAGCCGGTGTAGTCGGCCCAGTCGCGATAACGGTTCTGGCCATATAGGGCCATACGCATCGTGTCCAGGTGGCTGTAGCGAAGCCGCAGACAGGCTGACGACGAGCCAGTCGAGCCTTGCCCAACACCTGAGCCCTTCTCTAAGACAACAATCCTTCCAGCCTGACGGCGCGCCAGCTCATACGCGGTAGAGAGCCCGATGAGGCCACCGCCGATGATGAGAATGTCCGCTGTCTCAGTTGCCATCTCTGTTCCAGTCCAACTCGTTGTTGCCGGGCCTGTATCCGGTCAGGTTCAGAAACTAGTCGATTCGGAGCGGTCTGGGAATCGATGCGGTTCCTGTTGGCTGCCCAGTCGACCATGAAGCCGACTGGGCTTCGGTCTGGGCTACGGACTGGGCCCTATTCTGAACTACGTTCTTGCCCATGTCACGAAGCAGCCAGAAGCGATCCTCGCGGGTCTTTGACCTTCCGATTCATCGATGCTCAAGGTGGATTTTCAATTGCTATGTGATCGAGGGCGACGACAATCAGACCGTCATCATTGACCCAGGCCTTCCTAGCACCGCTGCTCTGTCGATTGATCTCATCACTCGGCTGGGTCGATCCTCAACAGAGCTGCACAGTATGGCAACCCATGGGCATAGCGATCATGTCGGTGGCCTGCCGATGATGCGTCAGAGGCTCGGCTCGGCCACCCACTTGCCGGGCCTGTGCGAGAGCTATCTGCAAGGTACCAAGCCCCGGGCCTTTGGTAGCGACGCTGCCCTGCGTTTTTTGCCGATCTTTGGACAGCAGCCCTTCTCTGGCACAGCCTTGCGGGAGTTTGTTGGCGGTAGCACGAAGATCGGATTTGGCGGTCAGGCCGAACAGTTCCAGTTCCCCTATGAGCCAACCGGGTTCTTGCAAGACGGAGATCGGGTTCCTGGTGGCAAGGAATGGGAAGTGATTGCATCACCTGGTCACGCTGATGAGGCCGTGAGCTACTTTCATGCAGACTCGGGCACATTGTTGTCCGGTGACGCCGTCGTCACCCTTGACGGGGAGGCCTGGTTTAATCCCGAGTGGGTTGATGAAACCGCGTGTCGCCAGACTGAAGAGCGACTGCGTTCCCTTGACGTGAACTATCTGTTGCCGGGCCATGGCCTCCCCATTTGGGGCAATCCGTGGAAGCAGGCAAAGTCATTCAAGGACCAGCCTCAGGGTCGCGGTGGATTGGCTCGTTGCTCGCGCCGCTTTGGGGGCTGGGACTCGTTGTGAGGTAGGCCTCGGCTGTGCAATCGAGGGGAGCGACTAAGAAGCTACTTGTCAGCGCTAACGGCGAACCCGGACATGAAAGGCTTCTGGAGCGCGATGAAGACGAGGGCCGGTGGTAACGATGCGAGGAGCGCGGCCAGCATGAGCGGCCCATAAGTGATTCCCGTGTCGGTGCTCTTCAACCGCTCCAGGCCCTGTTGAACGACCTGGCTGTTGGGGTCAGAAACAATCAGGACTGGCCAGAGGTACATATTCCACACAAAGACGAACTGGATTACAGCCAGGGCACCAATCACGTTCCAGGACAACGGAATGAGGATCTTGAACAGGAATTGAAGGGGCGACGCCCCATCAATTTGTGCTGCTTCGGACAGGTCCTTTGGCAGGTTGGCGAAGTGCTGTCGGAACAAGAAAGCTCCAGTGGCTGAAGCGGCAAAGGGGATCACGAGTCCCGCCATGCTGTTCTTGAGGCCCAGATCAGATACGAGCCGGAACATGGCCAGAATCATGACTTCGGTTGGCATCATCAGAGTGATGAGTACCAAGAAGAAGACAATCCATTTGCCCCGGAAGGAGAAGTAGACAAAGGCCAGGCCAGCCAGCAGTGACAACACCGTCTTGATGACGGTGATGAGTACCGCTTGAACGACAGAGTTCCACATCAGTCGACCCAAATTGGCACCATTCCAGACCTGATCAAAGTGAGTACCTAACGAGGAACCGGGTGTAAGCTGGAAGTTGTTGATCTGGGTATTGGACTGGGTGGAGATCAGTGCCGCGTAGGCCAAGGGGAAGACGACAACGGCAATGGCAAGCAAGAGGGAGACATGGCGGGGCCAGTCTCGTCCGCGGACGATGCCGACCTTGCCAACATTCATGGTCAGGTTGTCTTGTTCACGAACCCGCATAGCTGACCCGCCCTTCTGATTGACGGAATTGCCAGGCCGTAAGGCCAATCACCGCGAGGAACAAGAGCACCGATTGGGCCGCGCCCTTTCCGATGTTCTGGTTGTTCACACCAACCCGGATGATCTCATAGATGGCCACCGAGGTCGAACTGGCTGGGGCACCCTTGGTCAATAGGTCGACGGTTCCGTATACCTCAAAGAATGAGTAGGTCAGGTTGGTGACCAGCAGGAAGAAGGCGATTGGGCCGAGCGCAGGCATCACGATGAGGCGGAACCGTTGCCAGGCGTTCGCTCCGTCCAGGGTCGCCGCTTCGATTTGGGCTCGAGGAACCGTTTGCAGGCCAGCGAGGAAGAACAGCAAGTTATAGCCCAACAGCTTCCACACCGAGGCTAGGACAATGACCCCTCGGGCCATTCCCGCGGAGGCGGTGTAATTCGGGAACTCAATACCAATCTTGTCGGCGAGGAAGGCAAAGATGCCGGCAGTGGCGTTAAACATCATGAAGAACAAGATTCCCGCAACCGGGGGCGAGATGGCGTAGGGCCAGATCAGCAAGGTCCGATAGACGGTGATTCCCCGTATGCGCCCGAAGGCAAGGTACGCCATCGCTAGTCCAACCGTCATTGCCAGAGCAACGATTGAGAGAGAAATGATGATGGTGTTCAGATAGATGAGCCGATAGCCGCCAGTACCGGACTCGGTTTCGAACATGAAATAGAAGGCGAAGACCACAGCCAAGATGCCCATGGGCTGCAAGGTCTTGGCAATGGAGTGAGACCGAGTTCCCGGCGTAGAGCGCTTGCTCCACAGAGCGACGCCCCAGATCATGGCGATAGCCACCAGGGGAAGCATGGCAATTCGTGTTGGGCTCTCAACCATCAGGTCAGAGAAGTTGCTGAGGCACCGGTCAGCGGTCCTTGGCGACGTCAGGTTGGCCAGCTTGGTGGACAGGGTGAAGGTCTGGAAGGCCGGAAGGTAGAGAAACAGGATCAAGATGAGCAGGGTGGGTGAGAGAAGCAACCACGGCCAGTACCAGCCGAGCTTGTAGGTTCCCGAGCGGTTCTCGCCTGAGCCAAGATCGGCTGAACGCTGTCCCAAGACAGCACGGGTGCCAGCGCCGAACATCCAGGCAAAGGCGCCTGCTAGTCCGATTCCCAGCACGGCCTCGGTCGAAGCTGCATCGGCGGCGAAGGTGCAGAGCCGCAGGGATCCGAGTATGACTGAGCCACCGAGTAGACCAAGGGCAGCGCCCATGGCGCCCTCCCGGACGGATTTGTATCCGAACGAGAGGGCACCAAGTAGTGCTGCAACAATAATGCTGGCAACAATACCCATCGGCGTATCAGCCGTTGAGTTCGTTGTAGTCATCCAGCAAGGTCTGGGCCTCGCTTTGAGCTGAACCCATGCGCTCGGTGACGTCGACGTCATTGACGAGGATGTCTTCGATGGCGAGGGTGACAACGTCACGGATGGAAACGAAGTTTCCGAGCAATGCTCCGGTGGAAGCCGGGGTATCGGCCGCAGCGTTCAGCTGGTCAGAGGCAACGAGGGAGTTTGGTGACTCGGTGTACCAGCCCTCGCTCTCAAGCTGGGCAACAGCGGCATTGGTGATTGGGATGTAGCCGGTCAGCTTGTGCCAGTCGCCAGCGTTCTTCGGGTTAGAGAAGAAGTTCAAGAAGGCAAGAGCGCCATCTTGTTCGGCGGTTGACAGGCCACTGGTCATCCAGATCGTCGCTCCACCAATCAGGTTGCCAGCGTAGGCGGCATCCCCATTGTGAGGCATGAAGGACGAACGAACATCGACACTATTTTCCTTACCAGTGTCGGTGAGGACGGTGGTATCGGATGATGAGTACACCAGCATGGCGACGTTGCCAGCATTGAATGCTGATGCGGTGCCAGCCCAGTCTCGCTGGGTTCCGGTGTAGACGTAGTGTCCGGCATCCTCAAGGTCACTCCACCACTGGACATAGTCCAAAGCAGCATCGGAGTTAAGGAATACTTCGGTTGCCCGATCGGCACGACCGTTCTCGTTGTTGGCAAGGTCGGCGCCAGCCTGACCAAGTGCTTGCTCGAAGAACCAGCCGTGGTTTGGCCAGGTAATGCAACCCTCAGACGGAGCATCAGGCAGAGCCATGATGGCGTCACATGCTGCTTCGACCTCAGCCCAGGTGTCGGGCGGATCAGAAATACCAGCTGCTTCAAGGATTCCCATATTGGAGAACATCGTGGTTGTCGAGGTGTTCCAGGGCATTGAGTAGAGCTGGTTGTCAATGGTGTAGTACTTGGTTGCCGCCGAAACGACGTCGTCGATTACCACTGGTTCGCCCAGGATTTCATCGCGGCCGTCAATCGCTTCGGTTACCGAAGCAAAGATGGCATTGCCGTCCTTGTCCTTTGCGTCCAGAGCTTGCTGGGTTGCAGCCTCGAAGAAGTGGATGAGTTCTGGCGGGTTGCCGTCATCGATGGCGAGCGCAGCCTGCTCAAAGACGGTGTTGTATGAGTCGAAGGACTGGACTACGACGTTGTACTCCGGATGAGCCGTATTGAACTCGGCGGCCTTCTCCTCAGTAAATCCCTTGCGGGCATCATCACTGAATGCGATCCACATGTCGATAGTCACAGGATTGTCTGCGGTCGCAGCATCTCCTCCGCCATCGTCACTGCCGCCACAGGCGGAAGCGATTAGAGCGAATGCAGTTAATAGTCCGAAAATTCTCTTCATGAGAACTCCTCTCCTAGTTGGACATTTTCAGTCACCCTAGCCAGGCAGAGGGGACTGAAACCGTGAAAGTAACAAAAAGCCTTTTGATCACTCTGAGCGGTTCAATCAACACAGAAGAGTGGGTTCCGCTTCGCGGGGCTGAAGGCCTAAGTTGGTTGCCAATGAGAGCCTCAGAGTCCCACTGCCCGAAGTGTCATCAACCTCGGCCCAAGCGGCCAAGTTCCTTTGATGTTGCGGAAACACAATTCGCTAGGAAGGCGGCGATTCGTTGGCATTCGCCCAAGACGTTGGCGCGAGCCGGTAGCCACGCTCTCATGTTCAAGATTGTCGGTGGCTTCAGTGACCAGCGAGACACCCAACGCTTCTTGTCTTCGGCCATCGTCGAGGTGCAGCGTCCCTGCTCGGGTCCCGGCGGGCAACCTAGCGATGAGATCTGGTTTGACTACTTTGCCGACAGCGGAGATGGATTTGATGCCTGCGCCACTGTGGCCTATCTCCTAGCTCAGGAGACCGTGGATCTCGCCCACCCGGTGAAATCGACGCCAGGAGACTCTCCTGCAGAGGAACGGCCGGTGCGAACAAGACGGGGGTCACTCCTGATCCACGGTGGTGATGCCGTCTATCCGGTTGCAAGAACCCGTGCCTATGAGGACCGATTCACCGGCCCGATGCGAGCAATGCTCGACCACACGTGTGACGAGCATCCAATTCTGGTCGGGATCCCTGGCAACCATGACTGGATGGATGGACTGAATTCCTGGTCCAAGATCATGACCCAAAAGGGCTGGGTTGGAGGATGGCGTACCGCTCAAGAACGTAGCTATTTCGCCTCCAAGCTCTCTGAGCATTGGTGGATGCTGGGGGTGGATGCCCACCTTGGTGAGTACTTGGATGAAGGCCAGATTGAGTTCTTCAAGGAGACCGCCGCCTCTTTTGCTCCGGGAACACAGGTCATCTTGTGCGTCCCGACTCCAACCTGGATCCATCAGTCCAGACATTCGGAGGCTCACCAAGTCTTGGACTACCTGATCCGCAAGTCTCTCAAGGGCCGGGCCGAGGTTCGCCTCGTCCTGACGGGAGACCTCCATCACTACTCTCGCTATGAGGCTGAACCTGCCAGCAACACTCATCTGATAACCGCGGGCGGCGGTGGTGCGTTCTTGTCTGCCTCCCACTGGTTGCCGCCTGAGATTGTCCTTCCGGCGGCTGAGTCGCGGGACCAGGGGAAGTCGGATCCGGTCCAGTTCGAGCAACGCTGTGTCTATCCAAGTGCGGTCCAATCCAAGGCTGTTGGACGACGTTGGCCGTCAATCCTTTGGCGCAATGGCGGCTTCCCTCTCATCATTGGCGTGCTGTACCTCGCTTTGGGGTGGAACGTGCTCGGAGCCTCACCCGATTCGCTTTCAACGGAAGCTCTCTGGTCGGGGCTCTTTCGTCCGGGCACCGTGTTCTGGTTGGCTGTGAGTTTTGTCTTTTGTCTGCTGGCGGCAAAGTCCAAGGCAGCAAAAGCCTGGGTGGTGGCCGTCCCGCACCTCGGCCTACATATCTTGTCGCTCTCGGTGCTGGCCACTCTCAGCCGGTTCCTATTTGAGAACCTTGATGCATCCTTTCGGGTGTCTCGGTATCTTGGTTCTTGGTTCGTAGCAGGCACCGGGGCCATTCTTGGCACCCTGGTCTCGTCCTTCGCCTTCTTCCTTGCTGATCGTCGCGGGTTAGACCACCTCTTTTTGTCCTCCGGCATTCGCAGCACCCAGTACCGGAACTTCATTCGTATGAGGCTGGATGCTGAGGAGACGTTGACTGTCTTTCCCATTGGGATCGATGAGTCCCCAAAAGACTGGGCCGCGAACAGCGACGGTGAGGGATCCTGGTTTCAACCGGACAGGCCTATCCAGCCGCACCTTATTGAAGATCCCATCGTGATTCCCCTTTGCCCCAATGAGCGGCTGGGATAGACCTTGACAGGAGCTGACCGCACCGGACAACAGCTAGTCTCCGAAACCATGCAACCTGACCTGAGAATCACACTTCCCGATGACTGGCATGTTCATCTTCGCGACGACGAAATGTTGGAGGCGGTCGCCGGGCATACGGCTCGTCGTTTTGGTCGAGCCATGATCATGCCCAACCTGGATCCACCAATCACGACAGTGGCCCAAGCCAATGACTACCGCGCTCGTGTCCTCGATGCTGCTGCCGCGGCGTCCGGCGACACCAGGCCCTTTGATCCCAAGATGGTTCTCTACCTAACTGCTGATCTATCGATTGATGACCTGATTCGTGGTCATCAGGCTGGCTCGGTGCTGGCTGTGAAGTACTACCCGGCTGGCGCCACAACCAACTCAGCCAGCGGGGGAACATCGATCATCTCGTTCAAGCCAGTACTTGAAGCCATGGCCGAGCACGGCATTCCTCTCCTGGTGCACGCCGAAGCAACCTCAGCGGAACTGGACATCTTCGATCGAGAAGCAGCCTTCTTGGAAACCGAGATGCAGCCCGTTTGTGAGGAACTGCCGGAATTGTCGGTGACCGTAGAACACCTTTCGACGGCTGCGGGCGTCGCACTGGTCAGGTCTTACGCAAACACCTCAGGGTCCATCACGCCCCATCACTTGTCGTGCGACCGGTCCGATCTGCTGGCCAATGGCATGCGGCCACATCTGTACTGCAAGCCGGTGATCAATTCTCGAACCGATCGCGATGCACTGCGGGCAGCCGCGGTTTCTGGTGATAAACGATTTTTCCTCGGCACCGATTCTGCCCCACATCCGCTGGCCACCAAGGAAGCCGAGGTAGTTCGCGCTGGTATCTTCAATGCTCCCTATGCCTTAGAGGTGGTGGCAGAAGTCTTCTACCAGGAGGGTGCACTGGGCGACTTGGAACGCTTCGTTTCCATCAACGGCGCGGTCCGCTACGGCTTCGAACCTTCGGACAAGCTGATCCGATTGCGGCGACGCTCAGAAGAAGAGGTTGCGAAGGATCCTCCCGCTGATCTGGTCACGTCGGAGGGTGTTCGAGTGCGGATGTTTGGTGTTGCTGAGGCCAATCTGTGGACGATCGCCTGATCGTTCGTCTGCGCTGACATCTCACGGATCTGCCGCAGCCCGGTTTGCTCAGCTACCGAGCTGTTCCAGCATCTTCTGCATTGCTTGGTGGATGGCATGCACTGCTTGCAGGGGACGAACCATCACCTTGAACTCGATGATCTTGCCGTCCTGGTCGCAGGTGATCATGTCAATCCCGTCCACATATTTGCCGTCGATAGTTGTCTCAAATTCCAGTACCGCGGTATTGCCGCTCATTACTTCGGAGACATATCGAAAACTTCCCGTTTGCTCTGATGACCCGACCGCCGTATCCGAAACACCAGGATCTTCCTGGCTTGGCTCATTCAGGGTTCCAGCGGCTGCCTGCAGGTACAGGGAGGTGATGGCCTTACCCTTTTGCGGTGTGAAAACAACGGGGGAGTAGAAGACAACGTCATCGTGCAGAAGTTGATCGAGGCCACCTGGAAGATCGCCGCGTACATACTTGTGCCAATTCTGAATGGTTGTCTCGATCATGCGGTCATCTCGATCATGCGGTCATCTCGATCATGCGGTCATCTCGGTCACGGGATCTCCCGTGGTCCTGCGGAGGACAGCTTGTCGTCATCTTGACCGACGACGCAAATCGAAACCAGTGACCGTACTATCAGGACCAAAGGGCTCTGGACGGTTGCGGAATCATCACCGATACTCCACCAATGAGCGATACCCCCGGTTGCCCTGATCCCGTCTCATCAAGCCCGAGCAACGAGCCAGATCTGACGACCAAATACTGTGGCCTGACCTTGCGAAATCCGCTGGTGGCCGCCGCATCCCCAGCTACCGGGAGCCTGGCTGGGTTAGTTGAGCTCGATGCATCAGGGGTTGGCGCAATCGTCCTACCATCTCTCTTTGAGGAACTGATCGAAGCAGAGGCTGCGGCAAACTCTCGCACCTTCCAGTTCGGGTCGGCCTACCACGCGGAGGTGGCCGCCGGGCACCTTCCAGCAGTCGGCCACCCCGGTCGGACAGCCAAGGATGTTGTTGCCTTCACTGCTGAAGCCAAGGCCGCTGTGAGTGTTCCAATCATTGCCAGCTTGAATGGCGTCTCGCTTGGCGGCTGGACAAAATATGCATCACAAATGGAAGCTGCCGGGGCCGATGCCATCGAACTCAACATCTATCGGGTCGCCGCAAATCAATATGCTTCAGCCGAAGAAGTGGAAAACGACTACCTGGAAATTGTCCGCCTCGTTCGTGGACGAGTTGAGATTCCTCTCACTGTCAAGATTGGGCCGCAGTTCACATCGCTTGGCCACTTCGTTAGGCGGCTCGCGGATGCAGGAGCCGACGGCTTGGTCTTGTTCAATCGCTTTTACCAACCCAACATCGACTTGGACCGCTTGGAGCTCATTCCGGATCTGGTCTTGTCATCATCGGAGGAGAACCGGTTGGTATTGCGTTGGATGGCCATCTTGCATCGCAAGGTGAATGCGTCCTTGGCAGCAACAACGGGTGTTCATACTGCCGATGATGTGGTTCGGCTACTTGTGGCTGGGGCCGATGTTGTGATGGTCGCGTCCACCATCCTGCTCAACGGTTCGGAGCAAGTCGGAGTTCTGCGAGATGGCCTTCAACAATGGTTGGATGCCAATGGTCACAAATCGGTCGGTGACATCCGTGGTGTGCTGAGCCAGCTGCATGTCGCTGATCCTGAAGCCTTTGAACGGTCCAGCTATATGGAGAATCTTGATTCATTCGAGAATCCATAATTCTGGCTGCTGGCTGGCTAGTTCGTCAGGTAGGAACAAGCGGCACGGTGTCCTGACAGTGCCGCCCCGGCCGGTGAGGCGTCAGCGACGAGGTGGCAAAGAAAGCCAGCGGTGAAGGCATCGCCAGCGCCGGTTGTGTTGGTGATTGGGGGACAGTCGGGAACGGGAACCGATACTTCTTCTCCACCGCAGAGGAAGACACTTACCGGTTCAGAGCCACGCTTGACTACGACCATGTCGGCACCAAATGCTGAGGGATCGCCGTCCACTTGCAAGATCTCGGCTTCTTCTTGATTGCAGAACAGAACCGTTGGCGAGAGCTGACGGAATAACGTGACGGCGTTGTCGATGCCAAATCCCATCAGGACCGAGACCGAAGAAGCATCGATCGATACCGCCAGGCCCCTGGCTTTGGCCTGGCTGATGAGATCTTGTGCTGTGCTGGCAAGGGGCTCTTGTGCAAGAGAGTAGAACGGAACATGCAGATATGTCAGACCTTCCAGCCATGCTGGATCTGCTCCTTGCAATTGCTGCGATGAGCCTCGGTCGGTAAGCATTGTTCGCTCCCCATCGGGGTCGACGATGACCACGATTGACCCAGTTTGTCCGGCTCGGGTTCCAGCGAAGTCGACTCCGGCATCGCCAAGCTCAGCAATGAGCTTGGCGCCGACGAAATCATTGCCAAGTTGACCGATGAAGCGCGATTGGCCGTCGATGGAGGCAGCGACGACAGCCACGGTTGCCGCCGACCCACCACGCCGTCGAGTTATCTGCGCATCAGTGTCAGACGCATACTGAATCGGTGAGTTAAGTCGAACGACGATGTCTTCAACCAGATCTCCAAGAGAGCCGATCAAGACGCTCAGTCGCCCTTGGTGTTGGAACCCTTGTCCCACGGCTTTGAGGCTCGCTTACCCTTGTAGCCGCCACCACCACCGGACTTGGAGCCCCCGCCCTTGTAGCCGCCACCACCGGACTTGGAACCCCCGCCCTTGTAGCCGCCACCCCCGGACTTGTGGCCCTTGGAGCCGCCGCCGCCATCGGAATCCATCTTGACTGTGACCTTGTTTCCCTTCACCGTTGCATTGCGCATGATGGAGATGACTTGGTCGGCAGATTCCTTCGGCACACCGACGATGGAGAAGCGCTCATTGATCTGGATGGGTCCGATGTCGCGACCGCTGAGGTGGGTTTCGCCGGCAATGGCGCCGACCAGATCCTGGGGTCGGACGCCTGCGGCTCGACCTGCTCCAATAAAGATGCTTGCGGTGTCACCGTTGGCGCTGAATTGGCGTTTCTCGCCCCCACGACCACCCTTGCCTCCCCGGTCTTTGCCGCCCCTGTCGAACTTGGAGCTCATGTCCGGAATATTCACATCGTCGGTCGGCCTGCCACTGGTCGAGTGGAGCTGTCCGATGGCAGCAAGGGTGATGTCCATCAGATCGTGTTTGGCCATCAGGGCATTCACGATGGTCTCGGCATCCCGATTTCGGGCTGTGTCGGTGGACGTTGTTTCCCCATCACTTTCGCCCTCTTCGGAGGCCGGAGGTGACATGGCCTCAACCAGGCCAGCAAGGTCGGCCTCGGTTTTCTGCAGTCGCTTAGCGTTGAGGTCCTTGACCGTTGGAATCTTGGCCACGGTCATCGTGACCTTGGTTAGACGCTCGATGTTGGATACACGTCGACGGTTACGAGGTTCGACGATGGTGAGGGCAACACCTTCGCGCCCTGCTCGCCCGACTCGGCCGATGCGGTGAACATAGGATTCGGGAGCGGTTGGAACGTCATAGTTGATGACGTGAGAAAGGTGATCGATGTCCAGACCACGGGCGGCGACATCGGTGGCGACCAGCAGATCCGCAGCCTTGTTGCGGAGTCGCCGCATGACACGGTCTCGGTGCTCTTGGCTCATGCCGCCGTGAAGCGCCTCAGCCCGGTAGCCCCAGCCATTGAGGGATTCAGCCACCGAGTCAACCTCATCGCGGGTCCGGCAGAAAACGATGGCTGCGGTTGGTGACTCAGAATCGATGAGCCGCCCGAGAGCTGCGGTCTTGTGTGATCCGGGAACGACATAGGCCATCTGGCGGATCTTCGGACCATCACCATCGGCGGATTTCTTGACCTTGATCTGGATCCTGACGGGGTCGTTGAGGTGGCGTTTGACCATGCCATTGATTCGGGCAGGCATGGTGGCCGACAACAGCACAGTTTGTCGCTCGGCCGATGTTTCGCTCAAGAGTGTTTCGATGTCTTCGGCAAAGCCCATCTCGAACATCTCGTCAGCCTCGTCCAAGACAACGACTTCAACCTGACGAAGGTCAAGGGCTCGTCGCTTGATGAGGTCAAGGGCACGGCCGGGAGTGGCAACAACGACGTCAACACCGCGGCGAAGGGCTTGAAGTTGCTTGCCGATCGGGGTTCCACCGAAAACTGGAAGGACCTTGATCCCTTGATTTTTGCTGTAGGTCTGGAAGGCCTCGGCCACCTGCATGGCCAGCTCGCGGGTTGGAACCAGCACGATGGCCATGGGGGAGGGGTGCTCGGCTCCATCGGACAGTCGCTGCAAAATCGGCAAGGCGAAGGCAGCGGTCTTTCCCGTACCGGTTGAGGCTTGGCCGACCAGGTCTCTGCCTTGAAGAACAATGGGGATGACTTCGGATTGAATTGGGGTGGGGTTCTCGTATCCCTGACCGGTTAGCACCTCAAGGATCTTGTCGTTCAAGCCGAGGTCGGTGAAGCGAATCTTGCCGTCATCGGGGTCATTGTTCGACGCTTCGGTTGGATCGTTCGCTTTGGTTGACCCTGGATTTGAGTCTTCTGTGTTTGAGTCTTCTGATGTTGGCTCTGGTTCGACGATGGCCACGGGTTCTGGCTCAACAATGATTTCTGGCTCTGGTTCGACGATGGCCACGGGTTCTGGCTCAACAAGGATTTCTGGCTCGGGTTTGGCCTTCTTGGCGGGCTTTCGTTTTGCGCCTGCCGAAACGATCATGGCGAGTTCGGGCTCTGTGAGGTCGCCCTCAGGGCCTAGGGGGTCCATCATTCTTGCTCCTTTGGCCGTGACTGCACCTGGAGCAGCAAATTGGCCGACCCTTCAGTAAACCAGCGGTCTAAGAGGATTCCTAGTTCGAGGGCAGCAATGAGACCGATGACCTACGCCATCAGCGGACAAACTGGAACACGTCTAGTCCTTGTCCATCTCATGTTGGGCGCTCCGAAGGCCGTCAAAGGCTCGATGGGCCGGAATCTCACCAGCAATCACTTGGGAGATGGTGCTGCAAACAGGCATTCGCACGCCGTGTTCCTTGGAGAGGTCTTGCACCATCGCCGCGGTCTTTACCCCTTCGGCCACCATATTCATCTCATCCAAGATGTCTTGGAGAGCTCGTCCCTTGCCTAACTGTTCGCCAACGTAGCGATTGCGACTCTGGGGACTCATGCAGGTTGCCATAAGGTCACCCATGCCGGCTAGACCGGCGAAGGTTTGGGCTTCGCCGCCCATGGCAACACCAAGCCGCGTAAGTTCAGCCAGGCCGCGGGTGACGACCATCGCTCGCGTGTTGTCCCCGACACTGAGACCCTCGGCGATACCTGTTGCGATGGCGATAACGTTCTTCAGGGCGCCCCCGAGTTCACAGCCAGCAACGTCGTGATTCCGATAGACGCGGAAGAGGCGGCTGGCGAATACTTCCTGTAGTTGTGCAGCAACCGACATGTCCGGGGTGGCAATAACACTCGCAGCAGCTTGGCCAGCCAGGATCTCCTTGGCCAGATTCGGTCCGGTGAGTGCCGCAGCGGTGTGGCCGGACAGGACATCTTCGATGACCTGGGTCATCCGTAGCCTGGTCCCCATCTCCAGGCCCTTGGTCAGGCTAACGACCGGTATCCACGGTCTAATATGGGGAGCAGCAGCTTCCAACACTTGGCGAAACGATGTTGAGGGAATACCAACGACCAGGACATCGGCGGTCAAACACGCGTCAGCCAGGTCGGTGGTTGCCACCAGTCGATCGGGCAGGGTGAAACCATCGAGGTAGCTCTTGTTTTGATGGTCAACATTGATATCGCAAACCACCTGTTCGTCACGGGCCCACAAGGTAGTTGGGTGGTTGCGAGCGGCGAGAGCCGCCACCGTGGTCCCCCACGATCCGGCACCAAGAACACTGATCTGCATGAACTTCCCCCAACTGAGAATGGTTCAGCCCGAGGACGATCAGACCGAATCCTCAGAGTCTGGCCCAAGAACGCTGCGACGTCGAGCGCCGGACCTCACTTAAGCGGCCCTAGCCAGCGATCCGATAGTGCGGCTTGGCATCATCTAGGCCTCTGGAGCGACCTGGTAGAGCTGACGCTGGGCTCTCGCGCCGACTGCGGCGGGCATCAGCCGGAAACCGAGGTTGCGTAGCCGGCGGGCCGTTCGGCTCTCTCTATATTGCTGAGTTGGCCGATCTGCCAGGACATCTTCGTAACCCGATGTGCTTTTCGGCGCCGTTCGTTCTCGTAGTCTTCGAAGGCCGCCGTTACATTGCTGTCAGTTGCGGATTGGACCCGCCCCAGTTGGGCGGCCAGCGAGTAGGCACTCTCAACGGCCTGGCAAGCGCCTTGTCCAAGGTTTGGAAGGGTTGCATGGGCGGCGTCACCCAGAAGGACGACCCTGTCGCCGTGCCACTTCTGTAGCGGCGCAATATCCAGAAGATCATTGCGAAGAAACGCGTCGTCAGGCGTGCGATCAATGAGATCCAGAGTTGCGGCGGGAAAGTGGCGGCAGAGCTGGTGTAGCTCGCTCTTGACCGTGCCTGGGTCCATCAATCCGCCCATTGGAGCCTTAGCGGTGATGAACGTATAAGCGAGATCGTCCGACACAAGACCAGACCCGACTCGGAGACCCCCAGCATTTCCCCACATCTCGGTCATGTCGTAAGGGCCAGGCATCGAGGTCTTGTTGGCGGTACTCAAAAATCGCCAACAGGTCTGTCCGCTGTAGCGGAGGGGCAGATCGCCAAGTAGTTGTCCGCGAACTGCAGACCTCAGACCGTCGGCGCCGACAAGAACATCGCCGGTGGCATCGGTTCCGTCCTCGAACCTCACGGTTACCCCTTGTTTACCGAGCTCGTAGCCTACGAAACGCTTCCCGGTTGTTGCTCGCTTGACCTGGTTCAGCAGGAGTTGGTGCAGTAGCGTTCTCTGAATAGCGATTGTGTGGAACCCGTGGTCGGCCAGATCTTTGTCAGTCGAGGTTGCACTCAGCACGGTCCCGTCAAGTTGGACTATTGCAACCCCTTTTCGATACGGGCGTCCAAGGTCATTGATTGCCTCGGCTAAGCCGAGCCGGTCGAGAAGCTTCGTCGCGTTTGGTGCCATCCAGATACCGGCGCCAGCCTCCCGAAAGGATGGTGCTGCCTCGTACACCTCAACTTCGATACCTTTCTGCTGGAGGGCAATACTTGCGGGTAATCCACCAACTCCCCCACCGACGACAAGAACCCGAATACCACACTCCAACCATTAGGACGTTTGTACTAATATAGCAAGATGGCTGCAAACACGCGAGCGACAATCCTTGGGGCTGCCCGTACCTTGTTCAATGAGCGTGGCTTGGAGAATGTCTCCCTACGCAATATTGCCGATGAGCTGGACATCAGTATCGGAAATCTGACTTATCACTTCAAGCGACGAGACGACATTGTCTTTGAGCTCTACCTGGAACTGGTCGAACAGATGGACAAGCTGGTCAGCGATGAGGGCCAGGTGATGGCGGATCCAACCTTGGTTCAGGTCCGACGTGCGTTCGGCGGAGTCTTCCCAGCCTTCCTTTCCTATCGGTTCATCATGGACAATCTCTTGCAAGTAGCCCGTCAACACTCGCGCATCCAAACCCACTATCAAGATCTCACGCTGCGACGTGAACAAGAGACCCTTCGTTTGTTTGCCCTGATGGTGGAGGATGGCCTGATGCATCCCGAACAAGGTGCTGACCAATTCAAGACGTTGGTCACTCAGCTCACGATCCTGGGCAACTTCTTTTTGCCGAGCGCCGAAGTGTTCTTGGCCCTTGACGAGGTTGACATCGAATCCAGATTTCACCAGGTGATGAGCCAACTCCTGTCTCCGTATCTGACCGAAGCCGGCAGACGTGAAATCCTTCTCTTTGATTCGTCTGCTTGAGTCGTCTGCTTCATTCGGCTGCTTGAGGACGCTGCCTGAATTTGATGGCTTATCCGGTTGGCTGAATTGACGGTCCGATTGCAGACTCGCTGGTATGCCAGACTGTCCGGATGCAACTCGACGTCGACTATGTCCGTTCCCAGTTCCCAGCTTTCCAAGCCGATTCGCTACAAGGCTGGTCCTTCTTTGAGAACGCCGGTGGTTCCTACGCCTGCGTCGACACCATTGCTGCCTTGACCAAGTACTACACCGAAACCAAGTTGCAGCCATACGCTCTGTATCCGGCCTCTGCCGAAGCCGGGCAGCAGATGGATGAGGCCCATGCTCGGTGGGCTAGGGCATTGGGCGTGCAGGCTGACGAGGTGAACTTTGGTCCCTCCACTTCAGCCAATACCTACGTGCTGGCCAACGCGCTTGGTGCCCTGTTGAGTCCTGGCGACGAGGTCGTTGTCACCAATCAAGACCACGAAGCCAACACCGGTTCGATTCGTCGAGCCGCCGAAGGAGCGGGCGCCGCAATTCGGGAATGGCGCATCGATGCCGATACTGGGCTACTCGACATTGATCAACTTGACGCCTTGCTCAGCGCCAAGACGAAGCTCGTTGTCTTTCCCCATTGCTCCAACATCATCGGCCAGGAAAACGATGTCGCCCGAATCTGCGACATGGCTCATCAGGTAGATGCTTGGGCCATCGTCGATGGGGTCTCCTTTGTCCCGCACACCATTCCCGATGTTGGGGCCTTGGGAGCTGATGTTTACCTCTTCAGCCTGTACAAGGTTTACTCAGTCCATCAGGGTCTCATGGTTCTACGTCATGAGATGATGGATGCCTTGCCAAACCAGGGCCACTACTTCAACGACGGATCGCCTTGGTATCGGATGACTCCGGCCGGACCCGATCATGCCCAGGTGGCAACATCAACTGCTGTACTTGACTACGTACAACGTCTTGACCAATATCACCAAGAATCTACGGGGACGAGCGACCATGTCGATCTAGCAAAAAGTTGTCGGCGGGTGTCGAAGCTGTGGGCCGATCATGAGGACATGCTGCTTGGACCAGTCCTGAGCTTCCTGGATGAACGCCCGGGAGTCCACCTGCTCGGTCCCGCAAACCTGAGCTCGGGACACGTCGGAGCACACCGCTGCCCAACCGTCTCCTTTGACGTTGCCAACCCAGCGGCTATCGCCGATGCTCTGGTTGAACGCAAGATCATGACCAGTTCTGGTGACTACTATGCGGTCCGGGTCCTTGAAGGTCTTGGCATCAAACCAGATCCTGGTGTCGTCCGAGTGTCCTGGGTGCATTACACCTCCAAAGCGGACGTTCAGGCTCTCCTGTCGGCTCTAGATGAGGTACTCCCTTCCTCGTGAGAACTGCTGCGCTCACCAGGAGAGGACACGAACGTGACCTTTGACCACCAAAGTTCGGCACAGTCGGGAACTCTTTGGCTACCAACGACGACCTTGACAGGTAGCGGCTCAACCCGTCTCCCTTGTTTCTCTATGAGAAGTAGCTAGCAACGACCATGCATCAGTTCAATCCGGCAAGAGCGGACCGAAACCGCGCCCTTCGAGTTCGCGGCGTGCTTGGCGTGATCTTCGGGCTACTGGTTCTGCTTGGGGTGAGCACGTCTTGTGGCGGGGAGAAGGACCTAGCGGCGCAGTCCCTCGGCGGCAATGTGCGAACGCCCGCTCCACAAGTTGGCCACCTATCGGTCCCGCGGGCGAGTGATGGGGCTGATCAGTATCTGAAGGCGCGGGCAGGCCAGATTCTTGTTGTTTACTTTGGCTACACCGCGTGCCCTGATGTGTGCCCAACGACGATGTCTGATCTGTCGGCTGCTCTTGAGAATCTTGGCGACAAGGCAGGTTCCGTTGAAGTCGCAATGATTACCATTGATCCGGAACGCGATACTGATGAGATCATCGGCGGCTATGTCGGCCACTTTGTCGAGGATAGCTATGCGTTGCGGACTGACGACCCCGATCGGCTGCGGTCGGTGGCCGATGCACTTGGGGCAGACTATTCGGTGCGTGAGGATGAAGATGGAAATGTCGAAGTTGATCACACGCCGTTTCTTTACGCGGTAGATGAGGATGGCAAGCTCCTGGTGACTTGGGCTTTTGGCACTGTTCCGACTGCTCTTGAACGTGACCTTGGCATCTTGCTGGCCCGGGTCAAGGCCTAGGCTGCTCCCATGAGATCTCTGCGACTGGCGCTTGCCGGACTCATCTTCGCCATACTCAGTCTTGCGCTTGGGAGCTGCACCAATGACGATGGCGACCTCAGCTTCGATGACGCTGCTGTAGAGAACGCCGACTTCAACTATGTGATCCCGCTAGGGGCCGGCGAGCGAATCGATGCTGGCGAGGCGCTGGATATCCTTCCTGCTCGACTCGAAGCCAAGGTTGGTCAGGTCATCCGTATTTCCAACGAGGACGATCGTGGACATCTGGTTGGCCCGTTCTTTGTCGGCGCTCATGAAGAACTCAGTCAACGTTTCACTTCTGTCGGTGAACTGAGCGGTACCTGCTCTGTGCACCCCAGTGGCCAGTTCGTGGTCGCGATTTCCGAATAGTGATGCGGACCCTGGTCAGGACTATCAGCGTTGGTCTGCTCTTAGTAGCCATCCTTGCGGGGCCAGCGGCTGCTGATGCCGCCGGACCTACCGACTACCGCAGTGAGATTCTTGGCATCGAACCACCAGTCCCTGGCTTAGCCATCAGCATTGTTGGTGGCGACTCGTTTGTCTTGCTTGAAGTCGAATTGGGCTTGGAAGTTACGGTTATCGGCTACCAGGGTGAACCCTATGTCCGAGTGCTGCCGTCGGGCTTGGTTCAGGAAAACCAGCGTTCCCCGAGCCGTTTCTTGAATGAGGAGCGCTACGGCGACAGTGAACTGCCGGAGGAGGCATCTGCGGAGGCGGAGCCAGAATGGTCCTCGGTTGATGATGACGGCTCATGGGCCTGGCATGACCATCGGACTCACTGGATGATTCCTCAGCCCCCTCCGAGTTCTCGCCGAGGTGAGCAGATCGTTGAGGGGGTGATCCCACTCATTGTTGATGGCCACAAAGTTGTGGTTTCGGTTGGTTCGTTCTGGCTTGAGTCACCATCGCCCCTTGTACCGCTGGCTGCCTTAGTTATCGGTGCGGGAATTGGTGTCCTTGGGCTGGCAGGCCTGGTGAGATGGCCGTGGGTACCTCTGGCCCCGGTACTTGTCCTTGGATTCATCGTTGGGGCATGGCAGGTGTTCTCGGTTCCTCCCGAAACCGGACCAAGTCCGCTGAATTGGCTCTGGCCGCTGATTGGACTGTTTGCCTTGGCCTGCCTGCCACTCGTTCAAGGTTCAAGTCAACGGCTCTTGGCAACAACCCTGACCCTTGTCGGTGGCGTGAGCCTGAGCATTTGGGGCTTCACCCGCAGGGCTGGACTGTTCGCCGCTGTGCTTCCAACCGATGCTCCTGCTGCACTTGACCGTCTTGCTACCGCTCTGGCTCTGACCATTGGGGTCGGCATGAGTGTTCAGCTGATTCGGACCTTGCTGGAGCCTCCGGGCCCAGTCGAGTGACTCAGGCCAACGAGCCAGTACCGCCGGTGTGATCGCTAGCTCTTAGGGGGCGGAGTCTTGAACCTTGACCTTGATGACCTGTTCGCCACCCGTCTTAAAGTTGAGGGTGACTTCTAACTCCTGTCCTTCTTCGAGCGGAGCGGCTAGATCAATCAACATCATGTGGAGCCCGCCAGGCTTGAGCGAAATCGTCTCGCCCTTGGGAATAGCGATGGAGTCGACTGGCACCATGGACATTGCGCCAGATCCCATTCCGTCGTGGTCCATGTTCTCGTGGTCCATGTTCTCGTGGTCCATCGTTTCCTCATCGTCGCCAACCTCCGTCAGGACGGTTTCGTGCAGTTCGACACTGCCGGCAATAGTTGGGTCAACGGTTGCTCCAAGAAGGGTGTCACCTTCGTCACTGGACAGATCAAAGTAGATCACGCCAGCAGAGCTCATCGCTGGGCTAGTACGGGACCACTGGCCGCTGACTTGCACCCCAGTCGCATCATTGCCGCAAGCTGTCAAGGCACTTGCGCCGAACAGGAGGGCACCGCTGACGGCTATAGATCGAACAAGATTCATTGAAACGAAGTTCCTTGTAGTTAGACAGCGTCTCGCGAGTCGGGACGTTGGTGGCGGGAGCCACCGCTACTCCACAAGTCGTTGCCGACCGTCGATTGGTTCCCAACCCAGTTGGAAGTTTTCATCGGCTGGCTCAATCATGAAGCCAAGGCCAACTGTTGGGTGGTCAGCTGCTGCTTTGATTTGTCTGACGGTCATCCGTGGATGGAGACTCCAAGGCCTCGACCAGGTCGCTCCTGGCACGGGCTATGCGTGAGCGGATAGTGCCAACTGGCACCCCGAGAACTTGGGCTGCTTCGGCATAGGGCAATCCGATGAGCTGGGTGAGGATGAAGGCTTCCTTGCGACCCGGATCCAGATTTTCAATGGCCGAATCGATCTCTAGCGTCGAATCCAGCCTGGCGGTGCTGTCATGGACCGACGCCAGGGTCACCGCAGCTTCATCAATCCTTCGTCGGCGAATGTTCCGACGAGTGGCATCGACACAAACTCGTCGACAGATTGTGAGCAACCACGGCCGAGCCCCGGAATCGCCCCGAAAACGGTGAAGACTCCCAATTGCACGCTCGAAGGTTTCCTGCGCGAGGTCATCGGCGTCGTTGCGGTGCCCGAGATAGGCACAGAGTCGCCACACGTCGCCCTGGGAGACCGCAACGAACTGCCCAAGGGCCGTAACATCACCATCGCGTGCCGCCAGGGCCAACATGGTCAGGTGATCATTCTCGGACGGGTTGGGCACAATCAGAGTGTGCCACCAAGTTTTCTGAAACGTACGAAGTGCACCAACTCCGACGCCCGTTCGCAGCATTGGAATCCAGCTCCCTTGCGTCGATCAGGAACTTTCTGCGGAGTCCCAACGACTAGGGAACCATGGACTGCTGGATTGCTCGCGAAACCATGTCTGCTGATCTGGATGGTGAGGCCACCATTGAGGAAGGTAGTGCGCTGCGAATTCACCTGACCGAATGCGATCTGTGTAGGACCTATGAAGCTGATCTCATACAGATCCACCGTTCGGTGAGGGTACGGGCAGTCGAGTCGGTGCCGAACATGGTGCCGTCGGTATTGGCTAACGCTCGGCCACCCCGGGTTGGGCGGGGAGGGTGGATCCGCTACTCACTGGGCCTCGTCGCCGCAACCAACTTGGCGCTTGGACTCCCGGATTTCCTCCTTCGTCCGGTAGCGGACGGTCACGACAGTCGACACCTGGGAGCTTTCACCATCGCGGTGTCGATGGGACTCTTGTTTGCTGCAATTAGACCGCAACGGGCCTATGGCCTGCTGCCGTTCGCTGCTGCCCTTGGTTTCACCATGCTGATCGGGGCCGCTGTAGACACCGTCCAGGGCGGTCAGTCTCTGCTGGCCGAGAGAGCGCACATCCTTGACGTGGCAGGTCTGAGCCTGCTCTGGCTGCTGGCCGGCGGCCGCTTACCGTTTGCTCGCTGGAGCATTTCTCCCGCCACCCACGATCACGCCGCGGGGTCTGTGAACATACGGCGCAGCCTGTGATGCTAGGGCTCAACGATGGCGAAGCCGGACTGGAATGTGTCCAGGTTCCCGAAGATCGACATCAGGTTCTCGGGTTCGCCAGACAAGACAATGGTCCCGCTGCTAATGGCGTCGGCGAAGCTAACCTGACCACTAATGACGTCAATCAGATCAGCCTTGGTAAGAGTAAGCACTGCACCGGCCTGACTGGTGGAGTCTTGGTTTGATGGGCGGGCGGCAAGAGCCCGATTCTCCAGACTGAGCAACCAATGCTGGTCAAGGTCAGTGAAGTGCCAATGCACACTCGCCTGCAAGCCTGCAACCGCTTCGGAACGCAAGCGGACGGACACCGCGTCGAAGATCTGCTCGACGTCCAGCGCGCCTAGGAGCGTGCTTCGTCGAGTTTCGCGCTGTGGGGGAGGCCCTTCGCGTAGTTCCTTTGCCCCCATGAGGTACGCGTTTCGCCAGGTTGCGGACTCACAACCATAGCCAAGCTGTTCATAGGCATCAGCTTGTAGGTCCCGGCCCTCTTGATGGGACGGATCGCTAAAAACCAGATGATTCAGTACTTGGACAACCCAGCGGTAGTCACCTTCGTTGAAACTCTTGCGAGCCTTGGCCACCAGTTCGTCAGAACCGCCCATGAACTCGACGTAACGCTGGCCCGCCTCTGTCGGAGGATAGTTCCAAAGATTAGACGGATTACCGTCATAAAAGCTGAGGTAGCGGGCGTAGACCGCTTTGACGTTGTGGACCAGGGTGCCGTAGTAGCCCCGGGTGTGTCCTTCATCCAGGAACTCCTGAGGGAGCTCCAGCATTTCGGCGATTTCGATTCCCGTGAAGCCATGATTGGCTTGCCTCATCGTCTGATCATGGATCCAGCGGTACATGTCGCGCTGCTTAGCCAAGAACTCGGCAACGTTCTCCTGGCCCCAGCGTGGCCAATGATGAGAAGCGAACATGATGGTGGTTTCAGACCCGAACATGTCGAGCGCCTCACCGATGTATTTCGACCAGCTCAGGGTGTCTCGTACCTGAGCTCCACGAATCGGGACCAGGTTGTGCATCGTGTGAGTGCAGTTCTCGGCCATGCAGAGCCAACCCTTGTCCGGGAAGAAAAAGGTCATCTCGGCCGGGGCTTCTGCTTCGGGGGTGTATTGGAAGACGATACGTATCCCGTCAACCTCGAGCTCTTGGCCTGTTTCACCGATGGATTCGGTTGGAGCAATCAGTCCCGGGGGAGCAGTTGGGAATGCCTTGCCAAGGCCACAGTCGACGTGGCCTCTTGGACCAACTGGGAGCAAGGGACCGAACTGATAGGCCGCACGGCGAGCCATGGCCGGACCAGCTATGACGTTCTCGGCGACGGCCTCGCGCATGAACCCTTCGGGGGCAATGATTCGGACCTCGCCGGCATCAACGGCTTCTTGGGTGGTCACCCCATCCACTCCGCCAAAGTGATCAGCATGACTGTGGGTGTAGATGACTGCCCTGACTGGGCGTCCGCCCAGGTGCTCGTTGGCCAGTTCCAGGCAGGCCCGCGCAGTCCATTCAGTTGTCAGGGGATCGATGATGATCCAGCCGGTCTCTCCTTCAATGAAGGTGATGTTGGAGATGTCATATCCTCGTGCCTGCCACAGGCCATCGTCCACCTTGAATAGGCCATGGGGTTGGTTGAGCCTTGCTTGGCGCCACAGGCTGGGGTGTACGGTCTCGGGGCAGGAGTCAGCAGGGTTCGATCCAGCTGCAGCCACGGCTTCGTCGATAAAGGCGTACCGGGTTTGGTCCCAGGCTGGTCCGTAGGGGCCATCGATCTTGCCTGTTGGATGAGTGGCGATGAGCCCGCGACTTGCTCGATCAAAGTCGTCCCCATCCATCTCAAGATCTACGCCCTGCACCCGGTTGCGTTCGGCGGTGACTGCGGTGGCAGGCTTGGGTTGAATTGGTCGGTCGAGGTCTGAGGAAGGCGACATCTGAGTAGTCTGGCTTACCGGTCCACCACCTCGCCAACCGGGCGAAAGAGAGTGCTCATGATTCAGAAGCTTCGTGCCATTTCGATCATCGAGGCTGTGAGTTACCTCATGCTTCTCACTGCCATGGTTTTCAAGTATGGCTTTGACAACGAGACTGGCGTAAAAGTGCTCGGTCCCATCCACGGAACCCTCTATCTGGTCTATGCGGCCGCTCTGGTCATCAACTTCTCCACTCTTGGTTGGAAAGCCACGCGACTTATCGCCGCCCTGTTCCTAGGCGCTCTTCCCCTTGGGGGATTCTTCGTTGAACGCCGGTGGCTACAGTCAGCCGAACCTGCTCACTCCTCCGCTGCCTGAATACTGGTAGCTTAGCTATCGCGCCCGAGTGAGCAACAAGAGACGAAACACGGACAGGACCTAGCTATGACAAAGAGTTTTGATCGGTTCCGTGCCCATCCCTGGCACGGCCTGCCCATTGGTTCTGACGCGCCCGCTCATGTTGATGCCTATATCGAGATCACGCCCTTCGATGCGGTCAAGTACGAGATTGACAAGAAGACTGGCTACTTGCGAGTAGACCGCCCCCAGGGCAGCTCGGCTCTGCCGCCAACGCTCTATGGCTTCATCCCACAAACCTACTGTGCGGACCGGGTCGCCGCCCTGACCCCGGGGGCTGAAGTGGGGGACATGGATCCTCTGGATATTTGTGTGCTCAGCCAGCAGCGAATTGACAGGGCGGAGATCGTCACCCCCGCTCGTGTTGTTGGTGGCATCCAACTCTTGGACGATGGTGAGGCCGATGACAAGATCGTTGCCTTGTTGGAGAGTGATCCAGTCTTTGACTATGCCAAGGATTTGAAGAACCTGCCGGTCACCGTTGTCAATCGGATCGTGCACTATTTTGGAACCTACAAGCTGGATATCAGCGGCAAGAAGCCCAATTCTATTGAGGTTGTTGGTACCTACGGGCGAGAGCATGCACTGCAGGTCATCGAGGCATCAATGGCGGACTACAACGAACACTTCCCGTCCGATGAGCGGCGCCAGCCGGACTAGATCTTGCCAGCGGGGAAGACCACGGGGATACTGCGCGGGCCGCGAACTTGACCGCCAGCCCAGGTCACTGATTCCGGATCGGCAAGCTCGAACTCGGGAATGGCCTTGAACCATTCCTCCAGCGCTAACCGCACTTCCATCCTGGCCAGGTTGGATCCGGCACAGCGATGGATGCCAACACCAAAGGCCAAGTGTCGGTTCTTGGCCCGATCGATGATGAAGGTATCGGCATCCTCGAACACGTCCGGGTCCCGATTGGCCGCCGGGAAACTCATAAGCACCCGGTCACCCTCCGGAATTGGACAGCCATTGATTTCGGCACCTTCTTCGGCAACCCTGGCCATGGTGACGGGCGCATAGAACCGCAAGATCTCTTCAATGGCCAGGGGCCAGACGTCAGGATCCTCAACCATCCGCCTGCGATCCACGGGATTGGCAGCGAAGTGATACATAGCGGCGCCAATGGCACTCCAGGTGGTGTCGATCCCGGCGACCATCAGGAGGAAGGCTTCACCAAGGACGAACATTTCGTCAACTGGTTCACCCTCAACTTCGGAGTTGATGAGCTCGCTGATCAGATCCTCGGTCGGTGTTTCTTTGCGCTTCGCGATCTCCTCCAAGAGGAAGGATGCTGTTGCCATCACCGCCTCCTTGCGTCGATCCTTGTCGTAGGCGTATTCGAGGATGCCGCGGACCCAGCTAACAAAATCATCGCTCTTGTCCTCGGACACGCCAAGAAGCGCACCAATGACCCGAACCGGGATCTGTTGGGCATAGTCCGCAGCAGCGTCGGCCTTCCCGTCGGCAATGAAGCCGGCAATCAAGCGCTGGCAAAGTTCACGCGTTCCTGCCTCGTAGCTCTTGACCGCCTTTGGCGCCATCGAAGGCAGGATCAATCTTCGTGTCCAGGTGTGCAAGGGCGGATCGGCATCAATTGGAGGCACCCCGCCCGGAAGCATCGAATCCTCGTCTTCTTCGCCCTCGTCTGGGCCAACGACTGAGATGCCATGACCGGAGGGAAAGTGCTCAATGTCTCGGGCCGTGGCTTGCACATCCTCGTATCGAACCGGGAGCCATGATCCGCCGTGGAGATCCGAGTGAGCGACGGGACACTTGTCGCGGTAGTTGGCCCAGAACTCACCCGGATTGGCGACATAGTCGTCACCAAACAGGTCATAGTTCTGAAAGCGTTCGCCAGAATTGTTGAGTGACGGATCGGTCTGGGTCATGTCGGGTCCACCAGAGGGCTAGAGGTGTTGCCTGGTCGGCGTTGCCGAGAACCTAGCTCAATCCTTACTCTGTAAGCCATTTCATCAAAACCGGCTTTCTGGCACCGGGGTGATGTCGCATATGGGTCGCTACCGGTGCCAGTTCCTGATTGGGGGTGGAAACGGCCCAGGCCAGTTGATGATCGGCGGTCGGTTGATGCAGGCCGAAGGCCCAGCGGCCTGGAGTGTCGTCATGGTTCTGGGCGAACGCCACTGAAATTGGATTGCGGTCATCGCTTGCGGTCCCCAGGGACCTTGGATCTTCAGGGAGATCGAACCAGAAGTTGCGCAGGGGAGTGGCTAGACCAGTTCCGATGGCCTTGATGTAGGACTCCTTCAAGGTCCAGTATTCAAAGAAGCGACGACGCTGAGTCTCACCGCTCAGCTGCTCGAAGATGGCGAACTCGGATGGGGTGAAGGAACGTCTGCCCACTCCGACAAGATCGGTGCTTCGAGTCGTTGTCTCCACATCGACCCCACAGTCGATGTCACGGGCCATCAGCAGTGCGTAGAGCGAGTCGGTGTGGGACAGGCTGAAACGTAGGCCCTTGAGTTCTTCGTGCTCTCGCACGAGCTCGCGAGCCAGTTCGGGGCGACCATGAGGGCCGAACTCAAACTCCCATTCTGACTCCGTGAGGGTCGGCACATAGGAGGACAAGACACGACGCACAAAGCTATGGCTCAACAGAAAACGCCGCTGAGCCGTCACCACCGTGAAACGGTCGTGACGGCTCAGTTCGTGCGAGTCAAGCCAGGCCCGTTCCGAAGGACAGTCCTGAGGACGGGCTAGCCAGATATGCGTACTCTCGGTGAGATCGGTTAGCGAGTCGATCTAGGGGTTATAGCCGAACATGGACTTGGCCTCAAGGAACTCCTTCAGACCATGGACTCCAAACTCTCGGCCGTTGCCGGACTGCTTGTAGCCACCGAAGGGCACGTCCATGGCCAGCGAGGCGCCATTGATGTGGATCATGCCGGTTCGGATTTGACGAGCAACCGAGCGAGCATGATCAAGATCAGACGAGCTGACGTAGCCGGACAGGCCATAGACCGTGTCATTGGCAATCCGAATGGCGTCCGCTTCGTCCTCGTACCCAATGAGCACGAGTACTGGTCCAAAGATCTCTTCCTCGGCCACCGTCATTGATGGCTCTACGTTGGAGAAGACCGTCGGACGGACGTAGTAGCCCTTGTCCAAACCTTCGGGTCGACCGGGTCCGCCGCTTTCCAGCGTTGCTCCTTCTTCGATGCCCTTCTGAATCAAGCCTTGAATCTTGTTGAACTGGGCTTCTGAAACAACGGGTCCGGTTGTAGTTCCCTCGGCATCGGGTGGGCCAACGACCAGCTTGGCTGCGGCCTCCTTGGCGATGGCGGCAGCTTCGGCCATGCGAGCTGCGGGGACCAACATGCGGGTACCGGCATTGCAAGACTGCCCACTGTTGGAGCACATACCGGCTACGTCCCTGCTGATGACCTTCTCGAAGTCGGCGTCATCAAGGATGATGTTGGCTGACTTACCGCCAAGCTCTTGAGCAACACGCTTGACTGTCGGTGCGGCAGCTTGAGCCACGGCCACACCAGCGCGAGTCGAGCCGGTGAAGGACATCATGTCAATGTCGGGGTGCGAACTCATGGCGGCGCCAACGACCGGTCCGGCCCCGTTGACCAGGTTGAATACTCATGGTGGGACTCCGGCGGCGTCCATGACCTCGGCGAATAGAATGGCATTGAGTGGGGCGATTTCGGAGGGCTTGAGCACCATGGTGCAGCCAGCGGCAATAGCCGGGCCGACCTTGGCGGCGATCTGGTTGAGTGGCCAGTTCCATGGAGTGATGAAGCCACAAACACCGATTGGCTCATAGGTCACTTCGGAGGTTCCGACCGACTCCGAGAACTCGAAGCCTTCTAAGGCGGCCTTGGCGAACATGAGGTGGCCGATGCCTGATGGTGCCTGGGCTCGGGTGGCAAGCATGGTTGGCGCACCCATTTCTTGGCTGACGGCGACCGCGATCTCGGGCATGCGCTCGCCATAGGCGGCGATCATTTTGTCCAGAAGTTCCAGGCGTTCTTCCTTGGTTGTCTGGGAGAACGTGACGAAGGCTTCTTTGGCCGCTGCAACCGCGGCGTCAACATCGGCTTGGTTTCCCATGGCAATGGTGGCAATGACTTCTTCAGTTGCCGGATTGATGACATCGAGGGTGTCGGTCCCCTGAGGATCGACCCACTCGCCGTTGATGTAGAACTTCTGATTGTTACTCATACGTGCTATCGAAACACACCCCAGAGGGGTTGTCCAACCTGGCCCGAATTGGAGCTGGGCCGATGGGGGATGAGTAGCAAGAACGGAGCTATTTCAGGTTGCGGTCAAACAGATCAAGGAGTCGATCCCAATGCTGCTCCGAAGCCTCACGCACATACTGGTCACGTTCGGCGAAGGCGAAACCGTGCTCGGTTCCCGGATACCACTCAACCTGTCCTGCGGTCCCAGCAGCGGCCATCGCGGCCTCGAACTCGGCAATAGTCTCCGGTGGCGCATAGCTGTCGGTTTCGGCGCAGGCGACATAGATCTCGGCCTTGACCGGGTCAAGATTCCGATGGGGCGAATCGGGCTGGTCGGTCGCCAGTCGAACTCCGTGGATGGAAGCAGCCGCTTTGACATGATCAGGGAAGGTTGAAGCAACCATTAAAGCGAAGGGGCCGCTCATGCAATAGCCAACGGTTGCTATCCGGGTGGCGTCGGCATCCAAGTGATTGTGGGACCAGCCAAAGATGGCGCGAACATCCTCAATTACCATGGCAGTGCTCAAACCGTCCATCAGTTCCAACATGCGGTCACGGTCCTGGGTCTCAAACACGTTGTACTCGCGGACCTCCCGGTAATAGAGGTTGGGAGCGATCACGAAGTATCCGTTGGATGCGATTCTGCGGCACATGTCCCGCAACTCTTCTCGCATGCCGGGGGCATCCATCAAGAATAAAATGACGGGACTTGGCTGGGATGGTTGATCGGACGATCGGTTGTCAGGGAGGGCAACAAACGTATTGACTTCGCCTGATGCGGTCTCCAACTCCAGTTCCAGATCAATCACATCTTGTATCGGAGATTTCTGCTCGGTCACTCGTTGTCCCGTCGTTTGGTCAGTGGGCTGTCGTCTGGCGGGTTTCCGCCTTGGGAGGGGCAGGCATCGCCAACTGGGTCTGTGGTTAGGAGAGTAGTCGTAGGGCGTTCTTGACCCTCTTACCTGTGACCTTGTCGGCGATGGCAAGGTGTTGGGCGAACTGTCTGACCCGGAGTTCTTCGATGAGCCAGGAAATCTCCTCCAGCTCATCGAACTGATCTGAGTGGCTGCAGGCGGCGCGGTAGAGCTGTTCGACGTCACCACAGATGCCGAGGGCATCGCGATCCTTAGCCGGCGATGCTGGCAGCGACTCCAGGCGGAAGGCAATGCCCTCCAGGTACCGGGCTACATCTTCCAGCCGGTTGAATCCGACTCCGGTCAGCATTCCTGGATAGACAAGGCGGTCCCGGTGCGAGCGAGCATCCGACAGACTCGGTTGCAGGCGGTTGTGTTTTGCTAGATGGCTAACTGACTGGGCCTCCGTCTGATCGAGTAGGACGTCGATTCGCTGGATAGTTGGCAAGATGCTATTCATCGCAGTAGCGACCCCAATGAGAAGCTCGGGTGTCGCATTCTTGGCGTAGGTCTGGATCCGCACGTGACCTTCCTGGGTAAAGCTCGGTCCGCCCTGATCGCTGAGTATCTCGTCCAGCACACTGGTGAGGGCATCAATGAACCACTCGGCCTTGGACTGGGTGGCATTTGCGGCCATGGCCAACTGGGTGTCACTGCTGAGCAGCCCATCCAGAGTTCTCATCGGAGCCTTGATGTCCAGGTAGAGGAGGCGACGGGTTCCTGCCCACATAGCTTCCACCTGCTCCTCGGCGGTGACTTGTAGGCGGATGGAGGCCGAGGTGCCATTGTCAACCAGTGCTGGAAAGGCCTTCACCACATGATCCCCAGACTGGGTTTCAACTGTCTGGGGAAGGTCACCGAAGTCCCACTGGGTGAGACCGTCACGTTCAACGTCATGTCTGGCATCCCCCAGGGCTTGGCGAATCTGAGCATCCAGGCGCACCTTGAGGGACTCCAGGCTCTTGCCCGCCGCCAGAGTTTGCTGCGACGTTCCGACGACCCGAAAGGTTGGTCGCAAGTGACGAGGGAGATCTTCAGGCTTGAAGGCATGTGCCTGGATGGAGACTCCCGTGCTGCGTTCGAGAGAGCGGCGCAAGGCTTGATCAAAGGTTCGGCCCGGATGCAGATCCTGCTTGATGTCAGACAAGGCGTCTGCGACCTTGGACGGGATCGGCGAAAGAGCCTTTCGCGTTGTTTTATCCAGGGATCGGACCAGGAGTTCACCTGCCTCTTGTTGGAATCCGGGGACCAGCCAAGAGAAGTCACCGTCGTCCAGTTGATTGAGGACGGCCAGGGGTACATCGATGGTGATGCCATCGATGGGTGAGGTTGAATCGAACTCATAGGACAATGACAACTGGATGCCACCAATGGTGAGATGGTCAGGGAACGCATCATGGTCGATTCCCTCATCTCGCCCACCGAGCAGAATCTCATGCGTGAGGTCCAGTAGGCGCGGATCAGTTGCTCGCTTCTTTTTCCACCATGAATTGAAGTGGCGGGACGAGGTGACCGACCTTGGGAGATGCTGATCATAGAAGTCAAAGAGCAGCTGGCGATCAGCCATGAGGTCTGGTTGTCGAGACCGTGCTTCCAAGGCTGCGACTTCGTCGGTGAGTTTGGAGTTGAGCAGAGCAAAGTCGTGAGAGGTTTCCCATTCACCCTCGATGAGGGCGTGATGGATGAACATCTCTCGGGCCAACGAGGCATCAAAGTGCTCGAGGTTTTTTGTGCGCCCAGCAACGAGGGGTAGGCCATACAAGCTGACCCGTTCGGTGGTGAGGGCAGCGCCACGCTCTTGTTCCCACCAGGGCTCGGTGTAGGAGCGAGCAACAAGATGCTCGCCGAGCCGTTCGGCCCACGCCGGATCAATCTGAGCCATGGTTCGGGCCCACAAGCGGTTGGTTTCCACCAGTTCACCAGCCATGACCCATGTTGGCGGTTTCTTGGACAGGGCAGATCCAGAGGCTACGACGAAACGAGCGTTGCGGGCACCAATGAATTCGGCCGGTTTGGCTCTTGCGCCGTCGCGACGCTGGCCAGATGCTGGCTTGGTTGCTGGCTTCGCCTTCTTCTCATCCTTCATGCCGATATGGGAAAGAAGCCCGGACAGGAGTGAATAGTGAATGTCCTCGGGTAGTGGCTCGCCCGATGTGCGGGGAAGTTTCAGCTCATCGGCCACTCGCCGGAGTTGTCGGTAGACGTCCTGCCATTCTCGTATCCGGTTGAAGTTGAGGAACTCTCTTCGGCACAGCTTGCGAAACTGATTCTGCGAACGATCGCTCCGCTCGGTCTTGACATAGTTCCACAGATTGAGATAGCTCAAGAAGTCTGATGAGGGGTGAGCAAACCGGGCGTGTGACTCTGTTGCTGCTTGGCGTTTCTCCGTTGGTCGCTCTCTTGGATCTTGTACCGAGAGGGCGGCAACAATAACCATGATCTCATGCAGACAAGAATTGCGTCCGGCTTCGATAATCATGCGCCCTAAGCGGGGATCGACCGGCAGCTTGGCCAGTTTGACGCCCATTGGCGTGAGCCACTTCGGTGTTCCTTGTCTTTGCGGATCGACGGCATCCAGTTCTTCAAGCAGGGCGATGCCGTCGCGAATATTTCGCCGGTCAGGTGGCTCGAGGAAGGGGAAGTCGACAATGTCGCCAAGACCCAATGAAGCCATCGCCAAGATGACAGACGCCAAGTTCGTTCGCTGTATCTCTGGGTCAGTGAACTCGGGACGGGAGAGAAAGTCATCCTCGGAATACAGGCGAATGCAAACCCCGGGACCAAGACGGCCGCATCGTCCGGCCCGCTGGTTGGCTGACGCTTGGGATATGGCCTCGATTGGTAACCGTTGCACCTTGGTTCGGTTGCTGTAGCGAGAAATCCGGGCGTTGCCTGGATCGATGACACTGCGAATGCCGGGAACAGTCAGCGAGGTCTCGGCCACATTGGTGGCCAACACAATGCGCCGTTTCTTATGGCCAGCAAAGACCCGGTGTTGTTCGGCTGCTGACAGTCGGGCGTAGAGAGGGAAGATCTCGGTGTTGGCGAACTTTCGGTCCTCCAGAGCATCGTGGGCGTCACGAATGTCCTGCTCACCGGCACAGAAAACCAGGATGTCGCCGTCCTGGTCGCGCCACAGTTCTTCCACCGCGTCACCGATGGCGGTCGGCTGATCTCGTCGCTCACCCGAGGGGCGCACAAGCGGCCGGTAGCGAGTCTCAACCGGGTAGGTCCTACCGGAGACCTCGATGATCGGTGCTTGGTCGAAGTGATCGGAGAACCGTTCGGTGTCGATTGTGGCCGAGGTGATGATGACCTTGAGGTCCGGACGGCGGGGCAACAGCTGGCGCAATATGCCGAGCAAGAAGTCAATATTGAGGCTGCGTTCGTGGGCCTCATCAATGATAATGGTGTCGTAGCGCTTCAGCAGTCGATCACGTTGGATCTCGGCCAACAAGATGCCGTCGGTCATGAGCTTGATACGTGTTGACTTGCTGACCTGGTCGGTGAATCTGACCTTGTATCCAACAAGATCACCCAGCTTGGTTTCGGTTTCTTCAGCGACGCGCTCGGCCACGGCTCTGGCCGCCAAACGCCGAGGCTGGGTATGGCCAATGAGGCGGTCCTGGCCAAGTCCAAGGTCGACGCAGATCTTTGGAAGCTGGGTGCTCTTGCCCGAACCAGTCTCGCCAGCAACGATGACGACCTGGTTGTTGGTGATTGCTTCCTTGATCTCATCCAGCCGGTCCGTGATTGGTAGCTCAGCCGGGAAGCTCAGTTTCATCGCCTAGTCAATCTCATCGCAGGAGCAGTCTCATAGCTTCTTTGGTCGAGCAAAGATGGCCTTGAGATAACTACCTTGGGGAAAGGTCGCAGGATGATCGAGGGCGTGTTCGGTTGTGTTGAATGCTCGCAGGTCATAGCCATTGAGACGGGCCGCCTCATGTACCCCGTCAAAGAACCGGTCGGCACTCAGCCTGCTGGAACAGGATGACTGCACAAGAATCCCGTCGGGAGCCAGCAGAGCCAATGCGAGCGAAGTTAATCGACGGTATGCCCGTTGAGCTCGACTAATGTCGGCCTGCTTTTGGGCGAAGGACGGAGGATCAACAATGATCAGATCGAACTGCTGGCCGTCAGCCGCCAGTCTCTCCATCTCCTCAAACGCGTCAGTTGTCGAGGTCGTGATTGTGCACTGTTGAACTGAGGGGATCGATTGGTTTCTGGCAACATTGGCCAGGAGTGTCTCGATGGCGAGCGGTGCTTGATCAATGGCATGCACCGAGGTTGCTCCACCCGCCGCGGCGGCAAGGGTGAACCCTCCAGTACAGCTGAAGACATCTAGCACGCGACGACCACGAGTTAGGGTTGACACCAGCCGCCGGTTGTCGCGCTGGTCCAGGAAGTGCCCAGTCTTTTGGCCACGTAGCAGATTGGCCTCAAAGCTAAGGCTGTTCTCGACAAAGTCAACTTTGGTGGGTGAATCGGGAGGGGCTGAGCTGTCGGGCCCCACGGTGACTTCCTCGAGATGGTTGTCCCCGGTCGACGTAGCAGCCAGCTGGATCACCATCCCGTCACTGGCGCCAAAGGTCTCACCCTGAGCCACATTGCGGGAGAGCCTGAGGACAAGTCCTGGTCCAGCACCATCTTCAGCCTTGAGTAGGTGTCCCAATGCCACTGCTATCGAAGTGAGATGGGGAAACCAGGCGGCAGAATACAACTTGACGACGAGCCAGGAATTGTACCGATCAACAATCAACCCAGGTAGTCCATCGTTTTCGCCGTTAACCAGGCGGTAGGCCGAAGTTGCGACATCGTCATGCAGAGGCTGCCGCAGCTGGATGGCGGTGCTCAGTCGTTCTTCCCAGAAGCCGGCATTGATTGTCTTGGGGCGCCCAGCGTGCAAGATCTTGATCCGGATGGGCGAGTCTGGATCGAATAAGCCGATGGCCAGGAACTTCCGATCGTGGTCAAAGATGACCGCCAAGTCGCCAGTGTCTGGACGGTCAACTAATCCGGTAGCTGGTGTTCCGGACTCGATTGATTGCTCAAAAACCCAGGGGTGCCCACCACGGATCTGGCGCTCGGCGTCCTTAGTGACTCGTACCGCCATCCTCTTGGCTGCTGGGGTTGGAAATCGAAGCATCCTGGCACCGTAGCGTCCAGATGACTGCGGGCCGGGGGAGTTGCGAGAACGGGAACAACCGGGGTGCCGTTTTGCTCGGCCCAGCCCGAGTTCTGAATCTTCTTCCCTTAAGAAACCACGAAGAGTGACCGATACTACAAGCTATGCCTACCACGTTCGAAGATGTCGATCATCTGCTTCGGCGAGCAGGCTTTGGTGGCACCACAGCAGAGATTACTGCGCTCATGCCGCTGGACTGGCCCGATGTGGTCAACAGCGTTCTTGATACGTCTGCTGCACTATCACCTGATATTGGTTTACCGAGCCATAGCAGTGGAAGTAGCTGGCAACGCTATATCGAGATCGTGCAGATCTGGATGGACCGGTGCCGGGTTTCACCGACGCCCATCCAAGAAAAGATGGTCCTCTTTTGGCACGGTCATCTGTGTTCCAGCATTGAAAAGGTCTCCGACGCCCGCCTCATGTTTGACCAGAATCAGCTCTTTCGACGAGAGGGTCTTGGCGGCTTTGAGAATCTGCTGCAGAAGGCTGCCGTTCAGCCTGCCATGCTCCTGTATCTGGACAACGCAAGTAACGAGTCTGGTGACCCGAATGAGAACTTCGCCCGCGAACTCATGGAGTTGTTCACCCTTGGGGTAGGCCACTACAGCGAAGATGATGTCCGCGAGTCCGCTCGGGCCTGGACCGGTCATGGTGTTGATGAGGATGAGAGCCGTTATGAGTTTCACGCCGGTGACCATGACTACGGACTGAAAACGTTCATGGGTGACGAACGAGACTGGGATGGACCCCAGATCATTGATCGGCTGCTCAACGGATCAACCAAGATGCAAGTTGCCCGCTTCATGAGCACCAAGATTTGGGAGTTCTTTGCCTACAGCAACCCAGATCCCTCCCTCATCGAGCAGCTTGCAACTGGCTTTGCCGCCAGCGACCTGAATATGACGGCGTTGCTTCGGTCAGTATTCCTTCACCCGGAGTTCCGCTCCCAGCGCTGTCGCCAAGGACTGGTTCGAAGCCCCATAGATTTCATTGTGGCCCTCATGCGTAGGACCGGTGTTGATGCCGCGATTGCCCACCCCGAGTGGAACACTGAGCCAATGGGTCAGGCCCCATTTCAGCCGCCTAACGTCGCTGGCTGGAAGCAGAACGAAGCATGGATCAGCCCCTCCAATGTGTGGGGGAAACGATCAGCAGCCAGCACGGTTCGCTGGCATCTTCTAGAGAACACCGCCCTGCTGGACAACGACGAAGCAACCGCCGCTGTTGCAGTCGAAGCAGCCTTCCAGCTCTTTGGTATCTACAACCCCTCGGGAGCGAGCCGAAGCAATCTCGAACACTTCTACAACACCGAGCCACACTCGTGGGCTCGGCGGGCTGGCTTGTTGCTCTTGACTCCACTCACTCCCGATTTCCAGATGGCCTGATATGCGCCTTGATCTTTCGACCATGATTCCCGAGACCCAGTCCGCCCCTTGCACGACCAGCTTTGGGGCCATGTCGCTCGGCCTGAAGAGGCGCCATTTTCTCCAGTCAATGGGAGCCCTCGGAGCGGCATCCATGCTGCCCCTGGCCCTGGCCGATATGGCCGAGGCAGCAACACCGGTTGGCCCAACCGACGGCATCTTGTTGCTCATCACCATGAACGGTGGCTGCGATGCCCTGGATCTGGTTGTGCCTATCAACAACGGCACCTACTACTCAAAGAGATCCGGTCTTGCAGTGCCAGCAGGGTCGACCCACCAGATTGATGCCAACCATGGCTTGCATCCTGAGCTCGGAGCAATCAAGGCACGCTGGGACGCAGGTCAGGTTGCGGTCATCGAAGGAGTTGGAGACCCGGCAGGAAACCTGAGTCACTTCGACAATATGGCCAGGATCATGGCCGCTCAAACCGGTGAAGGAGTCCGGCGGACGGGTTGGCTTGGACGATATATGGACGGACTCGCCGGTGGCAACAGCGCCTTCCACGGCGTGTCCTTTGGCGGCTCCGTCCCCCTGGACTCTCAGGGCGCCCGACGCCAGGCGACAGCCCTGCGAGCCAACGACAACAATCTGGTAAATCCCAACACCGCCGAAGCTTGGGAACGCAATCACATCCTGGCTCTACAGAGCTTTGGGCAGAGTTCATCTGGGCGGGGCGATCTAGCAGACCTGGTTGGTCGAGCCAGCTATGACGCGGTCCAGATGGCCTATTCGGTCGCACCCCTCTATAGCCCTGAGCTTCCAGAAGGTGACCTTGCTGGACAGATGGTCATGGCCGCTCGGCTAATTAACGCCAATCTTGGAATCCGGGTGTTCTCCTTGAACTTCGGAGACTTCGACGGGCACGCCAACCACCGCTCCCTCCACGATGAGGGAATGCGGGAGCTGAACCAAGGTATTGAGGCTTTCTTTTCCGAACTGGCCTATGACTATCTTGACCAGGTCATGGTTTTGACAACCAGCGAGTTTGGCCGTCGGGTTCAACCCAACCGGTCTGGTGGCACAGATCACGGATCGGCGGCAACGTATCTGGCCATTGGCACCCAGATCAAGGGTGGCATCTACGGAGCAGCACCGTCCCTGACGGACTTGGACGAGCACCGGAATATGCGAATCTCGGTCGACTACCGAGCGGTGTACGGAACGGTTCTTGATCGCTGGCTCAATGCCGATTCTGGTCAGATTCTTGGCGGCTCCTACGAGGACCTGGACTTCACCCACGCTCCAGCAAGCGTGGATCCTGGACCTCGACCCTCGTTCCTTGCTGGCCTCGAGCGCCGTGACCAGATCATCCGCCTCTATCTGGCCTACTTCCTGCGTATGCCCGATACCGCCGGTTTAGATTTCTGGATTGGACGCAGGATCGGGGGAGCGTCCTTGGCTGGAATTTCGACTGCGTTCGCCGAATCACCGGAATTTCGCAGTACCTACGGCAACCTCTCAAATAGCGGCTTCGCCAAGCTCGTGTACCAGAATGTTCTTGGCCGAGAACCAGACTCCGAGGGTCTCGCCTTCTGGACATCGGAACTGGACCGGGGCGTATCCCGTGGAAATGTCATGATCGGCTTCTCCGATTCAGCTGAGTATCGCACTCGAGTTGCACCCCAGATTGCCGAATTTGATCGGACCGGTCCGCTGGCCCGTCTTTACTACGCCTACTTCTTACGGGCGCCGGACCGAGAGGGCCGGGACTATTGGAATTCGACTGGTAAGTCCGTTGGCGAGATCAGCCAAGCCTTCTCTGAATCAGCCGAGTTCACGAACCGCTATGGAGCCTTGTCGAATACCGACTTTGTGGCCCTGGTCTATCGAAACGTACTGGACCGAGAACCTGAGCCCGCAGGACATCAGTACTGGACCAGGCATGTCGATCGCGGGTTGAGTCGAGGAGCCGTGATGGTTCAATTCAGCGAAAGCCCCGAGTTCGTAACGTCGTTCACTGCCTCTTGAGGCCTGCTTTAGGCATCAATTCCTAGGGCGTCCAGGAGTTCGTCAGCAGGGAGCGACCGTGAGAACAAGTAGCCCTGCATCTCGTCGGTTCCTAGGGCGATCATCTGCTCTGCCTGTTCTACTGTCTCGACGCCTTCGGCCAAGATGGTGGCTCCGAGGATTTGTCCGGTGGCCATGATCATCTTGATCAGGTCGCGGTCGGTGCTGCTGCGAGTGACGGTTCGGACGAAGCTGGAGTCGATCTTCAGAATGTCGATTGGCAGGTCGCGCATTTGGGCGAGGGAGGTATAGCCGGTTCCGAAATTGTCGATGGCGATCTGGATGCCGACATCGCGAAGACGTTGCAGGCCCGGAGCATGCAGACCAAGATTCTCGAAAAGGGTGTTTTCCTTGAGTTCAAGTGTCAATCTTGCTGGATCGAGGCCGCGGTTCTTGACCCGCTCGATAATGCTGTCGACAAACCCCTCCGAAGAAAGATTGCGTCCAGAGATGTTTACCGAGATTGGGATCTTGCCGAGTAATGGGTGAGATGACCATTCATCGAGTTGCTCGCTCACAATGTCGAGAACTCGTCGATCAATCTCGATGATGAGGTCCGAGTGACCGGCAAATTCAATGAAGTTGCTGGCCTCAAGTAAGCCGTGGCCCGGTCGGTCCCAACGCACCAGGGCCTCGAGCGACTTCAATTGATTGTGGTCAGGGCTGATGACTGCTTGGTAGTGAACACAGAATTCGTCCTGGTCCAGTCCTCGACGAAGTGCCTCGGTGAGACTTGCTTGGACTGCCACTCGTTGTCGGAGCTCATCATCGCAGACCTCAACCCGCCCCGATCCCAGGCCCTTCGCCTGGTAAACGGCAAGGTCCGCGTCACTAAGTAGTTGCGCGGGTCCTGCCTGGTCTTCTACGGACCCAATGGCGATGCCAACACTTGCCCCGACGCTCACGGACACTCCATCGAACATCATCACGGCGCACACGGCTTGAACCAGGCGCTCAGCAAGCCCTACGGCCTCTTCCAGACCGCTGACCTTGCTGGCAACGACAACGAACTCGTCGCCTCCGAACCGGCCGACATGGTCACCAGGTCTAAGGGAGCCTTGGATGCGTCGGGAGACTTCTCGCAGCACGCGGTCGCCGACATGGTGGCCCAACCGATCGTTGACTGCCTTGAAGCCGTCGAGATCAATGAACATCACCGCCAGTGGGTGTCCGGATTCGGTCTGAGCCCCTATGGCGGCTTCGATGGCTTCGATGGATGCGGCGCGATTGGCAATTCCGGTCAGACTGTCGTGAGTAGCTTCGTGTTCGAGGCGTTTGCTGAACTCCTCGTTCCGCTTGATGGTCTCGGCCAGCCTCGTCACTGCGTCTTGGAGTGAGTATCCCAGATTGCCTCGCACCGTGGCATTGAGGCAGGGATCAGCCAGGTCTCCATTGGCTAGCGCCAAGGCTTGCTGCTGGGCCAGGGCAAGGTTGGCATCGGCGGCTTGGATAGCGCCCGCTGCGGCCCGGACCTCCATCGGCCCAGTGCTGGGGATCAGGCGATGGGTATTGCCCGAACTGAGGTCAGCGGCTGACTGAGCAAGCTGGTTTAGCGGGCGAACCAGGATTCGCATGGCACCAAAGACCGCAAGGCCGCTGGCCAGAAGGAACAGGCCCCCGATTAGGCCGGCTTCCCAAACACGAGCGTTGCTCTCAGACTCCAAGTCGTTGGCGACGTCGGCGAGGTCGTCACCCGCAGCGGCTAGGAGGATGTTGTGGTGTTCTACTGAGGCGACTGAGGCCGAGAACATAACCTGGAACCCCGTGATGATGTCCGACAGTACGGACAAGGTGAATTCGGGTGAGCTGTAGCCGTTGGCGAGGGCCTCTTCTACCTTGTCTCGTACAACCTGTCGGAAGCGCTGAACATCGGGATCCTGGTTCAGGTCAGTCAAGGCGCCAATCGTTCTGGAGTCAGGATCGGAACGTTCCTGCATGAGATCGAGTGAGGTCTGGTAGGCAAGGTCTGAGTCCATGAGGATGAAATACTGAGAATGAAGATCCTGTTCTAGGTCAAAGAGGGTCCCGTAGATTGCGGCTTGTTGGACTGCAACCTCGACCCGAGAACGCTCGGCGGCCTCGAGTACCTGGACTGTCCGAGCCAGCCCATCGCCAGCCGGAAGGTTCTGGGCCAGGCGCAGGAGTTCTCGAAAGACTGCGGTACTTGTCGCGTCAAGCAATCGTTGGGGTGAGCGATACTGTTCCAGAACATCAGGGGTGTTCTGATCCGAGGTTCGGACGGCCCGAATGGATTCGGCCAATGTTGAGGCGGCCAATGTCGAGGCCGTCGTTGATTCCACCGTTTCCCTGGCGGCCAATTGGACAATGAGCTGATCGGTAATTTCTCGGGCTGCCTGGAGTTCGGTGACGACATCGACTTCGGCGACTCGCTCTACAAATCCTGGCGGTAGCTGGACCTCCTCGAGGCCCCGTTCGATCAGAAACCAGTTCCGCTCAGAGACAAGGGCTGTTCGTAGCTCGCCAATCAAGATGGCGTCATCAGCGAGAAGTTCGACTTCATCGATCCGGGTGCGTTGGCGCACCGCGGAAGAAATCTCTCGGATTGAAAGAACAACAACCCCGGCGAGCGGAATTGCGGCAAGAACGGCGAGCACCAGGACAACAGGTAACCCTCGGGTCCTGCTAGTGGTCAACGAGCTCACCCTCGACAGCTTCGGCCGTCGTTGTTGCCCTATGACGGCTGGGATCGGGGCCATCGGGTTCACTAGGCGCACCATTCCAAAGCGGAATCGTGCCCGACTCCGCGTCGAAGCCTTTGAGCCAGAGCGAATACCACGTTGGATCGGTTAGGTCTCGGGGGTTGTGGCTGGGCCAGAGGGAGACAAACAGTGCCGGCAGGAGATCAAAGGCGAAGCCGAAAGACCAGGTCAGAAGGTGTAGGTGCACGATGGGGCGGTGGACCTGGCGTTGTGAGAACAACAGACTCCAAGTTGACCACCAAGCAAAGAAGATGAGGAGGAAGGTAGAAACGAGGATTCCCATAAACTGAGTCAGCCGCTTTGCCGAGACTGCCTGGAAGACGTCGTATGCCACGGTCTTATGCTCGACCTCCTCGGCGAGATGCCACAGAAAGAGCGTCGAGGCTGTCGGGTCTGCTCCGTCAAACAAGGAGCCAAGCTGGCGCTCAGTCCAGCGGGCACCGGTGTAGGCCAAGGTCTCGAACCCTGCGGCGAAGGCCAGGTTGAAAGCCTGGGAACGATGCTCAAGCAGATGATTGAAGGTCCTGTCCATTGCTCGTTCAACTCGTCGGAGTTTCGGATTAGAAGCAACAACGATGTCGTTGAGTTTCCGGTGTTGCTTGTGATGCTCCATTTCTTGCCTGGAGTAGGCCGTTGCTTCAACTTGTAAGTCGGCTTCAAGATTCGGAATTGAGCGCCGGACAGACTTCACAATGTAGGGCTCGGCGTAGGGCATCATCAGCGAAACCGCATTGGCAACGCAGGCAAACTCGGGCAGTCGGGGGTGCCACTCGGGTATGAAAGAATCGTCATATTCAAACCTGATGGAACGAACCTGAGCAGACATTGTTCGTTCCATCGGCAGCGCATCTCCCTTTCTGAGGATCCGCAGCGGCGGGGACAGACGATTGGCTCAGATGATTGGGCACGACTCATGACGGGTTTTGAGTCGTATCCGGCTAGCCTCATTCCTGTCCAGAGTTCTCGAACCCTGAACCAGCAGCCCTCGCTTCGTCAGCGCAGGGCACCCATCGCAGTATCGGATCCGTCCGCAGGGCATTGGGGCACCACTCGCAAGAGTGGCAGTCGACGAGACATCCGTGTCCGTACCCGAATTGCTGTCGGGCCTCTGGGCATGATCCGACCTCCTAACCTGGATTGATCCCGAACCTATGCCTGCACCGTCGGTTGTGCCCGACAATATGACTGAGCTTGTTCAACGCCACCTTGATGGTGTTGCCGACGAGAAAGCCCTCAATGACCTGCGAGAATCTCGATCTGCTTGGATCGAAGAGCTCTACCGACGGCTGGATGATGCTGATTGGGCGGCAGACAATGCCCGCAAGCGGCTGAAGGGCAACGAGCGCGCCCTGGTGGTTTCGGATTTCGAACGCGAGGCAACCCGAATTGATGAGGTTTTAACCGAACTCGTTGGTCCGGCGCCAGAAGCATCCTCAGACAGTCAACAGGCTGACAGTAGTGCGGATGGATCGAATGACCATTCGGGGGCTCCAGCTCGGGTCGGAACTGCTGATCCGCAGCTTCAACTTGGCTGGCTTCCTGGCAGAATCATTGCCTTTGTCGCTGGCCATGATGCGATCTCGGAGACATCGGATGAAGTGATCGACCGGCTCCTCGCCGCCGGAGCAGCGAGCGGCGTTTGGGAGCCCTTCCAGTCGGTTCGTCTGCCTAACGGAGAAAAGGCCGAAACGGTGAGTGCACCGATTGACACCGTGCTCGGTTGGATTGTTTCACTGGCCAACAGCTCCGAAGATGAATCTACTGGCACCAGCGTGGCCTGGATGGGCCATGCTGCGTCACTTGCGGTGAAGCTCGTCAGTCAGGGCCGAATGGTGCCCCAGCTCAAGAAGACCAGGCGGGCCCGCAGAGAAGGCGCCGGGCAGCAGGGCGAGAATCAGCAGGGGAGCAGCAACACCGACGGAACGAAGCAGGGCGTGGCCAGACAGGGCGACGGAGCATTCTTTGCCGTGCAATGGGCCCCGACCCTGATCGATCTATCCGAACTCAACCAGCTGGCAACATCGTTGCCCCATTCGGTGACAGCGCTCGGCCATCGCCAAGATGGCCGACAGTCCACCCAGGCCATTGTCGCTGACCTGATCGATGCCATCTGTCGGTCGGCGGCAAGTCGGATGGATGTTCCGGCCGGCCCACCGGCTCCCAAGAACAAGAGTGAGATTGCCGAAGCGGTGCTCGCCAATCTTGGTGGAACTCCGTTCCCCGCCCCAAATCGTGTTGGCGCCGATGTGAGCCGGAGGCTGGAACAGTGGGCTCGACCGGTAACGGGCGCTCTGAAGTTCAGTCTCATCATCGAATTGAGCCCACCAGATGACATGAATGCCTGGTACCTTCGGGTTCTGTGGGCCAATAGTGATGGAGTACTCGAACCGGTCGAGGCTGGTTTGGTCAACACGTCCAATACTCGCCGCAAAGAGATTCGGGACCAGCTGACGCGTCTTGAGCTGCTCTTTCCACCGCTGCTACGGCCCGGCGCCACCAGACGAGGAGAGGTCATCCTCAGTCAGGACGAGGCCTGGACCCTCATGACCACCACCGGTGATGTGCTGACAGCCGCTGGCTTTGAGGTCCGCGTCCCCAAGCTGTCGCGCAAGAAGCCTGCTCCTTCGCTCCGGATGACCTCGGATGAAACCGAGTCTGTTGTCGGAGCTCAGCAGCTGGCCAATGTTCGCTGGTCGGCCATGTTTGGCGATGTTGAACTAACCGCAGAGGAGATCAAGCGGCTCGCGAGCCAGGCCAGACCGCTTATCCAGTCCCATGGTCAATGGGTTGAGCTTGACCAGATCGACCTGGCTGCGGCTGCAGCTGCGCTAGAAGAACGTGATGACATCAATCGTCTGACCGGTGCGGAGATGCTTCGCCATGCACTCGGCCTCGAAGGAACACAACTGGCTGGGGGCATGTCAATCGCTGGCGGCGGCTGGGCTGATGACTTGCTCAAGAGCGCGGCAGCAATTCCATCGGACCTGCCAATCACCCCAGATGGGTTTCAAGGCGAGCTTCGTACCTATCAAGCCGATGCTCTGGCTTGGCTGGGATTCCTCGACGCCGCTGGTCTTGGCGGCTGCCTGGCCCTCGACATGGGACTCGGCAAGACTCCAACAATGTTGGCTCACGCCTTTCTCACCAAGGACCGGGGACCAACGCTGGTCATTGCTCCGCCCGCCGTCGTCGGCAACTGGGCAGCCGAGGCCAAGAGATTCGTCCCTGGCGCCCGTGTCCGGGTCCACCATGGCCCCAATCGTGCAACTGATGTTGGCATTCCCGCCATGGTCGAACGGGCCGACATTGTTATCACTACCTACGGAACCGCGGTACGTGACATTGACGCCCTAGAAAAGGTCCAATGGAACAAGGTGGTTCTTGATGAGGCCCAGGCAATCAAGAATCCTGCCAGCGATACCGCACGGCAATTACGTCGCTTCAACGCTCATTCTCGAATTGCCTTGACCGGCACGCCAATTGAGAATGGGCTCGGTGATCTTTGGGCCATCTTGGACTGGGCCAACCCTGGCCTGGTCGGCAGCCGGCCAGCATTTATCGCTCAGCTCTCGGTGTCTGCCAAAGACCGCTCCGATGCAGCCGAAGGTGCCTTGCGCGCATTGAACGGCATCCTCGTCTTCCGTCGCACGAAACTTGAGCCCGCCATTGCCGCTGAACTTCCTGATCGTATTGACGAGCTGGACCATTGCGCGATGACACCCGAACAGGTTGGTCTTTATCAGGCGGTGCTGGACAATCTGGTTGCCCAGACAACCGAGGGCGACGACAGTCCCCGACAAAAGGGCGCGGTTCTCGCCGCCATCACCGCTCTGAAGCAGATCTGCAACCATCCAGTCAACTATCAAGACGATGACAAGGGCTTGGATGGTCGATCAGGAAAGTTGGCCCGTGTAAACGAGATCGTTGACACGGTCTTTGCTGCCAACGAAAAGGTCTTGATCTTCACCCACTTCGCTTCATGGGGTGAGAAATTGGCCAGGTACCTCTCTGATCGAACGAAAAAGCCGATCCGTTGTTATCACGGGGGGCTGTCCCGCTCGGCCCGTGATCGCTTGGTCGATTCTTTCCAGGAGAGCGAAGGAGCAGGCTGCATGGTGTTATCGCTCAAGGCAGGCGGAACTGGTCTGAACCTGACCGCAGCCAACCATGTTGTGCTCTATGACCGTTGGTGGAACCCAGCAGTCGAGGATCAAGCACGAGACCGCGTGTGGCGAATCGGCCAAGAAAAGACCGTGGTCTGTCACCGGCTGGTTTGCCCGGGAACCGTTGATGAGCGCGTTGAAGAGGTTGTCGCTGGCAAACGTCAAGTCGCGGACCTGGTCTTGCCAAAGTCCAGTTCCGTTGAGGACCTGGACGTAACCCAGATCCAAGTGGCGCTCGGCATCGATACTGACCTCATGATCACCGACGACGAATCGGACCTTCTCCTGGAGAGTGCAGCCCAATGAGCAATGTGCGAAGTAACTCCGGCAAAGGTGGCAATAAGAAGGGTGGCAACAATCGGGACCAGAAGCGATCGGGGAAGAGGCGCCGCAAGAACAACGCCAAAACATCCCGTGACTTCTGGGGCGATCCATCCAAGTTGCCAGCCGAGTCCGAGCGTGTGCGAATCACAACATCTCCGGCGGCCGTTGTTCAGTCTCTTGGTCCGCCGCCCCTTACCGGCCAGGAGCAGGCAGCAGGCCACTACTTCGAAGCGGTCTATGAACGAGCGGTAATGATGGCGGGAGCTCTAGCAGCCGCCAGCGGGCTGGTCCAAGAAGACGAGTAGGGCGAATGAGGGCTGCAGATTGGCCCGCTGCTAGCCGCGGCTTCGACGCCGGGACGTGCGCTTTTTGGCAACGAAACGTGTCGCCGCAACCTCGACGTCCACCTCTGGCGGATCCAATGTTCCGTCCAGTACGTCTCGCATCATGGCAATGTGGGCGGGTGAACTTCCACAGCAGGCCCCAACAATTGCCACGCCTGCGGCACGGACTCGATGTGCTTGGGCAGCCATGATTTCTGGAGATCCGCTGTAGTGCAGATCGGCTCCACGCCACTCGGGCATTCCTGCGTTGGCCTTGGAGATCAGGATCAGATCGGGATTGGTGTCTTGCATCTCCTGGAGAGCGGCCTCGGTATCGGCGAGGTTGTTGCCACAGTTGGCGCCAACGGCCACCACGTCGAGTTCTTGGGCAAGTTGGCCAAGTTCGGTTCCGGTTACACCCATCATTGACCGTCCGGCGGTGTCAAAACTCATGGTCATGCAGATGGGAAGACTGGTCGTCTGCCTCACTCCGGCAACAGCGGCTCGAAGCTCATCCAACGAGCTCATTGTTTCTATCCATGCCAGATCAACCCCACCAGCCTCAAGTCCCTCGGCTTGTGCCGCGAAGGCCGCTTGGCATGTTTCCATTGTCATGGAACCCATCGGGTCAAGCAGCTCACCGGTTGGGCCAAGTGAGCCTGCGACCAGCACCTTTCGATCTGCTCCATCGGCAACCCGTCTGGCAATCTGGGCTGCGGCCTGATTGATCTCGAAGACCTGGTCCTCCATCTTGTGAAGGGCCAAACGAAATGACGTGCCCCCAAAGGTGTTGGTCAAGAAGATGTCCGAGCCAGAATCGACATACGCCTGATGGACCGAGGCGACTCGATCCTGCTCCTCGAGGTTCCAACGCTCAGGCGAGTCACCTGATTCGAGGCCTCGGTCAAAGAGCTCGGTTCCCATCGCTCCGTCAACCAACAAATACCCGCGCTCGGCTAACAGATCATGCAAAATCGACATACCGAAAGCCTAGCGGCTCGGTTATTGCCTGGCCGTCATAGCCGCCTGGTCAGATCTTGTGTCGAAGGGAACGGAAGCGAGCCCGCGTTGGCCGCAGGCCAGGCAGCGCCACCAGGGCTAGCAGCAGGGGGTAGATTTCAAGTCGACCTAACAACATGGCAACGACACTGACCCATCGAGCGGGCCGGGGCAGATTCAGGAAGTCCTGGGTCGGGCCGACATCTCCCAGCCCCGGACCGACATTGCCAAAGGTTGTTGCCGCCGCGGACAGGGAAGTGATCATGTCCGCACCGGTCATGGAAATGATGAGGGCCGAGCCACCAAAGACAGCGAGGGCTAAGACTAAAAAGCCCAGAACCCGATTGGTTACGGTCTCGTCCAAAACCACCTTGCCAACTCGCACGGGTCTGACCAGTCGGGGATGCAGCTGCCGCAGCGTTTCCCGGTGGGCGTAGCTGGCTACGGCCAGGACACGAACGAGCTTGACGCCTCCCGCGGTCGAGCCTGCCATTGCCCCGACCGGCATCAGGAGGAGGAGAACGGCTTGGGCCCCTTCGCTCCAGGAGCCAAAGTCCGCAGTGCCAAACCCGGTGGTTGAAACAACTGAGGTCACGGTGAAGACAGCATTTCGAACCTTGTCGGCGACTGGCCCATCCATGTCCGAGGTGAGGTAGACCATGAGGGAGCTCAAGCCGACGACCAGGACATACAGACGTAGCTCGATGGAGGCCCACAAGGGCCCAACCTTGCCTTGCAGGACACGTAGCCAGAGGGTGAAACTGCCACCGGCAAGAAACATGGCCACAATGGCGATCCACTCAATCATCCCAGATTCAAAGTGACCAAGCGATCGGTTGTAGGGGGAGAACCCACCGGTTGAAACGGTGGTGAAACTGTGGGCCACTCCGTCATAGAGATCCATGCCCGCCACCATGTAGGCGCCGACTAAGACGATGGTGAAGCCAAGATAGACGCCCCACAGGCGTCGGGCGGTGTGGCGAACGCGAGGGGTGAGACGTTCACCGGTCGGCCCGGGAGCTTCTGCCTGCAACAGATCCATGCCACCGGAGCCGACCGCAGGCAGTACCGCGACGACCAAGACGATGACGCCCATGCCTCCAATCCATTGGGTAATAGCCCGCCACATCAAGATTCCCGCAGAGTTGCCTTCAATTGGACGTAGGACGGTGGCGCCAGTAGTGGTGAATCCGGAAACAGACTCAAAGATTGCGTTGTCCATTGTCGACAGGGTGCCAGTAACCAGGTAGGGCAGAGCTCCGGCAACGGCTAGGGCTACCCAAGCAAAGGTAACGGTTACGAACACATCCAGGAGCTCAATACGCTCGGGCACGCGGGTAAGCCGGATCAACAAGAAACCAATGGTGCCAACGATGGCTCCGCAGACCAGAAGTGGTCCAACATCTGGCCCCGATTTCAGGAGATCCACCAATCCTGAAGCAACGATTCCAAGACCAGATATGCCCAACGTGAGGCCAATGACATGGCCAACGAGGCTTGGGTGTTCTGGTCGATCGACTGGGGTGCTCACTTGACGAAGAAGCAGACAGCATCATCCAGCGCGTCAGGCCGCGCGAAGACCACAACATGATCCTTTGCTTGTAGGACCGTGTTCCCTCGAACGATTTGGGCCGGCTCACCTTCTCGGATGACGGCACCAAGCAGGACACTGTGAGGTAGGTGGAGGTCACAGACCGCCGCACCATCGGCACGACTGCCCGCTTCGATCACGAACTCATCGACCTCCGCATCGCTTTCCAAGAAGGTCGTTACCGCCGAAGCCCCTCCTCGTAGCTGGCGTAGAACGGAGTTGGCCGAGGCCGTACGAGGACTCAGCGCTGCATTGATTCCAAATTGTCTAACGAGGGGCAGCAGTGACAAGCGGTGCAGAACAGCAACGGTGAACGTTGCTCCCGCGGCAGCGGCAAAGGCGCAGGACAAGACGTTGGCAGCATCCTCGCCAGTGGTGGCGATGACAGCATCCATGCTGCCAGCACCTTCCTCAGATAAGAGGTCGGTATCGGTCACGTCGCCGACGACGACCAGGGTGCGTTGCAACAGTTCTGATAGCTCTCGAGCTCGTACAACATCTCGTTCGACTAAGACAACATCAACTCCTTCGGTCTCGAGCCGCTGGGCAACACGGGTGCCAATGGCACCTCCGCCAAGGACCATGACTCGCTTGGCGTTTTGTCCTGGCAATCCAAGGAGGTGAAGGATCTCTTGGCGAGCCGACTTGGTGACAAGCACACGAACATGGTCGCCAACACAAAGCTGCTGGTTGCCTCGTGGAATGGTGGTCTTGTTGCCACGGGTGACTGCGCCAAAGAGGAACTCCCAACGAGGCTCGTACATCTTGGCTACCTCGGACAAGTGCATGCCCGCTACCGGCGCGCCGTCGGCAATTTCAGCTCCGATGACGACAAGCTCGCCATTGGCCATTGGGTAGACCTCGTCGGCTCCGGTCAGATGAACAAGCTCGAGAATCTCGTCCGCTGTGTCGGCATCGGGGTCGATAACAACGTCGGCGCCGAGGCTGGCGACTAGCTCAGCTGCTGCGTCGGTACGCAGCTCTTCGGATTGGAGTCTCACGACTGTCTTGGCAACACCGTGCTGTTTGGCAATGAGGGATGAGATCATGTTGACCTCATCACGCTCGGTAACCGCAGCCAACAAGTCCGTTCGGGCGATGCCCGCTTGCTTGAGAACCCCGGGACTTGAGCCGCTTCCTTGAACCACCTGCACATCCAATTGTTCGGCTATTGCGGACGCCCGAACAGGGTCAGTCTCGACCATGACAATGTCGTGTTGCTCGGCTCCCAGGCGCTGTGCGAGGAACCATCCAATCTCACCGGCCCCAATGATGACGACGTGCATTGGCTGCCTTCTTAGATGAGCCCGGACAAGTCTCGGACCAGAAGATAGACCAAGAAGCAAAACATCAAGCCACCGAGCACCGTGTAGGTCCAGCGCTGAGGGTGACGCGATCCCCAGAATCGTCTCATGCTGAACGAGATGGAGATGATGGCGATCAGGCTGACGATGACCCCAACGATTGAGCTGAAGTCGGCGAAGAATCCGATAGTCGGTGCAATAAAGGGGAAGAAGACGTACGTCAACGTACAGCGGATTGATGAGATGAGAATCGACTTTTGGAAAGCCGACTGGGCATCGGCTGACGTCCCTTCACGTTCAAGCGGCAGGCGCAGGAGTCGGAGCATGAACCGATCGGCTGAGGACAAATTCTCCGGAGGCTTTGTTGTGACTACCATCGGTACAAGACGCTAGCGCCAAAGCATGCCACCATGTTGTTCTCAGCGGGAACAATTCGGGTGAGGTAAGGGGTTTAGGAATCATGACATCGAACCGGACAACAAAGAACTCCTCGTCATCGCGCACAAGATCCGGCGGTGGTCAGACGAAGGGGCCCTTGCTCAGTCCGACCATGCAGTGGCTCGCCTTGGCCGGGGCAGCAGTCCTCGTAGTGGTGGCAGTGTTCGTCTTTGGTATTGGCCGGGGTTCGCGCACCCCTACTGGGGGAGTCGGCGGACACGGACTTAGTGCAGAGATTCAGGTCGCTTAGGCACCCCGGTCGGGGTAGAGGAGGACCAGTCCATATGGCCTATACCGCTAAGGACTGGGTATGAGTGTGCCGATGGGCAGCGAATGACTGTGCGAACAACAAAGGCTGCTCGGGTAAATCCTCATCCTGCCCGCAAAGCCCGTCAGTTGGCGGGACTAACGAGTGGCATCGTCTACGCCGGTGCGACCATCGGTATTGGAGCGGCGGCAGCTGGCGGGTCGGACGGTTCGGATACCACGGTTCAGGACGGTGACGCTGTCGCTGGCCAACAGGAAAACCAGGTGGCACCCGATGGTTTGGGCTTCCATCTTGATGGGGGAGCTATAGCTCCCACCGCTAACACACCGACGACCGTAGTTAGCCAGCCTCTCGTGCTCACCGCCCCCACTGTCCCGGATGATTCGGCCGCAACAACTGATACTGAAGTTGCGTCGTCAGAGGCAGACAATGGATCGACCGCTCCAACCACTGCGGTTGCCACCACGAGCGGCGGTTCGAATCCTGCGCCGACGACGACCTCTTCGATCCTGAGCACTACATCCACCAGCGATGCTGCCCAGCCAACAACGACTGGGGTGACGACGGGGCCTCCAACTACTCAGTCCACCTCAACTCAGCCCACCACCACTCAGGCGACGACGACCCAACCTCCGACAACCCAACCTCCGACAACGCAACCTCCAACTACTGAGAGCGGGGCCAGCTAGTAGTGGCTGCCGCCAATGCATCATTGTTTGTTCACGCCGACCGGTCAGTCACTGGACTTAGGGCGGTCTATGGGCAGTCGCGCTTCGACGCAATGGGGACCTCGGTTCACCTGATTGTCGGCGAAGCCGTGCATGTAGGCGATGGTGATAGCGATGGGGGCGGCGACGGGTCAGCGGCCATGTCTGGGAGTGGGGCGGTCGTTGGTGAGTATCTGGAATACGCCAGACAACGAATTGACGGGCTCGAAGCGCGTTTGAGCCGCTTCTTGCCCGATTCCGAACTCTGCCAACTCAATCGGCTTGCCGGCTTTCCGACAGTGGTATCAACCGAACTTTTCGCCTTTGTTGCTGCTGCTTGGAGCGCAAAGCAGCTAACCGGAGGCAGTTTCGACCCCACACTGGGAGCCCCGCTTCGCCACCTTGGCTATGACCGAACGTTCGATGAGGTTGCTGCCTCTTCACAGACACTACTGACAGCCGGTGCAGATGATCTGGGATACGCAGATGATCTGGGATACGCAGATCGCTGGGGATATGCAGACCAATCGATGCCTGCCAGCAAGAACCGCTTTGACGTCGACCCACAGTGTCGAACCGTCACGTGCTCGCCCGATGTCCAGCTGGATCTTGGTGGAATCGCCAAGGGAATGACGGCCGACATTATTGCTGAGGAACTGGTGCAGAGGGGAGCCGTTGGCGCATGCGTCAATATCGGGGGTGACGTCCGGGTTCACGGCCTGGGCCCCAAAGGCGACGGAGGATGGACCATCAATCTGATGCTCCCGGGAGCCAACAGCGAGCGAACAATAAGCCTTGCGGCCGGTGGCGTGTGCACCTCGGCGATTACCGAACGGCGATGGGTCTCCGAACAAGGTCTGGCACACCATATTGTCGATCCTGATACCGGCCGGTCTGTCCGAACCGACCTTCGCTCAAGCAGTGTTGTTAGCCGAAGCGCTGCCGCAGCAGAGGTCCTGGCCACCGCGGCTCTAGTTGATGGGCAGTCCTTGGCCATCGAGCGGATCCAATCCAAAGGGGCAACAGGAATACTCATAACTGGGTCCGGGGAAGTTATTGAGCTTCAGGGTTTCGACAACTTTGACCCTGGGTCCGACACTGGATCCGATCTTGGTGACTCACCGTGCTGAGCTATGGATTGGAGACCGGCCAGATTTTCTGGTTTGCCACCCGAGCGGCAGGAATCATGACCTGGGCAACAGCCATGGGTTCCATCCTGTTGGGCCTTCTGCTGGCATCCAAGGTCCTGGGTCGCAAGCCTGGATTCCCCTGGCTCCTCGATCTTCATCGATTCATTAGTGGCCTGTCCGTGGTCTTTCTCGGCCTCCACATGGCCACCCTGTGGGCCGACCGCTATGTCCACTTTGGCTGGGTGGAGCTCCTGGTCCCGTTCATGTCCGAAACCCAGACCGGTGCAGTCGCCTGGGGTATCGCCGCCGCCTGGATTCTGGCTGCGGTTCAGGTGTCTTCACTACTCAAACGATTCCTGCCCCGACGCGTTTGGCACGGCATGCACCTTGGCGCGTACGTTGTCGCGGTGTCAGGAACCATCCACGGCTGGCAAGCAGGATCAGACGTGAACAATCGTTTCGTTCTGGCGATTGTCGCCGTTAGTTGGGGCCTTATCATTGCCCTCAGTATCGTACGAGTAAGGGCTTTGCTTGCTCCTCAAGCCGATCGCTCAAGCCGGGGCTTGGATTCTGAATCGCGCCTTGTCGGAGCAGCAGTCACTCGCCGCGAGTGAAGACCACACCAATCAGGACAACAGCGATTGCGACACCAACGAGCTGAGCCACAATGAAGGCTGGGGCCGACGACGGCTTGATTCCAGCGAACGTATCGGACATGGTTCGGGCGATTGTCACCGCCGGATTGGCGAAGCTGGTCGAGCTGGTGAAGTAGTAGGCGCCACCGATGTAGGCAGCGACGGCGTAGGGAGCGGCGTCAGCTCGGCCACCACGCACAACACCCCAGATGATGAGCAGTAGCCCGAGGGTGGCGATGACCTCGGAAAGGAGCAGGTTTGCCGATGAACGCTCATGGGTTGACCAGTTGACTGCATCCAGTTCGAACATGAGGTTGGCCGCGATGGCTCCGACAATGCCGCCAACAACCTGTGCCGCAACATAGACAACCGCTGTCTTGGTTGTGAGTTCTCCAAGCAGCCGGGCGGCAAGGGTGACCGCAGGGTTGAAATGAGCCCCGGAAACCCAACCGAAGGCCAGGATAATTGCGGCAAGCACGCCGGCAGTGGCGAAAGCGTTCTGAAACAATTGCAGCCCGACGTCCTCACTGAGGCGCTGGGCCATGATGCCCGAGCCAAGGACTCCAGCCAGCAGAAAGGCGGTGCCAAGGAACTCGGCTAGTGCCTTTTGGGCCAGGCCTGGTTCATAGGTCTGTTCTGTCATCTATTGCATCCCCGCAGAGGTAACGGTGCGTTGAGATACCTCAACCAGGTCGCCACGCTTAACGACATAGGAAATCACCTTGTCGACTGAGTGTTGGCCCGAACGAGCCTTGCCGCTGACTACATCCAGTTCCATCCCGTTGAGGATAGGGAGCAGAGCGACAGCTCGGAACCCGTCTTCGGTCCCCGGAATGGAGCGCTTGTCTTCCCGAATGAGTTCGCCAGATTCCCATATCCAAGTGTCATCCACGCTGATAAAGCGGCACCGATGACTGGCTCGGGATTTGGAGATGATTCCGCCAGGGCAGACAACAACATTGCCTTCAACCCAGGGGTTGACGCCTAAACCGTCGCGCCCGAAGCCGACCTCGAAAGCGTTGGCAATGATGGCATCGAGATCGCCCCTGCTGACGGCTCGTTCGCGCTGCAGCTGGTGGACGACCTCGCCGATGTTGGATAATTCATCATCAGAGAGCTTTTTCAAGACGCGGACTGCTTCCTCGGGATCGCCATTGAGAAGCTTGGCTGCGGCGTTGATTCGGCGCGTCGAGGCCGGTCCTTCTGTCGTCACGCCAGACATGATGCCTTCAGCCACTGACAATGCGGTCTTGGGGGCGACGCGAGGAAACGGACTTTTTTGTACGTTAAGGATCCGAGAGATCGACCCAGCACCGATGACGGACCTTGGCGTTTGCGGCCCAGGTTCTGACCTCTGCCCGAAATCTCGTACGTATCCGAGCAGATCCGAAGCCTTCTTCTCGCGACTCGTCAACCAGACCTGGTATCAAGAAAGCATTTCGAGAATTGTCTGTGAGAAGCCGAGAACCCGCTGATTACTGTGCGAGTGATCTGGTTGTGCCTGCTTCTCATTTACCGCCGTTTTCGAGAAGAGGAGGCGACTTGACTCATCGATGACACCATGAGCGGCACGACCGGTCGCCGTGAGCGCGGCCCCGGGCTAAGGACCGTTCAGCTGATAGTTCTCGGCGGTTTCAACTTACGCCTGGTGAGAGTGTCCGGAGAGCGACTGCGGCTCTGTGACCTGAGGGAGTACTCGCTTACCGTACACTGTGGTCCGTTTCCTGGCGCCACCCCTTCTTGACAGTGTGCAAACGCATCCCCCAACAACCGGAAAAATGGAGATACATCTGGAGGTCCCGATGGAGCCTCCGTTTGCACTAGGACAGACACAAGATTTGTTACACCACAAATTGCGTCTTTAGGGAGACTCGTGATCCACTCAGAAGATTGAGCAACCCGGCCAGCAAACCATTGATGACTACCAACCCGAACCCGTCCTTGGGTTGCGGGCCGTAGCCAACATGTGCGGCGTGTCCCTCGCCACCCTCAAACGCCGCATCACTGACGGCCTCCTACTCGAAGCATTCAAACAAGCCAGTGGCAGCCATGACCGGCTGCAATGGGTGATCTGGGACCATGACCTAGAAACCATTGCCATTAGAAACAACTGGACTATTGACCGGGCCCGAGACGATGACGACGCCCGCTCTCTCCAAGAAGCCCGCACCGTCCTACGCCAAACCCGCAAGGCTCTGCAACGAACCACTAGAGAGCTAGAAGCCAGCCAAGACCGGGTCAAGCGTGTTCAATACGATCTGGATCAGGCCCGGCATTATGCCCAGGTCCAGGGCGAGAATATGGACAAGCTGCGGGCTGAGCACCGCCACCAGGTCGACATCCTGATTTATGGGCATGACCCTGCCTTGGTCAAAGCCGAGAATGAGGCCAACACTGCCCGATCCCGCAACCGTCAACTCAGTGACCAGAACCGTCAACTCCAAGCTACGAATCAACGCTTGACTGGTATTGAGCAGACCCTGACCGCTTAGACCCTCGGGATGGTTCATTGTTGATGCTGCCAGCACTAGCACCAACTGACCGACTACCTTTAAAATCAAGCCCGGCCCTAACTGGCGGCGCCGGTCAAATGGAGCACCACCATGCGGCCACAAGATCCGGTACCAACCGAGCCTCGTTCTACAACTAGAACCAGGACCCGGAGATCTCCCAAAAGCTACGGCGTAGCCCTGCGACGAACTCTGGCTCTTTCCATCACCGCCACCGTGTTCGGCCTATCGGTCATCTCCCCTGCTTCTTCAACACAAGCCGAACCAGATGACCCCAAAGAACAGCCAACAGTCGAGACACCGACCGAAACGCTGCCTGACGGGACAGACATTGAGGCTGGTCTCAGCGCCCGCCTCCCCGAGGACGTAGCCAACAGTTGCCGGATGCTCAAAGCCGAACACACCGACCGGTCTCTCCGGGAAATGCTCAGCCTGAATCCAACCCCGCCAAAGACAAGCAACCTTGTTGAGGCCTACGGGATCGAGGTATCAGCAGACGAAGCAAAATTCCTCAACAGAGCCGCCGCAGTCAGTGAAGGTATTAACGAGTACGAACTCATTGACGCCGCCGTCGAGATTTTTGGTGATTCCTATGTTGGGATCACCTTCGATTCGGCCGGGTTCTATCGCGTTCACTATTTGGCTGATCTGCTCGATAGCAAGACTGCTCCAATCCACCTTCGGGAACTGAGCACCAAGTTCGGGTTCGCTGACAACGAGCTGGTGTTAACCCCGGTGACCCGAGGCGTTGAGTCGGAAACTGCGTACGCCAACTACACGAGACTCAATGACGCCGCCACCGAACTGTCAGAAACCGGGAACGTAATCGAGTTTTCTTTGGGTGAATCTTGTGGCCTCATAGCGGTGTACACCAACAAAGATTCTGTCGACAAGCAACCGAGGCCGTCAGCAAGTTCGTTGATCCTGATGAGTTCGTGGTCTTGATCATTCAGGATTCTGAGCAAAGCATCGACCTCGGTCGGGAGAATTCCCATAACCCCTACCTCGGTGGGGCCGCTGTCGGCCTCACTTCAGGGAGTTCCACGGCCATGGGTTGCACCACCAACATTGGCTAGTACAAGAACACGCCGTCAGGCCAACAATGGTGGGGAGTGACCGCAGCTCATTGCGTTGGGACGCAACTGTGGTATTCAGCTGGAACCTTCGCCACAGTAAGCCTGAACTGGTGGCAGGGAGCTGATACTGATATCAACAGCGGCGGAACTTCGACCACGTATTTCGTGTACGGCGGCGAGATGGATATAGCGATCGTACAGATCGACCGGAGTGCAGTGCCGACAACAATCACCAACGATCCACCTGTCGGTCCTGGAGTCAGGTTGGACCTCGATTGGTGGCATTGGGCACCGACCATGGATCGGCCTAAGGGTGCTGTGCCTGGTCATACCATGTGTCACTCTGGGAAGACTTCCAACTTCATTCGGTGCGGTGAGTTGTTGACCCGCACACACTCATTCACGGTCAAAAAGTCAAATTCCCCTCTCGGCGTAGCATCATATTTCCACCACATGCACAGGGTTGCTACTGGCGGATTGCCTGGTGATAGCGGTGGGACCATTTGGCATGACCAAGGACCAGGCGGCGATGACAACCTGGTCGGCGTTCTTAAAAGCGGAAGTTCTACTCGCATCAATTACTCCCATATTTCGTATCTGAAATCAATATTTGGTCTCACGGCACCGGCCGGAATGTCCTAATGATCGGCGGCGGGAAAACCACTACTGTCCTGAGCCTTGGGTTGGTCTGGTTTGCTGTTGCTTGCACCGGATCAGACAGTGCTGACTCTCGACCAACTTCGGTAGCTGGGGAGATAGCTGCGAGTTCTGAACCCGGCACGACAACAACGAGTGACCCTTTCCCAGGGACGTTTCCTGATGGCTTCGATCTTGAGCAGGTGATTGCTGACGTTGACTCAGGCAAAGAAAAGTGGCTCGACCAGTCCTTGTTTGCTGGTGTTTCGGTAGAAGCAGCTGAGGAGTGGGCTGAGCAACATGGGTTCACGAACGTCATCGTTGCTGATCTTGATGAGGACATCGACGCTATTGGGGGACCGGGGAGAACTCTTTTGGTTCGGGTCCTTGATGGTGTTGTCCAGTCGGCGCATTCCACCCTCTGAAGCTAATAATTGGGGTCTGAGGAGGGGTGGCGCAGACGCTCATTGGTGCACAATAGGGCTACGAGGGCCACTCGGGCTCTTCACTTGGTCTCGTCACGGGTGACAGCCTCAAACGCGAGTCGTTCAACGACCTAAGGGAGTACCGCTGCTCCCGCGACGTTCCGGGTCTCAGATCGCTGCCTTTGGGAAAACGCCCCGATATCGAGGGCCGAACAATGAGCAAGCAGAGTCCAAGACCCCAAGGCCAGGAAACCTGAATCCAAGGAGGATCCATGTTGTACGAAACGAAACATGGCGTTGCTTGCCTGACTGCTCGGGTACGTACGAGATTTCGGGCAGAGGTCAGAACCTGGGCCGCAAACGCCAAGGTCCGCCATCGGTGCTGGGTCGATCTCTCGGATCCTTAACGTACAAAAAAGTCCGTTTCCTCGCGTCGCCCCTCTTGGGGCCCTGGTTGGATTGCGATGCGTGTTCCGAAAGGATGAATTTTCTGGAAAGTAGCTGTAATCCAGAAACCTAGTCGCCAGAGGTGAAGGCGAGGCGCAGACCGAGTCCAACCATGACGGCTCCGCCTGTTGCTTGGAGCCGCTGGAGACGCCTGGGCGAAGAGGCGAACCAGTGGCGGGCGGTTCCCGCCGCCATGGCCCAGACACTGTCCAACACCAGGGCGATGAGAACAAAGACACTCCCGAGAACAAGAATCTGTAGCCACAGTGCGCCAGCCGAGGGGGCCGTGAACTGGGGGAGAAAGGAGACGAAGAAGACAATCAGCTTGGGGTTGGCTACTCCGACAACGAAACCATCAACCAGACTCCGTCGGGTGTCGAGCGCTGGGGATGTGAGGCCTGGCTTGTGGCCTGTCGAGTCACTGGGTCCGGTGGAAGCGACAACCTCTGCACCCGGTTCACCCTGTGGTTTTCTTGAGCGCGACTTCGCCATGGCCTGGATTCCGAGGAAAACGAGATAGCCAGCCCCGATCAGTTTGAAAGCAGAGAAGAGAACGATTGAGTGACTGAGGACAACCCCTAGTCCAGCGGCGACCGTAGTGACCTGCACCGCAATACCCAGTGCGTTGCCAGCCACGGTGAGCAGTGCGGTTCTTCGTCCTGCTGATATGGCTCGACTGATTACAAACATGACGCTGGGGCCCGGAATGACGATGAGGACCACCGATACCAGGGCGAAGGTGAGTAGAGAGTCTGTGGGTGGCATGAATATGATGTTTGGATGGAGAGTGGGGCCGTGCTAGCGGGACTGACGGAGATCAACCCAGCTGAGGGTGAAGCTTCGGGTGAGAGACTGGCCTGGCTCCAACCGCTGGTCAAGTGAATTGGGGGCATGGTTGAAGACATCGGGGGACGATGATTGGGGCTCAACACAGAGGGCGTGCTCGGGCCGGTCATAGACAACCCAATGGTCACAATCTGAGGTGAGGATGAGTCGGAGCTGCCCTGGCCAGGTCAGGGTTATGGGCGCGGCGATGCCGGTAAAGCAGTTGTCCCAGGGCCCGTCGGAAATGGCGACAAGTGAGCCGGTTGGAATGTCGTCCTCGTCCAGCTCGTACATGGACTCCGCAGCCAAGGACAGCAGAAGTGGCTCAGCTGCAGGGGACAGGACTCGTCTGAACCATGGGTGCCAGCCAACCATGGCGGGCATAGCGCGCGCTCCTGCCTTAACGCAGAGTGTGAGGGTTAGGGATTCTTCGGTGAGCCGAACTCGGTGGGTGACGCTGCCACCAAGGGGCCAATGGTCATCCAATTGCAGACCCAGCGTCTGTTCATCGATCTGGTCCCAGGGGCGGAGAAAGCCGACCCCGTGAAGAGAGTGGTCATTCAGTGGCCCGGTTCCGGGATCGACTCGAAGTTGGTGGAGCTCACCGTCAAAGACAAACCTGGCCTCACGGACACGCCCTGCCCACGGAACCATGGGGTAGACGCCCCAAAGCATTGGTAGGGCAGGGTCTGATTCAGAACACTGGTTACGACCAACAAGAAGCTCTCGGTCGAATACTCTCAGTGACGAGAGTCGGCCGCCACGCTGGGGGTCGAGCTTGGCAGAAGCGCTGCCCGCTTGGAATTGCACCTCATCACAGTAGCTCCATCGGAGCTGCTATTCGGTCCAATTTGAGCGACCGGTTGTCTGGTGTGGCACCCTGTTGACATGAGTGAAACCACAACCCCTGACGGCACGACCATCTATTGGGACGAAGCCGGCAAATCAGTAAATGATGATGATGGCGCAGTACTCCTCGTCCACGGCATCACCGAGAACTCCCTTTTCTGGAAGCCGGTTGCCGACCTGCTTTCGCCCTCTGGCCGAGTGGTCTGGTTGGACCTTCGGGGGCACGGAAAGTCTGGTGACGCCGACAACTACGATATGGCCTCCATGGCCAGTGATGTTGCCGCTGTCGCCGCCGCCGCAGGACTCGATCGTCCCCACCTCGTTGGTCACTCACTTGGGGGCATTGTTGTCTCAGCCGCTGGGGCAGCGATGCCGGTACGGTCGGTAACAAACGTTGACCAGTCCCTCCAGCTTGGTGCCTTCAAGGCAATGCTTTCTGAGGTTGAGGGCATGCTTCGAGACGCTGACTCCTTCCCTGTGGTCATGGCGGGTCTGTTCGAACAGTTGAGCGGCGAGAAGCTGAGCGAAGAGAAAAAGGCGGAAATGGCCTCCATGCGCCGCCCTCACCAGGACATGGTGCTCGGAGTTTGGGACATGATCTTCAACGGTTCTGAAGATGAGATTGGTGCCACGGTTGAGGCCGCGATGGCGGGCTACGCCAAAAACGCTGTCCCGTACTTGTCGCTTCACGGTGCCGATCCTGGCCCTGACTACGCCGACTGGCTGTCGGCCATGATCCCGGGAGCTGTGACCGAGTTGTGGGAGGACTACGGTCACTACCCGCATCTCGTTGACCCCGATCGGTTTGTCCAGAGGCTTCTCACCTTCTGGGGCTGAGCCAAGGCGATCTGGGGCCGTCACCGGATCGACGTGTTTCGTTAAGTTGGTGCCATGAGATGCCGATTGATTCTTGATGCAAGATCAGTCTGCAATAGAGCCTACGCTTCCTGAGCGCGCCCGGACCCTGTTGGCCGCCTCTCCGCATGCCGCCTTGGCCTGCGTGGATATCGACGGCCGCCCGGTGGTTGGCATCACCCCAATCGTTGATGACGGCACCGGAGCACCAGTAACGGTCATCTCCAATCTCTCCACCCATGTGATCCGAGCCCGACAAGATTCACGGGCCAGTATGACGATCGGTGATCGGCTTCTCATTCAGGGTGACCTGGTTGCCATCCCTGGTCTCCAGCAACTGGACTTACAAGGGCGCTTCTTGCAGGATCATTCCCACCTACAAACCCAGGTCGAGTCCTTGGACTACTCCTGGCTTCGCTTAGTTCCTCTTCGAGTCTGCTGGACGGATGAGACTGGCTCAGAGCACTGGCTTCGACCCCAGGATCTGGCTGGAGCGGAGCCCGATCCGTTGGCCAAGTTAGCTGATGATTTGGTCGTGTCCATCGCTGATCGCCTGGGCGAGGACCTTCTCCTCATGGCCAAGACTCTCGGCGGACGCTGGCTTGCTAGCGAGGCCGCGTTGGTACAAATCGATCGCTATGGATTGTTGGCCATGGTCAAGGATCCCTCGGGGAATCGCTTGGCCCGGCTGCCGTTCCCGGTTCGTCTGGACGAACCAAGCGATGTACACCTAGCGGTGGGTGGGCTTCTTCGGGCGGCCCGCTCCGCCCCCTCAGATTCCAATAGTTCGCCGAGCCTGTTGCACGCCGTAGAAAGCAACAGCGGAAGCCGAGCCGACGTTGATGGAATCGACGGTGCCGGACATGGGAATACGAACTCGTTGTTCGACAGCCTCGAGAGCGCCAACGGTCAGTCCTGGTCCCTCAGCGCCGAGGAGGATGGCGACCCGCTGGTCTGGGTCGAGGACCAGATCCCCCAAGTCGATGGCATCTTCGCCGGGAGTGAGGGCGAGTGTCTTGAACCCTTGCTCTTTGATGATGTCGAGCCCGGTTGGGAACGCATCCAGCCGTCCGTAGGGGAGGGAGAAAGCTTCTCCCATGCTGACTCGGGCACACCGGCGGTAGAGGGGATCACAACAGCTGGGGTCCAACAAGAAGGCATCAACACCGAGAGCGGCGGCACAGCGCAAGATGACGCCCATATTGGTGGGGTTGTTGATGGCCTCAGCAACGACGATGGTTCGGACCGATTGCTCGCGGAGAATCTCTAACGGGGGTGGCACTGGTCGACGATGGAAGCAGGCCAGTGCACCACGATGAAGGTGATAGCCGGTGATCTGCTCCAATACCTGGGGTGCGGCAGCATAGACAGGCACCTCGTCGGGAATGACGCCTGGCATCTCCTTCTTCCGCTTGCCGTCAATGAGGATCGAGACCAGCTCGTAGCTGGCGTTGAGGGCTCGTTCGACCACACGATCACCCTCGGCCACAAAGACACCCTTCATGTCGCCCCATCGTTCACGCCGCATCCTCAGGGAGTGATCGCGTAGGCCTTGAAATACCTCGATTCGAGGGTCGAACGGGTCCGTGACCGGGATGGTGTTGACAAGCCGGGGAACGAAAGGTTCGGCCTCGCTCTCGGAGTCAGGTTCAGGTGATTGATCGTTAGTCAAGGGAGCACGGCTCAGGAGTCATAGAGGGGAACCTCTGGGCCAACCAGATCGGCAAACAGGGCCAAAACTTCGCCATCCTCGGCGTGCCGGCCAGTCTCGGCTTTGGAGTACAGAGATTCGCCATCAACCCTAACGTCAAAAACTCCCTTGCTTCCAGTAACCAGCGTCAGCTCAGCGATGATGTGCTGATAGTTGAATAGCAGATCTTGTGTCGCGCGCACGGCACGAGGGGAATAGTTTCAGGGCACGCAGTAGGTGATGGAGATCCGATATCGACGATCAAGCATGAGAGCCATCCTAGTGGTGTAGGTTCTTCAGCCATGAAGGGAATCGTTATCTACGAGAGTCTCACTGGGAACACCGCCAAAGCCGGGTGGGTGATCGCCGAAGAGCTAACCCGATCTGGGATCGAGACTGTTTGTTGTTCTACCAAGGACGTCGACATGCAGGCCTTGTCTGATGCGGACCTTGTGGTCATTGGCACTTGGACCGACGGACTGATTCTTGCTGGACAGCGCCCTGGTGGTGTCGGACGCATCTCCCAGCTACCAGTCATCGAGGGCAAAACGACCGCGGTTTATTGCACCTACGCCATCAAGGCGGGAAAGACGTTGGAGAAGCTCACCGGGGTTGTGACTCGCTTGGGTGGAAATGTGATTGGTGGAGCAACTATCCGCCGTGACCGGATCGAGTCCAGCGCGTCGGAATTCGTCGACCGAGTTGTGGCCGCGACCCAATACGCCTGACGTCAATCGGTTGGGGTGACAAGACATCGTTTGTCGATCTGTTGTCGCGTCTGCTGCGCCCGGGCACTAGCAGGGTGCTGAAAAAGGGCTCGCGATTCGCACCGGATTCCGTCATGCTGGACTCATGCGTGGAACCCCTGAAAAACAGTTGTCGATGCTGTCGTCGCTGAGCACCGAGGACCTGATCCCCCCAGATCACCCGATCCG
>JAJRQY010000007.1 GCA_024280015.1 Actinomycetes bacterium
CCACCGTTGCGCCCACCTCTGCAGTAGCCACCACGGCTGTAGCCACCACCGCTGAGACAACGGTTCAGCCGACAGCCCCGACAACTTCCGAACCGGCAACCACATCTGAGCCGACGACAACTGAGCCGACGACAACTGAGCCGACGACAACTGAGCCAACAACGACGACTGAGGCACAACCGGCAACGGTGAAGGTTAGTGGTCAGGCTGGGCTGCGGTTGGGTGCGAGCGTTGTCCCCGGACCCAATCTCTTGCGACTGAACTTCTTCAATCAGGAAACAGACGAGCGCGCACTATCCATTGTCTACACCGGTCTCACCAATACCGGTGACTACAGTGCCGACCTTCGGACCGACATCACCTACCGAGTTGACGTCGTTGTTTGCTGCAATGCGCCAACGGTCACCCTGAGCTTCCGGGATTTGCGTTTCGACCAGGCCACCTCCCTCGACCTGACCGTTCCCGCGGTTGAAGTTGTCTTCGAAGTGATTAGCGAGGCCGGAGAACCGGTTTCTGACGCCATCATCGTCGTTCCAACGGCCAGCGGAAGCAACGCCAAAGCAACGTGGTCGGCCCGGGTCTATGCCTCACCAACAAATGAGAATGGGGAGACTCGAACCGTTCTACCGATCGGAACGTCTTCGAGCGAAGTTCGCCTGCCAACACTACAGCTAGCAGATGGCGTGAAGACCACCTTCCAGTTCGAAGTTCTTGGCGGGGCGGGGCAAGATGATGGCGGCCCATCTGACCCGGTACCAACTACAACGATCCCAACTACAACGATCCTGACCACGACAGTTCCTACCGGAAATCCGACCGGTAGCACCACGACCGGCAGCACCACGACCGTCCCAACTAGCGGGCCCAGTACGACCACATCGACTCTTACGACAACAGTTACTGAGCCAACGACTGCTGTACCGACATCAACAGAGTCATCAGTACCCGAGTCAATCCAGGCCGCGACTTCGACAACTTCGACATTGTTGGAGACCACGACCACCGAGTCAACCCCCCTGGTGCTTCTCGAAGGTGACCTGGACGGAGACACCGAACCCACATTGGCTGGGCCCACTCCTCTCACAACAATCGCCGACGATCAACCAACGACGACTCAGCTCGAATCTCCAACCACAGCCGGACCCACCACCACTGACCAAGGCACCACCACCATTGCTCCTGACACGACCTCTCCTGGCACGACCGGCCCTGACACCACCTCTCCTGACACGACCGGCCCTGACACCACCTCTCCTGGCACCACCGATAGTCCGTCTGATCCCGATCCCATTGCTCCGACGCCCGACGGCACAAACACTGTCCGCATCACCTTGGTGGCACCGACCAGCGTCAAGCTCTCAGGGAAAGCCGGTCTAGAGATTCTCGGTGAGCTGTCTCCGGGATCACACTCGCTCCGCATCAACTTCTATCGATCCGGTACAGACGAATTGGGGGCCCAGGTCACCTACACCGGCGAGGATAATGATGGGACTTATGAGACCAACCTCATTGCTGGTGCCGCCTATCGCGTCGAAGTGATCGAGTGCTGCGAGGGACCAACCGTTCGTTTGGTCTACGAGGATCTGGTCTTCGCCGAGTCCACGGTCCGGGACTTCCTCGTCCCCGCGGCCCAATTCGAGGTCAAGGTCCTCGATCACGAAGACGGCGCTGTCGATAACGCCACCATCGTCTTTGATCAACTCGTCGGAGCCACCAGCGACGATACGACTCCGTGGTACGCATCGGGTCGACCCAAGTACGACTCAGACTCCTCCAGCTTCCACGTCGTGCTGCCCATTGGTTCAATCGCCTCGACTGACCTGGTGGAGGAAGAAGTTGGACCGACCTCACTAACCATTGATGAGGGCCATCCTCTCTCGTTCACCGTTCCGGCCATCACCTTCAATATCAACAGCCTCGTCATCAAGCTCAACGAAGATGCGGACTCAACTGTCACTGAACCCGCCCACACTCGGCCATGGGTGACACCGACCTTGTCGGCTGAGACAAACGAAGCTGGCTGGATCAACACGGAGTCAGAAATCATTTGGACAGTGTCGGACCCCGAACCACAAGTCGGGCTAGAGGAAACCAGCCTCGCTCCGACCCCTGTCGACAAGGAAGGCACCCACACCTATTGGTCCGACGAAGCATGCGATCTTGAGGAGAACTGCTCAAAGGGAAGCCTTGAAGTCTCATTCGACAGCGAGGGGCCATCGGTTGGGATCCACGGATTCGTCAAGGGTGCTTTCCGAACGACCGAACCAACACCGACCTGTACAGCCGAGGACTCTGGCTCCGGCTTGCTCCTCATCACCATCGACGATAACGATGAACAAGACTCAGATGAGAACGATGACGGTGAGTCAGACTCGGTTGAGCTAGCCGACTGCAGCCTGGAGACGAAGGTGCGGAGCAGTGTGCTGATCACTGCTGACGATGCCGGGGACAGTGACGGAGGAACCGAAGAAACAGCCGGAGGAACCGAAGAAACAGCCGGAGGAACCGAAGAAACAGCCGGAGGAACCGAAGAAACAGCCGGAGGAACCGAGCCTGATACTTCGGAGCCGACGCTCTTCCTCACCACCTATGAGGTGACAGCGACGGCCACCGACATCGCAGGCAACGTCACTACCGAGGTCGAGACGTATCAGATGGAGACCGAGGAGCAGATCGAGGTCACCGCAACGGTGCCCGAGCCGGACACACCAACTACGGTCCCAGAAACAACGGTGCCACCAACTACGGAGCCACCAATCTCTCTCCCGGAAACAACGGTGCCACCAACCACGGTGCCACCAACCACGGTCCCAGAAACAACCACGGTTCCGGAGACGACAACCACCGAGGCCGCACCTCCCGACACCGAGCCAGAGGCAGAAGAGACATCGGCAACTCCCGCTGCCGCATTGCGAGCCCGACTGGTCCGGTTGCGCTAGCTGTACTGGTGAAGGGCTCGCCGAGACCGAACGAACCGCCACCCGAGAGTGGCAACGACAAGCACTAACCCACCAACAACGATCCAAGCAAAGCCACCGTCCTTAGCTTCGGACACCACCGAAGCCACGACGGGCGATGCGGGGTCCGCCCCGTTCTCATAGGCGAAGTCAAGCCTCAGGGAGAGTGGATCCTCATCGACAGAGACCAGTTGGTAGTCAACTCGGTAGCTGCCCTCGATTTCCAGCGGAGCAGCAAGGGTAATCCTCAAATGGTTCGGGCTCGGCTGGTCCACCACAGCATCCACCAGGAGACCCGCCGGACCAGTGACGATCACCCCAGGCGCGTTGACAGCCTCATTGAAGACCAGATCAATCTGCTCCATCAAGCCGCCAACGGATTGGCCATCAGCAGGCGAAGATGCCACCAAACCGGCATGGGCTGATGCCATCGACACCAGCGGACCAACGAGCAGAAGCCCGGCTATGGCCAGAAAGAGCCGCCACAAGGCTCGTGGCAGAAATGTCAAAGCCGGAGGTCCCCACCCGGCCCGCGCAACGTCACCGACATCGTTGGAGGTCCGGTAGCGATGGTGATTGCTCCCTCGGCGATGGCAGCGATTGCTGCTTTGATGGGTTGGGGGTTCTCATGACTCAGGGTCAGGTCGACAATCTCCAAGTCGGGAGACAAGGACCCAGCAGGGTGTGGCGTTTCCGCGCCCCAGTCGATCGAGAACGGCATCACTCCCCCAAGGTCTGGTGATGGTGGCACCGCCAGATGCCAACTCAGCTTCACACCATCAGGCCGAACCCGAGACATTGGCAAGGATTGGCCTGGGTCAATGCCAGCAGCAACAACTCCCGCAAGCGCGGCGTCAATGTCCGATACCGCAACCGCCCACGTCACCAGGGTTGGCTCGGTCAGCTCATTGATTCCGAACGGGCGCAGTCCTTGGTGGTCCGGTTGCTTTGGGTCCGGACCAATGAGCTCGACATAGGTTGAGGGCCCAACACCGATCAGTTCGTTGGTCGTACCAAGGCCAAGATGTGGGCCACCGGGGACGGAACGAACGCCAGTCGATTCCTCAACCAGCCGAACCAGCTCAGCCAGGTTCGGTCCAGCAATCACCAGATGGTCGAAATCGATCATGAACCCAGACTACCCACACTCGCGCCTGCGCCGAACTCCGCACAACCTGATGCCGGGATCCGGCTCAACCATTACTGGGAGGCGAACTATGCGGGCTTGGCGACCCTCTCCTGGTCGCGGAGCCCGCATAGTTGCGTTCCCCAAGTCCCGCAGACCCTCAACCCGGTAGGCCGGCTAGGTCGTGAGGGATGAAAGGATCAGGAAGCCGACAAAAACCCCTAACAGCACACTTCCGTCCAGCCGTTTCATGGCCTTGCGTCCGATCATGGCAAGAAAGACCCCGATGCAGACAACAAGCATGATGAGCACACCCTGGCCGGTGAGCGAGTTGTCTGGAGCTGCCCCATCGCCCAGGAGACCAATCACCGCACCAACAGCCAACGAGTTGAACAAGTTGCTGCCAAGCAGATTGCCGATGATCAGTTCATCGTGTCCCCGCCGTGCAGCAGTAACTGCGGTCACCAGCTCGGGCAGCGAGGTTCCTAGTGCCACCAGGGTCAGGCCAACAAACCCGCTATTGACGCCAAGCTGATCAGCAATGTCAGTTGCTCCCCAGACCAGAATCCAGGCTCCCCCAACCGTTCCGCCCAAACCAAGCAGCGTCCGGATCCCTAAGGATCTGGTCGTCCCCTCGGAGCCATCGAGATCTTCTTCGACCTCAATCTCTAAGGCAACGTCAGGCCCGGGGGAACTCAGTAAGAGGTACAGCACTCCAATCATCAGGGCCAGCAGTACACCACCCTCCCAAGCCTGTATTCCTCCCTGCACGGCGACGGCGAAGGCGATCGCCGCTGCAGTGGCCAGCGGAGCCTCGCGTCGCAATACGGCTGAGTCAATCTTGATGGTGATGAGAAGGACGGCCGCACCCAGGATCAGCGAGAGGTTGGCGATATTGGAGCCAATGACATTGCCAACACCAAGGTCACTTTCCCCTTGAACGGCGGCCAGCCCTGAGACCAGCATCTCCGGAGCACTGGTTCCAAAACCGACGACAACAGCGCCGATTACCAAAGGCGGAACCGCCAATATCTTGGCCAGTCCAGCCGCGCCATCGACAAATTCATCGGCCGCCTTCCACAACAGAACAATGCCGCCTAGAACGGCCAACAGCCCGATGACCATACTGCTTAGCTCACTTCCAGTTCTGCTTAGTCAGGGAAGCGATAGCCGGGAGGCGGTGCCAGAGCCGGATCAATGTCGCCAGTGGCGAACTCGTCATCCTCAATCACAAGCTGTTGTCCGTCGGGATCATCGGTGAGCTCTTCCGGCCTTGGGGAAAGCGTTGTGGTGAGTTCCGCCGACGGTGACGCGCCGAGTGTCGCGAGCGCGGGAGTCGTTTTCTTGCGAGGAGGTTCGGACTGGGTGCTCACAACCGGAGCGGGGACGGGCTTGGTCGGTGAGGTGCTGGAACCACCGTTTGCGACGGGTACCTGCTCTGGAGTTGTGACTGGGCTTGGGGCGGGGGTTGGAGCGGGAGCCGGGGTTGGAGCGGGAGCACCAGCACGCATGGCGGCTGGCCAGCGGCCATTGTCCAAATCCTCCGAAGTCATAAGGACCTCACGAGCCTTCGAACCATGCGATACCCCGACCACACCTCGCTCTTCGAGAATGTCCATCAGTCGACCGGCACGAGCAAACCCGACTCGCAGCTTGCGCTGCAACATCGAGGTCGAACCAAGCTGGGAGCGCACGATAAGTTCCATGGCTTGCATGACGAGTTCATCGTCACCCTCATCACCGGTCGTACCACCAGGCAGAGCCAGCGCCGCTTCGGTCTGCTCTTCGCCCTGCACTCGGCTGTCGAAGACAACTTCGGGGGCTTGGGCCTTCCAATGAGCAACAAGTGTTGCTACTTCCTTCTCGGTCACCCATGCACCCTGGAACCGGGTCGGGGTGCTGGTGGTGCCGTCCAGCAGTAGGCCATCACCGCGGCCGACCAGACTCTCCGCACCCTTCTGGTCAAGCACAACACGAGAGTCGGTCAGGCTGGAAACCGCGAAGGCCAGGCGAGCAGGCACGTTGGCCTTGATCAAGCCGGTAATCACATTGGTGGATGGCCGCTGGGTTGCTATCACCAGGTGGATGCCAACGGCGCGAGCCTTCTGGGCGATACGACAGATGGACTCTTCGACGTCACGAGCAGCCACCATCATCAGGTCAGCCAGCTCGTCAAGAATGATGACGATATAGCTGAGTTTCTCTCGCTCGGTCGACCCACCGTCCGGGCTGGGAATCGGGTCAAGACGACCCTCGGCTACCCCTGCGTTGTAGCCATCAATGTCACGGACATGCACCTCGGAGAGCAGGTCATAGCGACGCTCCATCTCGCGTACACCCCAAGCCAGCGCATTGGCTGCCTTCTTGGGATCAGTGACAACCTCGGTCAAGAGGTGAGGCAGGCCTTCATATTGGGTCATCTCAACCCGCTTGGGGTCAACCAGGATGAGACGAACATCATCAGGCGTACAGCGGGTCAGCAAGGCCGTCAGCATGGTGTTGATACAGCTGGACTTGCCCGAACCCGTCTGACCAGCAACCAGAAGGTGAGGCATCTTTGCCAAGTTAGCGATGACCGTCTTGCCAGTGATGTCTCGTCCAAGGGTGACCTCCAACGGATGGGTGGCGGCTTGGGCTTCTTCAGAAACCAACAGGTCGCCGACCGTAATCATTTGACGCTTCAGATTGGGGACCTCAACACCAATGGCTTGTTTGCCGGGAATAGGGGCCAAGATACGAACATCGGGAGTAGCCATGGCGTAAGCGATATCCCGATTGAGACTGGTGACACGAGCCACCTTTACTCCGGGTCCAAGCTCAAGTTCGAAGCGACTAACCGTTGGGCCGACAACGACTCCGATCAGGCGGGTTTCGACCCCGTGCTCAGCTAGCGCGTGTTCAAGCTCGCGACCACGTTTCTCAACACTGGCTCGGTCGACGTCCTGGCCCGTGCTCAGATCAAGGAAGTCAATGGAGGGAAGCTGCCAATCGCCCTTTGTCGGCTGCGGCTTAGCCAGAGCCATCGAGCCAACGGGAGCACTGGCTGGCACCTCGATGACCGGTTCTGGCGCGGCGCTGGCCCAGCCGCCATCATCAGGAGCAAGTGGAGGCTGTGAGCCTTCCCCGCCGTGGTCATATGGCTCGTCGGACTTCCAACCCGAATCTCCGGCTCGCAGGTCGATATAGGTTTCGGAGTTGTCGTCGCCTAGATCTTGAGGATCAAGACTCGGGTCATCGAATGGAGCGGGCTGTTTCGCCCGAGGAGCGGCACTTGTTCCGTCGGAGTTGGCGCCGCCGCCAAAGAGACGCTGCCAGGGCCATACTCGACCGGCTTCTTCTGCCTCCTCAGCATTGGCAACCAGGCGGTCGGCCAGGTTGTCGCGCACTCGTCCACTCTTCTCGGCCACAATGTCGGCCGCCGAACCAGCCGAAAGGCTGGTCAGCAAGACAAGAGCAATGAGGAACATGGTGACGGTAAGGATGATTTCGCCCCAACTCCCGAAATAGCGTTCCAAGGTTCCACCGGTGAACACTCCGAACCAACCACCAGCACGGGCTAGGTCTCCGAAGGGAGCATTGCGTGGGGGCCTGCCACCAACAAGGTCGAGGAAGCTAAAGATGGATACAGCAAGCAGGGTCCATGCAAGGAGTTCCCCCGATGACCTCCCGTCCTTCTTCTTCGTCCGTGCCTTTGGCGGGTCCGTTCGCAGCAGATGCCAGCCAATGACCAGGAGCACCAGCGGGAGGAGGAACCGGGACAAACCAATAAAGGCGCCCGTGAGGTCAGCGAGGAATCGTCCGACGATTCCGGTTGCTCCGGTGTAAAGGGCAAGGCCAAGGACGAGGCCAAGTGCAATCAAGGTAAGACCGCGGACCTCCCTCTGCTTCTGCGCGCGGCGCTTTGCCTCGGCCGCACGGGATGTGCGACGAGTTGGTCGTCCGCCCGCAGCCCCGCGACCGGATGTTGAAGTCCGTTTCGATGTAGCCACAGTGTGATCACCCTAGCGGGTTGGCTCGCCACTGTGAGGGAGCCCTTGCCGATGGCGCCTTACCTTTTCTTCTTCGACTTCTCCGCGCCCTCGTGGGCACCCAGAATTACCGGAACGATCATGGGCCGCAGACGGGTCCGCTGATTCACGAATCGGCCAAGAGCACGGCGCACAATCCGCTCCAACTCTTGACGCGTTCGCTTACCATCCTTCAAGGCGTTCTCGACCGCGGTCCGCACGATGTGCATGGCTTCCTTACGGATCTGGTCTCCCTCATCCCCGTGCACCCAGCCTCGGCTGGCAATTTCAGGCTCGCCGAGCATCTCGACGTTTGGTCCGACGATGGAAAGCGAGATGATGGCGGAAACGAAGCCATCAGTTCCAAGAACTCGACGCTCGGTGATAACGGTCGGATCCATATCGTCCAGCTTGCCCTGCACGAAGATGTACTCGGCGGGAACATCATCACCCCGACGCAGGCCATCGTCACTAAGCACGACCGACTGTCCGTCTTGGCAAATCAGCACCCTGTCCGCACTCATCCCCATCTGGGTGGCCAGGTGCGCATGCTCGGTCATATGCCGGTATTCGCCGTGAACGGGAATGAACCATTCCGGTTGCACGATGGAGTGCATGACCTTGAGCTCCTCAGCCTTGGCGTGCCCGGTGGCGTGAACCCGGTGGGTGCTGGAGTCAATGACTTCGGCTCCCTTACGAAGGAGTCCATCAATCACTCTGGTCACGCTGGATTCGTTGCCAGGAATGGGGTGAGACGACAAGATCACACAATCGTTCTCGTGCAACGTCAGCCAGCGGTTGTCACCGGTTGCCATCCGGGCCAGGGCCGACATTGGCTCACCCTGTGAACCGGTTGAGATGATGCACAGGTTGGCGTCGTCGATGTCTTCGATGTCTTCAATCTTGCGCAAATGGGTGTCAGGGATCTTGAGCAAACCCATTTGGCGGGCCAAATGCACGTTCTTGTTCATGGAACGGCCGAGGGTGGCCACGATTCGACCGTTAGCAATGGCTGCATCTGCTACCTGCTGTACCCGGTGGATGTGACTGGCGAAGCAGGCAACGATGATGCGCTGGCCTTCTTTTGATCGGAACAGATCGTGGATGGACTGCCCGATCGAGGTCTCCGATTCGGAGAATCCTTGATTGGTAGCATTGGTCGAGTCACACAAAAACAGTCGGACACCATCGTCCTTGGCCATGTGGCCGATTCCGGCCAGGTCGGTGAGGCGCCCATCGACCGGCGTCATGTCCAGTTTGAAGTCGCCCGAATGCAGGATCACACCTTGTGGTGTGTGGAAGGCGGTGGCGAATCCGTGGGGCACGGAGTGCGTTACCGGAAAGAACTCCATGTCGAAGGGGCCGACCTGGATGCGGTCATTGTCACTAACCTCGATGAACGTGGCCTGCTTGAGCATGCCCCGCTCTTCGATGCGGTTGCGGGCCAAGCCAATGGTCAGCGGCGATCCAATGATCTGGAGTGGGATGTGTTCCAGCAAGAAACTGAGGGCCCCGATGTGGTCCTCGTGTCCATGGGTGGCCACCATGCCAATGACCCGGTCGGCGTTCTCTTTGAGCCAGGTGAAGTCCGGTAGGACGAGGTCGATTCCTGCCATGTCGTCTTCGGGGAACATGAGGCCAACATCGATGAGCATGATCTTGCCCTCGAGGTCGATGGCGGCACAGTTCCGGCCAATTTCGCCAAGCCCGCCAAGGAAGACAACTCGAACGTCACTGTTCTTCTTGGCTGGCTTCTTTGAGGACTGCTTCTTCGATTTTGTTTGTTGAGCCATCAGGCTTTCCGGTCCAATCCGACTAGTACTTCTCTTGCTTGATCCACGAGATCATCGGGAGCGAATCCCATGGGTGGGCGACAGGGACCAACCGAAACACCAAGCAGGTTCATCATGACCTTGGATGGCTCCGGGTTGGGGGCTTCATCAGATCCTTCGTAGACAAAGGACGGAATCATGCGAGCATTGAGTTCGGTTGCGACTCCAACGTCCCCCTTCTGGAAGGCGGCGATCATTTCTTGCATCTCGGCCGCTATCCAGTGGGTGGCAACGCCGATGACTCCGCAAGCACCAACTGCGAGAAGCGGCAACGTCAGACTGTCATCACCGGAGTACCAGTCAGTGTCGTCCGGCGCCCGGGACAAGAGCTGTGCCGCTGCCGATGGGTCTCCGGCTGCATCCTTGATGCCAACAATATTGTCCAATTCAAGCAAGCTCAGAAGGACCGCTTCAGAAACCTTGCGTCCGGTTCTTCCTGGGTGGTCATAGATAACGACTGGCAGGTCGGTGGCAGCAGCAACCGCACGGAAATGTGCCTCGATGCCTGCTTGGGAGGGCCGGTTGTAATAGGGCGTGACCGTGAGGATTCCGTCAGCACCAGCGGCGGTAGCTCGTTCGGTATTGGTGACGGCATTGCGAGTGTCGTTACTTCCCGCACCAGCAACCAGGTGGTGGTCAGGGATGGCTTCTCGAACCGCGGTGATGACTTCGATCTGTTCATCCAGAGTCAGGGTTGCTGATTCTCCGGTCGTGCCAGCAACGATGACACCATCGTTGCCGTTGGCGACCAGGTAGCGGGCCAAGTCCTGCACTCCGTCCAGGTCCAGCCCGCCATCGGCATGAAAGGGGGTGACCATGGCGGTGAGCACACGGCCAAATCGGGTGGGGCTAGGGGTATGCATTAGTGGGCTTTCTCTGTTGCTCGGTCGATCCCAAGGGTGGCGAGCAAGTCTTCATGAAGCTCAAACCAGACCGTGTGATACGACTCCTTGATTGGGGCGGCAAACCAGTCACGCTCGCCGGATTGCACCTTGGTCAGCGCCGCACTGAACCGGTTGGAATAGATGGAGAATCGATCCAGCTTGTTGGCAAGTTCAACACAAATGGGCTGCACCGCGTCATTGAGCTTTGCCAGGTCTGCGATAACGGCATTGTCATAAGCCGGGTCTTCGTGGTCGTTCAGTACTTGTGCGTCAGCATCTTTGACCTGCCAATCGGTACACACCTGAAGCATTGTGCCGTTGAGGGCCAAGAAGCGGTCATAGGCCGACTGCGTGAGCTCGCGGCAGCCAGTTTCATCAAGCTCTTCGAGTAGTAGCTGCTCGATTCTGGCTCGTCCGTTGGGCTTTAGGGCCCATCCAGTGCGACGCCCATCCCGGAAGACGGCCTGATCAGAGGCCGATGCTTCTTGCAAAACTGCCTCAACCGCTGCTTCGCTCAGCCCAACCAAGGCCGCGACCTGCTCGGTCGGAGCGAATCCTTTGAGACGGAGCCCTAGGAGAGCCAAGATCGCGGGGGAGGATGAGTGGGGCATTGGCCCAGAGGCTAGTCCGACCCGGTGACTTCTAGAGATTTCTTTCTCAGGACGAGCACATAGGCCCCGCTAGTAAGCACCGTGAAGATCATCCATTGCACGGCGTAGCCGAAGTGGGGTCCGTTGTTGAGTTCGGGCAAAGGCATCGAAAGCGGATAGGTGGATACCTCCTGGTGGCGTTGTTGCACCCAAACTGGAGCAACCGTCGTGCCAATTCGTTCGGAAATTTTGTCAACATCCAGCCGGGGCACGCGCTCACTTGTTCCGTTGTCGGTGGCCCCAAAGGTTTCCTTCAGCTGAGACAGCCTGAGCCAACCTTCAATTTTTGTCGTATTGTCTTCTTCACGAGTCTCGGCCTCGCGAGGGGCAAAGCCGCGGTTGACCAGGATGGTTTGACCATCATCAGTCTCGAACAGTCCGACCATCCAATCCCCGGCTTGACCATCAAAGGAGCGGTTGGCGACCCGAATCAGGTTGGCCTCAACAAAGCGCCCCGAGTCAACTATCTGTACATAGTCCAGATCCTCCGTTGGCCGAGTCAGAGCCTCAGAAATGGTCAGGGCGGGTGCATCGGACCGAGAGCGGATAATTTCGTTTGTCTCCTTGCGCGCATCCCAGCGGGCAAGTTGCCAGAAGGCGGCAACAACGAAGAGGCAGAGCGCAGTCCCGACAAAGACGTGGGAGAACAGCCAGAAGGGTTTGCGAAGAAATCGCCAGTTGCGATCTACTTCATGAGAGGTGGTATCTGACACCAGCACGACGCTATCTGGCAATACTCCCACCGAAGAACCGCCAAAGAAGCATCAGGCGGCAATACTGTCGGCAATGCCAGAGTCTGCATCAAACACAACCCGATTTCCCTATGCGAAGCTTGACGCCATCATTGTTGGCGCTGGCCCAAACGGGTTGGCTGCTGCAATCACACTGGCACGGGCTGGGCGAAGCGTTCTTGTTCTTGAGGCGTCATCAACCCCGGGGGGCGGTATGCGAACCGCCGAGCTGACCTTGCCCGGCTACCAACACGATGTTTGCTCTGCCATTCACCCCATGGCGGCGGCCTCGCCGTTCTTCCAGAGTCTCGATCTCCAGCAGCATGGTGCCGAACTCGTTCAGCCCGAGATCCCCTTTGCTCATCCACTCGATGGTGGGAGTGCCGGGCTGGCCCATCGGTCCCTACAGGAGACGGTCACGGGCCTTGGGAAAGATGGACGACAATGGCAGAATCTGGTTGGCTGGGTCACACAGCATTGGGACAAGCTGGCACCAGAGCTACTTGGCCCGGTTCTGCACGTTCCCAAGAGCCCGATCGCCATGGCCAGTTTCGGCGTTCGTGCTCTGCCCTCAGCCCAGATCGCCGCACGAGCATTCAAGACACAGGAAGCCAAGGGACTGTTCGCCGGTGCGGCCGCCCATTCATTTCTTCCACTAACCCGTCCCTTGACCGCATCATTTGGTTTGCTCCTGGCCAGTTTGGCCCATGTTGGTGGCTGGCCGATGATTCGAGGAGGATCAGGACGTCTGAGCGAGGCCCTGGTTTCCATCCTGGCTGATCTTGGAGGGGACATTCGCTGCGGTCGTGCCGTTCGATCCTTGGCCGATCTTCCACCGTCAAAGATCGTGCTTTTTGATCTGTCACCCGGCCAGATGCTTGGCATTGTCGGCGATGCTGTTCCCGACCGTTACCGGAAACGACTGACCAGGTTTCGACCTGGGCCTGGGGTATTCAAGCTCGACTACGCGCTGAGTGAGCAAATTCCCTGGACGAATCCAGACGTCCGCAAGGCTGGAACCGTTCATGTTGGCGGAACCATCAACGAAATCAACGACGCTGAATCCCAGGTCAATAACGGACAACACCCGGACAAGCCATTCGTCCTGGTCGGGCAGCAAAGTGCCTTCGATCCCAGCCGGACTCCCGACAATGGCCACACACTGTGGGCCTATTGCCATGTTCCCAACGGATCAACGCTCGACATGACCGAACAAATCGAGAACCAGATCGAACGCTTCGCCCCGGGGTTTCGCGACACCATCATCGCTCGTCACTCGGCAGGGCCGCGCTGGTATGAGGACTACAACGCCAACAATATTGGTGGCGACATCAGCGGTGGAGCCCACACGGTTAGTCAACTTCTGGCCCGACCACTGTGGTCATTGCACGCATACCGAACCCCCAACCCCCGCTTTTTCCTGTGCTCGGCCTCCACTCCCCCCGGCGGCGGAGTTCATGGCATGAGCGGTCATCGCGCCGCTCTGGATGCTCTGGCCTCGACCCTTTGTTAACTCCGTCGGGTTTGCTTCCAATGTGCGGTTCGCGTCCACTAGCGGCACGCGAGCCTGCACACTGAACCCAGATCGACGGTGGACCAACAACGGCTCCGGTCGAGAATCTGGCTGACGGACGCCAGATTGGGTCACCGGGCTGCCAGACTCTGGCGGTGGCCCTCGCTGATGCTCTCCGATCAATCAAGACGTCTGGGCCCGGCCGTCCCCCATCCAAGGGTGTCACTCGGATCTTTATCGGCCTGGCCGCCTTGTCAATGGCTACGGCCTGGGCCGGAGATCTGGTTCTTGTCACCATCGTCGAGAACCGTCCGCTGGCCCTGATCGCCCTCAACGCCCGAACACGAAACCTGGTTCTCGCCATCCCCAACACCACGGTTATCCCCTTCTTCACGGTGGCATTCCTTCGCTTGTTGGCCACTGATCCGCTCTACTTCTTGCTGGGCTACTGGCACGGGGACAAGGCCATTGCTTGGACCGAGCGGCGTTCACGCACCTATGGGCCACTGGTACGAGACATGGAGCGCTGGTTTGGAAAGTACGCGTACTTCTTCATTTTTGCCATGCCAAACAACATCATCTCCGCCTTGTCCGGGGCCGCAGGAATCAAAGCCAGGACATTCATGGCCCTCAATATCACGGGCACCGTGGTCAGGCTCACACTGGTTTGGAAGTTCGGCGACTTCTTCAGTCCCCAGGTCAATGGATTGGTTGAGTGGATCAGTGCCCACAAGGTCCTGGTGTTTGGCATCTCGGCTGCCGGGGTGGCCTGGACAGTTTTTGGCGAGTTTCGGGGCGACAACGGTGAGATCGCCAGTCTCAAGGACATGACCGAAGACGAGGGAAGCAATGGCCAATCGTCGAACACGGAACCGAGTCCAGACGCCACGAGCGAGTTAGCCGACACCGGTGACGTCGACACCTCCTCCTCCGAGTGAGCTAATTCCTCGGCCCTCTGGTCGAGCATTGCTGACCAACTCTGCGGGTCGTGTTCTCCTTCTTCGCGGCGTCGATCCCTACAACCCCGATCATGGTGGGTTCTATTGGACACCGGGGGGCGGGATGGACAAGGGCGAGACGCCGGCCCAAGCAGTGGTGCGAGAACTCTGGGAAGAGGTCGGTCTGATCGATGCTCAAGTCGGGCCGGTGGTTCTGCTTCGGACCAGCATTTTCCCCATGAAGAAGGTGTGGTACTCCTCGGTCGAAACCTTCTTCTGGGTGCAAGCTCCTGATGAGTTCCGCGCTGTTCCTCAGAGTTTGACCGATATCGAGCAAGACGTCATCCAAGAGATGAGCTGGCATTCCGCCGATGAGATCCGGACCATCACCGAACACGTGTATCCGGCTTGTCTGGCCGATCTGGTTGACCACATCAATCGGCACGGGCCACCAGCCGAACCGTGGATCGAGGCCCACGATCGGTCCGATGAATAGTTGAACAGCTTCGGGAGTTTCGCCGCGAACTTTGTGCAGTTGGCGACCCACTATTGGGTCGCCAACTGCATTATCTTCGGACATGCTTGGGTCGCTGGGGCTCTTGATCTCATCCGCTGTCGCACCCTGGCCGCGGTACTTGCCCCGCAACTCAGCAATCGGACCAATGGCGGCATCCAGCTAATTGGATGAAGCAACGCGGTCGAGGGCCTGGGCGAAATCGGCAACGATGTCCGCTGTTTCCTCTAGTCCGCAGGAGATGCGAATGGTTCCGGGTGAGATGAACGAGTCGGCAAGTTGAGCCTGGTCAAGACCGGCATGGGTTGTCGAAGCCGGGTGACAGATCAATGTTTCGGGCCCACCAAGCGAGGGGGCATGAACCGCCAGATTCAACCGTTGCACCAGTGCCTCACCAGCTGGATAGCCGCCAGCAAGCTCGAAGCTCAAGATTCCCCCCGCTGACTTCAGCTGACGCTGAGCCAGCTCATATTGAGGGTGCGAAGCCAAGCCCGGATAGCGGACCTCGCCAACGGCTGGATGGCCTTCCAGTGATTCGGCCAGCGCATGAGCAGTTGCCGTCTGTTGACGCAGACGGACCGGCAGGGTTCGGATTCCACGCAAGCCGCTGAGTGCGTCTGCTGGTGACGCACATGCACCCTGGAGCGAGGCAAAGCCTGAGATCCAGTCAACCAGGTCTGCATTTCCGGCAACAACTCCGAGTGTTGCGTCGTTGTGTCCGGCAATGGCTTTGGTTGCCGAGTGGATCACCAGATCAACGCCATAGCTCAGCGGCTGTTGGCCCAGTGGAGTGGCGAAGGTGGCATCGACCACGGTGATCGGACCAACGATTGAGCCCAACTCATCTAGATCCACCAGATCCAGACGAGGGTTAGCTGGTGTTTCGGCAATAACCAGCACCGTCTTGCCGGGAACGACCGCTGCCTCCAAGGCCCCGGGCTTGGTCCCGTCGGCAAACGTCACATCGATCCCAAACCGCGGGCAAAAGCCTTCCAGAAGCTGACGGGTTCCTCCATAGAGCTGCTTGCTGGCCACAATATGTGCACCCTGGGTGCACAGACCAAACACAACGGAGGAGATCGCACCCATGCCCGAGGAGAAAGCTCGGGCCGACTCTGCTCCCTCCAATTCGGCAATGGCTTCTTCGAAGGCGGCAACCGTTGGATTGCCATAGCGCGAGTAGAAATGGGTCGGCCTCCTTTGGGTTGCGAACTCCTTGGCCTGGGCAAGATCTGCGGGCTCAAAGGTCGTCGTAGCCCACAACGTAGGTGCCAACGCACCATCGGCCGCACTCCGTCCAGTGGTGATGGCCTGCGTGGCCTGGCTCCAGGCTTGGAATTTAGTTGCCATGATGTCCTCCAAATTGGAGGGATGGACACCCAGGAACTCGAACCTTCGTTACACAGTCCCGCTGAACACGGCCTGTGTCACATCGCTTCCACCCAGTCGGAATGAACCGGTGAGTGTCAGCAGGCACCTTGGGTGTCCGTCCCAGGTTGCCGGGCCTCCACAGAGGCCACTCGAAATGCTTCACAAGATGGTAGTCACCTCGGGGGGCCTCATCCAACCTGGTTTCGTTCGATCGGACTTGACGTCGGCGGAGCATTCGGTTTGAGTTGAGTCATGTGACGTTGGTCTCATGACGTAAATCCCGTCGCCGAATTCCACTTCCGCACTAACAGACCCCACAAAGTACGAGGACCTCAAATGACTCAATTGATCACCAGCAGTAGCCAAATCTATGCCAACTGGCTCACCGCAGTTATGCGATCACACGGCACGTTGGATGAATCCGGCTCCATCAGCGGGGCTGATGTCGTCTCATTTGGCGATGCTGCTGGGCTGATGGGGTCACTCTTTCGGGCCACCTTGACCTATGCCGAAGGCTCGACCGGGCCAAACACCGTCATCGTCAAGCTTCCTATGGATGACCCGGCCCAGCGCGGGGTTGCCGACATGCTCCTTTTCTTCCAACGGGAATGCACGTTCTACGCCGACCGGGCTGCGACCGCTCCGTATAACACGGCCGCCATCTACGGCTCTGCCATCGATACCGAGACATCAGATTTCGTTCTGATCATGGAAGACCTCGGCCATCTGACTCAGATTGACCAGGTTGCTGGCGCGTCGGTTGAACAGATTGACTCAGCAGTCACCGCCATCGCCAAACAGCACGCGCAATATTGGGAGCATGACGACCTTGAGGATTTGTCCAATCCTTTCATGCGAGTCAACTCCGATCTCTACCACGCAGCCTTGCCTGCGGTGTTCGCCGGCGGCTGGGACAACGCAAAGATCCACGGGGCGGGAGTCCTTACTGATGACATCATCTCCTTCGGCGACCGCTGGGGCGAGCATGTTCCTTACATGCTCAGCCAGCTGGCCGGACCGGCAACCCTGATCCATGGTGACTTCCGTGGTGACAACCTGATGCTGGACGAAAACGGAGCACTCAGCATCATCGACTTCCAGATCACCGGCGTCGGGTCAGGGATCTACGACATTGGCTATTTCATGGCCCAATCGGTTGAGTCCGGTCTCCGCAAGGCCAACGATGAACGAGTTGTTCGACTCTACTGCGACACCCTCAAGGCTGAAGGAGTAGACATCGATTTCGACTCGATGATGGCCAAGTACCGAATGGGGTTCGCGTTTTTCACCATCTACGCCGTCACCTCCTTCCAGGCTTGGGATGCTTTTGACGGACGCCAACACGAACTCATGCTTGGGATGCTGAGCCGTTCGGTTGCCGCCATGAATGACAACGAATCCCTCAGCCTGCTCCCGGCATTGGGTTAGGCATGTCCAGCACCACTGACGCCACTACTCAAGATGCAACATCCCATGAGAACATCTACCTCCAGGGTGCTTGTGCCCCGGTCAGTGAAGAGGTGACCGCCTTCGACCTGCCGGTGATTGGGAAAATCCCCGAAGAACTCGAAGGGCGATGGCTACGCAACGGCCCTAACCCGATCGGCGAGGTTGATGACCCGGCAAAGCATCATTGGTTCGTCGGCGATGGCATGGTGCATGGCCTACGGCTGCGGGGAGGCAAGGCGGAGTGGTACCGAAACCGTTGGGTCCGTGGCGATCATGTCGCCGATGCACTCGGTGAGAAACGGCCGTCTGGGCCTGACTTCGGGGATCGCTCCAGCTTGGGACCGAACACCAACGTTGCTGGCTTTGCTGGCCGTACTTGGGCCATGGTGGAAGCTGGCGGCACACCGGTCGAAATGACCTATGAGCTGCACACTATTGGTCGAAACAACTTCGACGGGACGTTACCTGGCCCGTTTACGGCTCATCCAAAGTACGACGCCAAGACAAAGGAGCTACACGCCGTAGCGTACGCCTGGCCCGATCTAGTGGACAGCCTGCAGTACGTCGTAGTCGGTTCCGATGCCAAGGTCACCAAGACGGTCAGCATTCCGGTGCCCGACATGCCAATGGTGCATGACATGTCCCTTACCGACCGCTACGCGGTCATTTTTGACCTCGGGGTTACGGTCAGCTTCGACCGCATGGGAGAGGGCTACAACTTCCCCTTCGCCTGGAATCCAGACCATGAGTGTCGAGTTGGGTTACTACCTCGCGACGGTGAGGCAAGCGACATCATCTGGTGCGCCGTCGACCCTTGCATTGTCTTTCATCCCTTGAATGCCTATGACACCGCAGATGGCAAGGTCATCATCGATGTCTGTCGATATGACACCATCTTCGTCAACGATCGCAACGGCCCATTCCGAGACACAGCACCAACCCTTGACCGCTGGGTCATCGACCCGGCTGCTCGAAGGGTTAGCGAGACCCGAATCGATGATCGGCCGCATGAGTTCCCGCGCCACAACCCGGCCTATGGGCTGACCGAGCACCAATTCGGTTATACCGCCGAGCTTGATTTGAAGAGTCATGCGCTGCACGCCAAGACCTACAAAACAGACTTCAAGACGGGCCTAGTCACCGCGCATGACTACGGTGCAGGCCGAGGCGGTGCCGAACCCATCTTTGTCGCCAAGGAGAACTCACAGGCCGAAGATGACGGCTGGCTCATGACCCTGGTCTATGACGGAAACAGCAAGACTTCTGAGCTTCATATTCTTGAAGCTGCCGACATGTCTGCGGCTCCAGTAGCTCAGATACAACTCCCACAGCGTGTACCCATTGGTTTCCACGGCAATTGGGTTGCCGATAGCTCAGTCGCCCCCGACTAGTACAAACCATCATTTGGGTTCAACCTCAAGAATCAGGCTCTTCAGCAGCAAAAACGGCAAATCCTTCATCTCACAGAAAGTATGCAGCAGGGGCCTCGGACCCTATTGAGTCAGTCGACGCAGGCGTAGCGTTTTCGATGTAAGCCTCAATCGAATGATCGGACTGCCCATGAAGCGCCTTCTCGTACTCGGAGCCGGTACAGCCGGAACAATGGCTGCCAACCGCCTACATAAGGTGCTCAAGAACGAATGGCAGATTACCGTCGTCGACCTCGATACCGAGCACATCTACCAGCCGGGTCTGCTTTTCATCCCCTTCGGCACCTTGGACCGCAAGGGCGTGATCAAACCCCGCTTCAAGCAGTTCGTCAAGGGAATCAACACCGTCCTCGGCAAGATCGACCTGGTCAAACCAGAACTCAAGCAGGTCTTGTTGATGGATGGCACGGTCCTTCCCTATGACCAGCTCATCATCGCCACCGGAACGACGGTCGCGCCGGAAGAAACCACGCGGATTTCTGGTGACTCCGATGCCAGCGAGGTGCATGAGTTCTACACCCTGAAGGGCGCCGAGGCTCTGGCGGAGACCATGAAGTCTTGGAGGGGCGGCAAACTCGTCGTTCACGTCACCGAAATGCCAATCAAGTGCCCAATCGCCCCCTTGGAATTCGTCTTCCTGGCCGATGCCTTCTTCAAGGACCACGGAGTCCGCGACCAGGTCGAACTCACCTATGTCACTCCCCTTCCCGGGGCATTCACCAAGCCTGTTGCCGCCAAGTACCTGGGCGACATGTTGGACGACCGATCAATCGCGGTTGAGACCGACTTCTACACCGAGCACATCGACACCACTGGATCCGGTAGCGGCAAGCTTGTTTCCTTCGACGAGCGAGTCATCGACTTTGACCTCCTGGTCACCGTGCCAATCAATATGGGCTCCAAATACATCGAACGTTCTGGGCTTGGCGACGAGCTTCGCCATGTCCCCGTTGACAAGCACACACTGCTGGCCAACGACTACGACAACATCTTTGTTCTCGGTGATGCCTCCAATATCCCGACCTCAAAGGCGGGCTCAGTAGCGCACTTCGCCGTCGAAATCTTCGTCGAAAACTTCTTGCAACACATCGCAGGAAAACCGATGACCCACAGCTTTGACGGACACGCCAATTGCTTCATCGAAACCGGCAACCAGAAGGCAACCCTGCTCGACTTCAACTACACAACCGAGCCCCTGCCCGGCACCTTCCCCGCAAGCAAGGTCGGACCTCTCTCCTTGCTCACCGAATCACGAATGAACCATCTCGGGAAACTGGCGTTTCGTTGGGCCTATTGGTATCTGCTTCTGCCCGGCCGAAATATCTTCCTGCCCTCAGCAATGTCCATGACCGGAAAGACTCCGGCCGACCAGCTTGACCTTCGGCTGCCAACGACTGACTCAGGCGACCCAGACCCAGGCGACTCAGACCCAGGTGACTCAGGCGACTCTGACTCCAGCAAGTCTGACACCCCCGACATTCCAATCCCCAGTTTCTAGACCCGACCACCAAACGAACAAATAGGAAAACAGCATGCCAACAATCACCATTGCCTCTTCATCTGTCGAGGTAAACGACGAAGGTTTCATGACCGTCTATGACGAATGGAACGAGGAAATCGGAACCGCTCTTGCTGCCAATATTGGATTGGAGCTCACCGATGGGCACTGGGAAGTCATCCGCTTTCTCCGAGATGACTTTGCCAGCCAGGGAGAAACCGCAACCCTGCGGCGAGTCTCCAACACTGGTGGAATGCCGACAAAGAGCCTCTTTAAGCTCTTTCCAAAGAAGCCAGCCAAGAAGATGGCTTACATCGCTGGGCTGCCAAAGCCTCACGGCTGCGTCTAGCAGCGGCAATCCAAAACGGTTCGGCCATACGAGCCGCAACACAGCCTGCTCTCCCAACCCTCCAACTATTCCCGAACGAAAGTGATCTGAGATGACTATGACCGATCTCCAAGAAGGACTCATCCCCAACTTCGACGACGAAGAAACCGATCGCAAGATCTGCTTCATCTGCTCCAAGGGAAACCTCGACATGGTGTATCCGGCCCTCGTGATGGCCAATGCTGCCCTGGGTGAAGGAATTGAAACCCACATCTTCTTCACCTTCTGGGGTATGGACATCATCCACGACACGACGGTTGATCATCTCAAGTTCACGATCCTTGGCAATACGGCGTCACACATGCCACAGGCCCTTGGCGGTATGCCAGGCATGACGGCGGTGGCCACTCACAAGATGAAGAAGCAGATGGAGGATCTTGAGGTTCCCGGTGTGCGCGAGTTCATCGAACTCATCAGCGATGCGGGTGGCAAGTTGTGGGCTTGCAAGATGTCAGCCGACATGATGCATCTGACCGAAGACGACTTGCTTGAGCATGTCGATGGAATCATCACCGCAACCGAGTTCATCGAACTCAGTGATGGTGCACAGGTGATCTTCACCTGATCACAAACTAGCGTCGCCGCCGGAGGCCGCCCAGTATTGTTGGAGGCTCTGTCTGGGTAACAATTCCGTCAATGGTCTCTTCGATCACTTCACTCATTGATTGAAGAGTGCTGGAGTGGAGTTTGCGGCTTGTCGCTACTCCCGCTCCTGCTGCCACCGGAAGAGCGAGCAGGGTGAGTGGGGCGAAAACGATCGAGAGCGCGCCAAGGGCGAATCCTCCGCCAACGGCAACCACTGCCCCTTTCGCAATCGCTCCAGAGCGCTTGTCGGCCACGTTGGCTGACAAGCCAATGGATCCGCGCTGGCCAGGAGTCCCGTGATCGAATTCGGTATCGACCGAGGACGCCGCCAGCCGGTCTGCTTCAACACTGAGATCAACAACGAACGCCTCGACCTCTTGGGCTTTGGCTAGTCCGCCGACGCCTTGCACGTCTCGAACCGTCTTGCCAACCTTGCCGAGAAGATCACGCCGACGCTTAGCAACCAATACACCATTGTGCCGCTCTCGCGGCTTGAGGCCATGACCTCGTTCTAACCACACGACAAGGCGAGCCTGGACGATTTCTTGGGACTCATCGGTTGAGCGGCGGGCCCAGACTTCTGTTGGGCCAACAAGCCGGTCGACAAGGCTGCGATGGCCAGGATCGATCTGCAAGCGAGCCTCAACAATTGCACCGGCCAGCGCATCCAATGGGATAGCAAGCTCGTCGGCAATTTCGACCAGGCTGGCTGATCCCAAAAGGTCCAACGGCTGATCGCCGCCAGCCGCCCCACCTGGGCCGAGCTCAGCCAGTTCTAATGCCCGCTTCAAGACCGATGCAACTTGCTCTTGGGTCTGCATCTCGCCCTCTGAATGCCCTTGGACTTGAGCCAGGGCTTGACCGGGCCGTTGATGGCGCGGCTCGGGTGCAGACTCACTTGCTGGTTGCACCGAACGAGACTTCACAAGCCAAGTATCCCATCTAACCCGATACTGAGGCCAGGCACCTCAGAAATCCGCTGTGCCGCCACCAGGACACCAGGCATGAAAGATGATCGATCATTGGAGTCATGCCGGATGGTGAGGGTTTGCCCCGCGGTCCCAAGAATAATCTCTTGATGGGCGACCATTCCTCGCATCCTGACCGAGTGAATGGGAATACCTTCAGGACCTTTTGCGCCACGGGCACCGGCGATAGTTTCCTTCGTTGTTGGGTCAGGGGCCCACTGCACCGATGCTCTGGCCATACGTTCCGCCGTGGCGACAGCGGTGCCGCTGGGCGAGTCGATCTTGTTGTCGTGGTGGAACTCAAGGATTTCTGCTGTCTCAAAGAACGGTGCTGCCAGTTCGGCAAGGCGCATCATCAGCACAGCTCCGATAGCAAAGTTGGCGGCAATCACGCAATTGGAGTTAGTAAATTTGGCTCGCAGCCCCTCTTCGTCCGCCTCGGTAAACCCGGAGGTACCAACCACAGCATGAATACTGTTCTCGGCACAGAACGCCAGGTTCTTCTGGGCCGCATCAAGGTGGGTGAAGTCGATGGCAACGTCAACGTTGGCATGGATCAAGGCCTGTAGGTCACCAGACACGGCGAACGAGCAGCCCTCTACTCCGGTTACCTCACCGACATCGATGCCGTCATAGCGTGGATCGATGGCGGCGACAAGGTCCAGGGAGGGGTCCGAGCAAACGGCACTACAAACCGTCTGGCCCATCCGGCCACCGGCTCCAAATACTCCGACTCGCACTCTTGTTCCCATTCGCCAATTCTAGGGCGGCCAAAAACGACTCTGGCGCCAGCACGTCGAACGAGGTTCGAGGCACCAGCGCCAGATTCAGATGTATTCGTTGACTAACTCTTCGCTAGCCACCGGTTTTGGTCAGTCGCGACGTCCACGACCACGGCCGCCGCCATTGCCCCGTCCACGACCTCGACCGCCACGATTGCTGTCGTTCTGGACTGGAGCGCCTTCGGGACCGAGGTCACCGAAACCGTCAGCGGCATCATCGCCGCCGAAACTCATCGTGGCCGACTCACGATCGGAGTCACTGTCGTTGCTTGAGCTGTCGTTGCTTGAGCTGTCGTCGTTGGAGCTGCTTCCACGATCCGAGCGACCACGACCGCCACCATCACGGCTGCCACGGTCACGACCGCCACCATCACGGCTGCCACGGTCACGACCGCCCCCCGAACCACCCCGAGAGCCGCCGCCATCGCTGGAGCCGGAATCGGAGGTGTCACCGGCCATGGAAAGGGAGACCTTGCCGTTGGGGTCGATGTCAGAAACAACAACGTCGATCTGTTGACCGAGTTCCAGCACGTCCTCGACCTTGTCAATGCGCTTACCTTGACCAATCTTGGAGATATGGAGGAGCCCATCACGTCCGGGAAGGATGTTGACAAACGCACCGAACTTGGTGATGTTGACAACTCGGCCTGGGTAGGTGGCGCCAACGTCAGCCGTCGGAGGATCGAGGATCAAGCGAATCTGACGCTCGGCCTCATCCACGACGTCCTTGTCGGTGGCAGAAACGCTGACCAGGCCAACCATTCCGTCGTCATCAACACTGATGTCAGCACCAGTCTCGGCCTGGATGGCGTTGATGACCTTGCCCTTTGGTCCGATGACCTCACCGATCTTGTCGATGGGGATCTCGAAACTGATGATCTTCGGAGCACCCTCACGTACGTCTTCACGAGGAGCCGAGATGGCTTCGTTCATGACGGCCAGGACAGCCAAGCGGGCGACCTTCGCCTGATTCAGGGCATCAGCAAGAACGTCGGTGGGAATACCATCGATCTTGGTGTCCAACTGAAGGGCAGTAATGAAGTCTGACGTTCCGGCAACCTTGAAGTCCATGTCGCCAAAGGCATCTTCGGCGCCAAGGATGTCGGTCAGGGTGGTGTACTTGCCTTCGGCGAAGACCAAGCCCATGGCGATACCGGCTACTGGGGCCTTGATTGGCACACCGGCGTCCATGAGGGACAGGGTGGAACCACAGACCGAGGCCATGGAGGTTGAGCCGTTGGAACTCAGGGCCTCAGACACCAGACGAAGGGTGTAGGGCCACTCTTCCAGGCTGGGGATGACGGGCACCAGGGCACGCTCGGCCAGTAGGCCGTGACCGATCTCGCGGCGCTTCGGCCCACGCATGAAGCCGGTTTCTCCGGTGGAGAAGGGCGGGAAGTTGTAATGATGCATGTAGCTCTTGCGCTCGGTGGTATCAATACCATCGATCATCTGGTCCATGCGCTTCATGCCCAGAGTGGTGACGTTCAGCACCTGGGTCTCGCCCCGCTGGAACAAGCCGGAACCGTGCACCCGGGGAAGGACGCCAACCTCGGCGCTAAGAGGCCGAAGCTCATCAGTCTTGCGACCGTCGATACGAGCACCGTCTTCGACAATGCGTCGACGAACAATGGTCTTGGAAAGCGACCGGAAGGCAGCCTTGAGCTGCTTCTCGGAATCGGCAAAGGTGTCGGCGAGGCCAGCAAGAACTTCGTCACGAAGGGCTGACTCAGCATCGCCACGCTCAGCCTTGTCGGCAATGGACATGACCTTGGTGAGCTTGGTTTCGCCAGCCTTGGCGACGGCGGCCATCTGCTCATCGGAGTAGTCGGCCATATTGGGGTATTCCATGAACTCCTTGCGACCACCGTTGGCTTCTACCAACTGGTTCTGCAGGGCAATGGATTCCTTGATGTAGATCTCGGCCTCGAGCAAGGCGGTAGCCAGAGCGGCTTCGTCGACCTTGGGTGCGCCATTCTCGTAGTTGTTCCAAGCGGTGGCGGTTCCACCGGCCTCAACCATCATCACGGCGACAGATCCGTCATCGAGTTGACGTCCAGCAACGACGATCTCGAATGATCCTTCATCGCCCTCTTGGTAGGTGGGGTGAGGCAGCCATTCACCATCGGTGGTGTAGCTGAGGCGGACGGCGCCGATTGGGCCGTCAAAGGGAACGTTGGAGACCATGAGTGCGGCCGAAGCAGCATTGATGGCCAGGACATCGTGAGGATTTTTTTGGTCGGCCGAAAGAACGGTGACAACCACATGAGTCTCGTTGCGGTAGTCGCTGGGGAAGGACGGACGCAGGGGCCGGTCAATCAAGCGACAGGTGAGGGTGGCAGCATCAGAAGCACGGCCTTCACGACGGAAGAACGAGCCGGGGATTTTGCCTGCGGCATAGGACCGCTCTTCAACATCCACTGTGAGTGGGAAGAAGTCAATGCCATCACGAACGTGCTTGGCGCCAGTTGCGGCCACCAGAACGGTCGTGTCGCCCATTCGGGCTACTACCGAACCACTGGCCAATTGGGCCAGCTTTCCGGTCTCGAGGGTTAATTCGGGGCCGTCACCATTGGTGACGGATCCGCTAACGGATACAGCTTCCGACATGGAGGCTCTCCTTGGGTTTTCTATTGCCAGAGCGACCTTCGCCTGGCGTGTGGCAGACCAGATCCCAGATTGCGGCCACTCACACGCGAAGACTGCCCGGTTGATGTCCAGGCCGACCTAGCAAACAGTGCTGCTTATCAAGACGGCCCGCTAGCAGATTGCTAGTGGACAAGCCGTTGAGCAATACGGTGAGGAGTCGGAAACTGGCAGCTGAGCTGCCTCGAAGCGTGCGAACGTTTCGCACGTATACATCAGGCTACTACCGGGGACCGCGAACAACGCGGAGGGACCAGTTTCTCATCCAATCAGCTCATTAGGAATGCAGAATGCCGACCCAATACTGGATCGGCATTCAGAAGGAGACGTGCTGAGGAGAGCTCAGCGACAGTCGAAGGATTTAGCGACGAAGACCAAGGTCAGCAATGACGGTACGGTAACGCTCGATATCAATATCCTTGAGGTAGTCAAGGAAGCGGCGACGACGCCCAACCAGCATGAGAAGGCCACGGCGGCTGTGGTGATCCTTCTTGTGGTCCTTGAGGTGAGCTGTTAGATGCTCAATTCGATCGGTAAGCAGCGCAATCTGGACCTCGGTGGAACCAGTGTCGTTCTCGCTCTTAGCGAACTTCTTGATGGTCTCGCCCTTGGGCGGGAGATTGGCGGCTGGCTTACTCACGATGGAATCACTCTCGATATTGATGGATGATTTGGGACCTGTGGCCCGGCCACTCACGACGCCTCGCGCAGGAGCAGCAGTCAATCAGTCTAACTTCTCTTCGCCCGCTTCCACTCAGCAATTATCCTGGGATCCACCACTCTTGGACACAAAGGCGTCACTCTTCGTATGTTCTCCAGGAGGCGAATCGTGTTTGATCTAACTGATGATGATGAGTGGTTCGAGCTCGGGCTCGCACTCTCGGGTGCGATCGCGCACCTCCCCAAGGGAACCACGCTGATCGAAGCTCTACAGATTCCGCCGTTCCGGCTGGCCATCAGTGCCACCGGGACCGAGATGCACCCCGTCGTCACCCGTCCCGCACTAGTCAATGTGATGACACCATCAGACGCAGTCCGAGGAGCTATCGAGCTTGCCCAAGCCGAGCAGCAGGTCTCCCCCAATTCCCTTACCGTCGCCATCACCCAGACAAACGATGGGGAACACTACGCAATCGCAATCGTCGGCATCCCCGGCGAGTCAAAGTCATGGACCACCTTTGGACTCGGACCGGGTGGCCACACTATTGACGTTGGCTACCTGATCCTTGAGCAGCTGGAAGCTTGGGGACTCCGCCAGGACCGCCCCCTCCCCGCTGCCGCCTGAAATTCCGTTCTGGCACCGAGCTGATGCCGAATACGATGCGCCACCGGTGCCATGTCAGCTTTTAGAGTTCGGTTTTGCGAAGTTCGCGGGGGCCCATGAGTTTGGCCATGAGGTAATCACCAGCACTGATTGGTTGGTATCGAGCCGGGTTTTCCCCAGTCACACAGCTGCTGACTGGCTCAATGATCGCATCCGGATCGGCCTCGAGGAACGAGGCAACCGACCGTCGTCGAACCGGACCATCGGCCGATACTGGGGGCGGAACAACCCGATGCAAGGTCGACACCCAACGGTCGTTGGTCCATGTCGCCAACATGTCCCCAATATTGACAACAAAACTCCCGCTAGCCACTGGAACATCGATCCACTCCCCCTGGTGACGAACCTGGAGACCAGGAACATTGTCAGCCAACAAGACAGTCACGATTCCGTAGTCGGTATGTGCGCCCATTCGAGCCTGGCCAGGAAGCGGGTCAGGCGAACCCGGTCGCCTCTCATAGTTGATGGCCCGGGTAGTGGCGATAGCTCGCCGAGTCCGATCAATGAAGTATGACTCGGGCACATCCAGTGCTAGAGCAAAAACCGACAAGAGACAGTCAGACACCACGGCAATGGCCTGCTGATAGCGGATCCAAACGTCTCGCAACGCGGCTGGCTCTTCTGGCCAGATATTGGGAGCGAAAAATGACTTGTGAGCATCGAAATAGGGTCTGTCGGCTTCGTCAACAATCTCCCGACCAGCATTGAAGGCTTCAAACAGATCTGGGGCCGTCGGCTCTTCGCCCAGACTGTAAGCCAGGGCCTCGGTCCCCTCACTGGCATACCCACGATTCTGTGTCTTGTCAGCGACGATGCAAGCCTGCTTGGCAACGAGTGGAAGGTCAAAGAATGATGCTGTTGTCGAAAGCATCTCCTCAATCAGGTCAGGCGACACGCCATGACCAACAACCTCTAGGAAGCCTGATGTCCGATAGACACGATCGACTGTGCCTGCGACTGCAAGGCGCTGGGCTTGGCTCCCGGTTCGGAATGGCTCTAGATCAACGACCTCAAGATTCATGGCCGAATCCTACTCCGAAGCCTCCAGTGCCTCCGACGCCCGCTGGATGTCAATGACCAGCTGAGCCTTCAGCGACTCAATACCGTCGAAGCGTTGCTCGGAACGAAGCAGGCTCACAAACTGAACTCTGGCTACTTCGCCATAAAGGTCGCCTTCGAACCCAATGAGGTGAGCTTCAGGTAGGGAGTATTCAGCATCTTGGTAGAAGGTCGGACGCTTGCCAATATTGACTGCTGCCGGGTGCCGGGAGCCATCGGGCCGGAAGTACCAGGCGGCATAGACCGCGTCGGCGGGAACGGCAATCTCGGTTGGCACCTCAATATTTGCCGTCGGAAATCCTAAGGTCCGGCCGCGCTGGTCGCCGAGAACAACCAGGCCTCGAATCTCGTGCGGGCGTCCAAGCAGTCGTGCTGCAGTTGCTACCTCACCACCAGCTAGCGCTCGCCGGACAGCGGTAGAAGAAACCGATTCTGGACGGTCCTCCGAGCGCGGAATCAGATCGAGGCCTACCACATCAAAGCCATAGACCTGGCCAAGCGACTGCAGCAATTCGACATTGCCACCTCGGCCTTTTCCGAAGTGGAAATCGCTACCAACAACCACTGATCGAGTCTTAAGCCCCTCAACCAGAACTCGAATCACGAAGTCTTCTGCCGTTTCCGATGCCTGCTCAGTATCGAATTGGATGACAACAACGGTGTCAACACCGTGAGCTTCCAGGAGCTCCAGTTTCTGGTCAAGACACATGAGCAGCTTGGGGGCAGTCTCGGGTCGTACCAGGGTTGCCGGGTGGGGGTCGAAGGTGACGACAGCCATCTTCGCTCCCGCCTTATCGGCGAGGGCTTTTGTCGCCTCAATGACGGCTGCATGTCCCCGATGTACCCCATCGAACACGCCAATGGCTACTGCGTGTTCGGCGACTGGGGACTCAGAGCCTGCCGAAGAAGGTTGTTGAAAATCTCGTATGACGTCCACGACCAAAGGACGGTAGCGGCTGGCGGCAAGCCACTCAAACATTACCGGGCCGTTCTCTACCCTTCCGCTCAGGTGGCAAGCACCTTTACCGGCCGGAGTTCTCCATCCTGGACCGCGTACACGGCTAGCAAAGTCCGATCTGGGCCGAGAACGGCAAACTGTCCTGATCCTCCGGATGGGCCGAGCGAGCGGCCGTTACGAACCTGGGCCGCGACCACTTCGTCCACCTCAACCATTGGAAGATGGCGGAGCATGCCAAGAATAGGCAGGAGCTGTAGATCATCAAGCGAGGAGGCTTCCTCCAGCGAGAACGGCCCAACCGACAGTCGTCGTAGGGCACGCAGGTGAGCACCACCGCCAAGCTCGGTTCCAAGATCGGCGGCCAACGTACGAACATAGGTCCCCGACGTCACCTCAACCTCGACCCCATACACCAGCGGATCTTCCGTTTCTGACACATCGAATCGGCGTACCGTCACGGGGCGAGCCTCGCGCTCAACCTCAATCCCTTCGCGAGCAAGTTCGTGGAGTCGCTTTCCATCGATTTTGATGGCCGACACCATCGGTGGAATCTGCAAAATGTCTCCGGTTAAGGTCGCCGCTGCCTCCCTAACCGCCTCGGAAGTGAATTCCATTTCGTGACGAGCAGTCGCCTCACCGGCGGCATCAAGAGTTGAGGTCTCCACCCCAAAGGCCACCTCGCCGGCATAGGTCTTGTCAACACCAGTTACGAATTGAAGCAGCTTGGTTCCGCGACCGACTCCAAGCACAAGCACACCGGTTGCATCAGGGTCGAGGGTGCCAGCATGGCCAACCTTGCGCGTGTGCAGCGACTTGCGAACCCGGTCAACAACATCATGGCTGGTCATGCCGGCCGGCTTGTCGACAATCAGGAATCCGTCTGGCCCATTCTGATCAGACTTCCGGCCACGCCTAGCCATTGGCGGTGTCTCCGGTGAGGCCGGGCTCGGTATTCACAGCGTCAGCTGACAACTCAGTCTCCGGTAGCAACTCGCTCTTGGGTCGTGCTGGCATCGAGGCCAAGATGGCATCAATCTTTGCTCCCGCCCGTACTGCGGGGTCGAAGGCGAAGACCACTTCAGGAGTCTTACGCAACTTGGCTTGACGGGCAATGGCCCGCTTCACGTCCTTGCGATGCTCCTCGAGAGTCTCCAGGACCACCTCATCCCGATCGCCATCGTCTCCGAGAATAGAGATGAATACATCGGCAACGTTCAAGTCACTGTCGACCTCAACCCCCGTAATAGTCATGAACCCAAGCTCGTCCTCGTCGACTCGCTCAAAGTAGTCAGCCACGATCTCGGTGAGCAAGGCGTTGAGTCGAGCGGTTCGGGGATAGTGCCGCGAGGTCGTCTGCTTGGGCCTCTTCTTTCGTCCAGAATTCCTTTTCGCCATCCCTCAGCCTTCCAACCACATCTGTTCTAGCTCCAACACTTCCGCCTGGTCCAGTGCCCAGAAAAACCGCTCAACATTCTCCATCACTTCTTGACAATGATGCACACTTCCGCTGATCACGCAGACACCAATGGTGCTCCGCTGCCACAGCTCAACGTGATCAACTTCGGCCGCAGCAACGCCCTTCCAACCATCAAGGGTTCGCACCGCAGAAAGAATCACGGAACGCTTTGCCTTCAGAGAACGGGCCTCTCGAAGCCGAAGATCCGCTCGCAGGGTTAGTACATGCATGCTTTACCGTAGGTCGGATCGCCCTCACCTAGCGCAACGCTCAGGTTCGGGGGATCTCCTTGTCTTCGTAGGTCTCAATGATGTCGCCCTCTTTGAGATCTTGGAAGTCAGTGAGGCCAATGCCGCACTCGAAGCCGGTTGCGACTTCTTGCACATCATCCTTGAAACGGCGCAGTGATTGCACGGTGCCCTTCCAAATAATGGTCCCTTCCCGAAGGAAACGAACATTGGAACCACGGGTGATCTTGCCGCTTCGGACCATGCAACCAGCAATGGAACCAAGCTTGGGCACACGGAAGATCTCTCGAACCTCAGCTTCGCCGGTGACAATCTCTTCGTATTCGGGAGCCAGTAGACCAAGCATGGCGTTCTCGATGTCTTCAAGAAGCTTGTAGATGATCTCGTAGTTTCGGATCTCGACGTTCTCCAACTCAGCAAGCTTGCGAGCCTTGCGGTCGGGGCGAACGTTGAATCCAAGGATGGTGGCGTTCGAGGCGGCTGCCAGCTGAACATCGTTCTCCGTGATACCGCCAACGCCTCGAAGTTGGAAAGCCAACTTCACGTCATCGCGTTCCAGTTTCCGGAGCGAATCGGTGACCGCTTCCAGCGAACCGTTCATGTCGGCTTTGACGATCAGGCTGAGAGTCGCAGACTCACCAGCCTGGATCTGCTTGAAGATGTCTTCGAGCTTGGCTCCACTACTGGTGGCCGAGGCATCGCGGCCAAGACTAGACAGACGACGCCAGTGCTCGCGAGTTTCTGCCACCTTGTTGGCCAGCTTCTCATTGGGAGCAACCACGAAGCCGTCACCAGCGACGGCAACGTCGTTGAGGCCAAGAACCTGCACTGGCATCGAAGGGCCAGCTTTCTTGACACTTTCACCCTTGTCATTGATCAGAGCTCGAACTCGGCCCCATGCAGCTCCAGTGACCAGCGGGTCACCAACACAGAGCGTTCCACGCTCGACGAGCACGGTGGCAACAGGGCCACGGCCAGTATCAAGGTGAGCCTCAAGCACCGCACCGGCGGCACGGCCTTCCGGGGTTGCCCGTAGGTCTTCGACTTCGGCGATGAGGGCCAGATTCTCCAGAAGGTCATCGATGCCGTCACCGGTCATGGCAGAGAGCTGCACATACATGGTGTCGCCACCCCATGCCTCCGGGACCAGCTCACGTTCGGCGAGCTGAGACATGACCTTGTCAGGGTCCGCACCTTCGCGGTCCATCTTGTTGACGGCGACGATGATTGGGACTTCAGCCGCCTTGGCATGATCGAGCGCTTCGACGGTCTGAGGCATCACACCATCGTCAGCGGCAACAACGAGCACAACAATATCGGTTGCTTCGGCGCCCCGGGCACGCATTGCGGTGAAGGCCGCGTGACCAGGAGTGTCGATGAAGGTGAGTGTTGAGCCGTTCTTCTCCACCTGATAAGCGCCAATGTGCTGGGTGATACCGCCAGCTTCACCCTCGACAACATTGGCCGAACGGATCTTGTCCAAGAGCAAGGTCTTGCCGTGATCGACGTGACCCATGATCGTGATGACGGGTGAGCGGAGCGGCCACTTGGCCATCAGCTCTTCGTCTTCTTCGTCCTCGAACTCGAGCACCTTGCGGAGCTCAACCTCTTGCTCCTCACCTGGATTAACCAGGCGAATCTCCGCACCAAGCTCGTCGGCGAACATATTGATGAGTTCGTCGCTCAGAGACTGGGTTGCGGTGACCATTTCGCCGTTGGTCAACAAGAAGCGAACAACATCGGCTGCGGTGCGATTGAGCTTCTCGGCCAGATCCTGGGCAGTAGAAGCGCGTTCTATTACGACAACACCATCGGGGACAGCGGCACCTTCCGCGGTGTAGGTCGGCACGTCCATCGGCACCAACTCTTCGCGGTTTCGACGGCGACGAGTTTTGCGACGGGGGCGAGGGCGGTTTGGACCACCACGACCAGGGGGACCACCACGGCCGGGAGGACCACCACGACCGGGAGGGGAACCGGGACTGCCGCCTGGGCCGCCTCCGGGACCGCCGGGACGCGCTCCGGGACCGCCAGGTCCGCTTGGGCCGCCACCAGGACGGAAATTGCCACGGTTTGGTCCGCCACCGGTACGTCCAGTTGGGCGCGATGGTGGAGGCTTCGGCTTCCCGCCACCAGGAGGGGGCGGAATCGGCTTGCCATTTCGGCCAACAGGCGGGCCTTGTGGTGGCGGAGGAACCGGAGCTCCGGTAGGACTCTTGGGAGGCTTGGGGTGAGCGGAGGAGGAATCGTCCTTCGGAGCATCCTTGCTCGGCACTTCGGCGGGGGCCTCTGTACTCTCTTGCAGCGACTCGACTGTTTCGGTTTCGACTGGTTCAGCAGTTTTGGACTCGGCTGACTCAGCGTCGGCTGATTCAGTCGTTTCCTCAGACACGGTTTCGTCGGTAACGACTTCGGTGCCTTCTTCGGAAGCTGGCTCAGCATCCTCGGCTACGGGTTCTGCTGGGGCTACATCAGGAACATCGACGACCTCAGGAACTTCGGCGACGGGAGCGATCTCTTCAACCGGAGCCGCTTCAGCGACTGGCACTGCTACGGGAGCAACGGCTGGCTTCAAGGTGGTCGGGGGCGGCGGGATTGGAACCGGAGGCTTTGAGGAAACAACTCCAGAAGCCTTTGCCGGTTTCGCTGGCTCGACAACGTCGGGAATGGCCTCGGGCTGAGTCTCTGCCTCGGCCTCTGACGGTTTGGCCACCGTTGCTTCTGCTACCGCCGCAGCCTCAACCTCGGCTGGAGAAGGCGGCTTGGCCGAAACCGGAGTGCGGCTGGACAACGGGGTCCGGCTCGACAGCGGCTTGCGACTGGAAAGGGGTGGTCGCTTGGACGAGGCAGCAGGGGCTGCGTCCTCGACTTCTTCGACTGGCTCTTTGGCCAAGCCGTCACGCTTCGCTTTTCGGCGCAGCCGGTCGGCCTGCGGCTCGACGATGCTGGAGGAGTGACTCTTCACTCCGATACCCAACGTACTACAAAGCTCAATGATGTCGGAATTTTCCAATCCCAACTCTCGTGCAAGCTCGTAAACCCGGACTTTTGTTGCCACTAGTATTTCTCATCCTCGCGGATAGGCGAAACGTCTCCGCAAACGCGAGCACAACAAGCCCGCACGAAGCGACTGTCGAGCCTATCGGAGTCGAGGTGGTGACACACTGTGCGCCCCCGCAATCATCCGGTGGAGATCTACCCAGTCCTCCTCAGACACCGGATGACTGATTCGCGCTCGCAAGGTTCGGGAAAACCCACGAGTTTGCTTCGCCCGGGGAAGACAATCTTCGGCCGTGTCGCGACACAGCCAGGCACCCCGCCCAGCCATGGTTCGACTGGGGACAATATGGCCCTCGGGCGTGAGGGCTAGACGAAGCAGTGTCGACTGCGGCCTTCGCTGGCCACAGCCGACACAAGTTCGAATCGGCTTACTCAGTAGCTTCTTCTTCGCCTACAGGTTCCTCTGGCGCCGCCTCACCCGAAGTATCTTCAGATGAGGCTTCTTCAGTCACGTCGTCGGAATCATCAGGGCTCTCGCCCGGGGCCGCTTCTTCATCAGCAGGCTCATCAGAGTCAGATTTGCTGGACTCGGCCGGTGCGTCGCCACTCATGTCTTCGTCGCGGCCGCCAGCAGTCCATTCTTCTAGCGTCATGGCCTTGCTGCCGTCCGCAGGCTGCCACTTCTGTTCACCGGACTCTTCATCAACAATCCACTCACCATCGGCCCATTCCTCGGTGTTGGTGTAGTCATCCGCAGCCAGTTCTTCTTCCGCCAGCTGGGTTTCACTCTTGATATCGATTCGCCAGCCAGTCAAGCGGTGGGCAAGACGCGCATTCTGCCCTTCCTTGCCAATGGCAAGCGAAAGCTGGAAATCGGGCACGATGACCGTTGCGGTGCCGGTGCTCTCATCAATACGAACTTCCTTAACCTTGGCCGGAGAAAGAGCCTTGGCTACAAACTCATAGGGATCTTCGCTGAAGGAGATGATGTCGACCTTCTCGCCATTGAGTTCGTTCACCACCATCCGGACTCGGGAGCCTCTGGCGCCAACGCAGGCTCCAACCGGGTCAACGTTCTGGTCGTGGGAGAAGACGGCAATCTTGGTTCGATGCCCAGGCTCACGGGCGCAGGCCTTCAACTCGACGATGCCATCGGCAATCTCGGGTACTTCCAGCTCAAACAAACGTTTGACCAGACCCGGGTGAGTACGACTCACAACAATTTGAGGACCCTTGGCCGTCTTGCGAACCTCAACAATGTATGCCTTCAGGCGAGTCCCTGACTCTGGACGTGGACCAGCAGATACTTGCTCGGCCTGAGGAAGAAGGGCTTCGACCCGTCCAAGGTCGATCAGGGTGTAGCGAGAATCGGTTCGTTGCACAATGCCGGTTACGATCTCGCCTTCCTTGCCTGCGTAGTGCACATACTTCATCTCGCGTTCTTCTTCGCGAATGCCTTGCATCAGAACCTGCTTGGTGGTCTGAGCAGCAATTCGGCCGAAATTGTCCGGCGTCACGTCATATTCGGGGCCAAAGACTTCGCCGTCTTCATCAATCTCTTGGGCATAAACCCGGATGTCAAAGGTGGCCGGATCAATGGTGACCCAGGCATATTCATAGGAATCAGGCATCCGCTTGTAGGCAGATTCCAGCGCATTGGCAAGAATGCTGTACAGCTTCTCGATCGGAATTTCGCGGCTTTCAGCCAGGCCGACCAGTGCCTCGGTCATCTCATTGCTCATAGCGTTCCCCTATCTTGAGTTCTCGGGTTGGTTCTCCCCGAGCCCTGTTTGTTGGTGTTCTTGGATGTATTGGTTTTTGACTTGCTGGCGTTCTTCTTCTGCTTGCCGTTCTTGGATCCGCCCTTCTTAGGGGTCGGACCCCAATTGAAGACAGTCCGAGCCTTGAGAACATCGCCATGGTGAATATTGCGGGTCTGTGGCTCATCGAGCTCGACCCCATCAATATCAATGACAGCAAGAGTCAGTTCAGAATCAGTGACGTCAACGAGTTTGCCCTTGACCCGACGAGTATCAGAGGTCGGAACCAGTTTGATGGTCACGATCTCACCAATGGAACGACGAAAGTGGTCCACAGTCTTGAGCTTGCGCTCGACTCCGGGGGACGAGACTTCCAGGGTGTAGCGACTGGCAATCGGATCTTGCTCGTCCAGCATTGGCGAGATTAGCCGGTTGATCTTGGCCAACGTGTCGGTCGTGACTCCACCCTCTTGATCAACAACCACCCGAAGTACGGACCCGAGGTACTCGACATCAACCAGATCAACCCCAAGGTTAGAAACGACAGGTCCGAGCAGCTCAGACAGATTCTCTTCAATTCCCATCGGTCACCTCATCTCCGTTTTCAGTAGTGGTCACAAGTAGTGGTCGCAGTATTGACCGGGATCAGCTACAGCAAAGGCGTGGGCAAAAGCCCACGCCTCAAAATCAGCCAGAGGTTTCCCTCATCGGCCAGGCACGTTCCACCCCAGGCTAGCAGACCCGCTGGCTTAGTCCGCCGCGCTGTCCCGACTCTTGTTACGCATGAGATGAACCAGTTGTTCTGAGTCGTTGGCGTCCTCGCCCCGCTCTCCCAGGTTCCGCTGTCGGTCTTCTTCTGCCGCCTTACGGGCCGCCGCCTTAGTCGACTTTGCTCGATCAAGCGCAGCCTCGATCCCTTCGGCATGGATGTACTCGGCCCACTCGACCAGCGTCGAGACCATCTCGTCCTCGGGCACCACGGCCACATTCTGGCCCTGAACAAAAAGGTGACCACGCTTGTTACCAGCAGCAATACCAAGGTCAGCATCACGGGCCTCGCCCGGCCCGTTGACAACACAGCCCATCACCGCAACCTGCAGCGGAATCTTGCGGTCCTCGAACGCATCCTGAGCATCCTGAGCGATCTTGTAGACATCGATCTCCGCCCGACCACACGATGGGCACGCAATCAGATCGACGTTCTTGCGCTTACGCAGCCCCATGACCTCCAAAAGCTGGCGCCCAAGCTTGGCCTCCTGCACCGGATCAGCGGTGAGCGAGTAGCGAATAGTGTCGCCAATGCCTTCGGAAAGCAGGGTTGCGATACCAGCTGTTGCTTTGACAATGCCGCCTGGAGGTGGACCAGCTTCGGTCACCCCGAGATGGAGGGGAAAGTCGGTGACCTCAGACAACTGGCGATAGGCCTCGATCATCAGGGGCACATTGGACGCCTTAACCGAGATCTTGATCAGATCAAAGCCAATGTCCTCGAAGTAGCCAATTTCTTGCTTGGCCGACTCGACCATGGCCTCGGCGGTGACCTGGTCACCGAACTTCTTGTAGAGGGCCGGGTCGAGGCTGCCGCCATTCACGCCGATTCGGATAGGAACATTGCGGTCCTTGGCTTCCTGGGCGACCAGCTTGATGTGTTCCGGCTTGCGGATGTTGCCGGGGTTAAGACGTAGACAGTGCACTCCGGCTTCCAGCGCTTCGAGTGCCCGCAGGTACTGATGGTGAATATCGGCCACGATTGGAACGGGGCTGCGAGGAACAATCCGGGCCAGCCCCTCGGCTGCTTCGGGCGAATTGCACGTGCAGCGAACAATGTCGGCACCGGCAGCGGCCAGACCATAGATCTGTTGCAGGGTTGCTTCGTGGTCATGGGTCTTGGTCGTTGTCATTGACTGGACCGTGATCGGGCTCTCACCACCAACGGGAACCTTGCCGACCATGATCTGACGGGTCTTCTGACGTTCGAAACTAGCGGCTCCGGCTTCCATAGGAGCCAAGACTACTCAACCAATCGGTCGAAGGATGTCCAACCACAAGGTGGAGATGAACAAGAAACCAAGCAGACCAACAACGCCATAGGTGATGGGCAGCAGTTTGGCGAAGTCAACGTGGTGGGCTCTCCCCTTGCGAGACCGAATACGCTCATAGGTCGCTATGGCGGCATGGCCACCGTCAAGAGGCAGTACCGGCATCAGGTTGAAGATACCGACAAAGATGTTGATGGATCCAAGGAAAAAGAGTCGACCGAACCAATCAAATTGGTCATCTCCGGCGATGCGGACAATGCCTACTAGGGAGACTGGACGTTCGGCCGCCTCGTCGCTGCTCAGGGAAACGTCTTCGCTCCCTTGGAACATGAGAGACCCCAGATTTTGGAAGCCAGACGGACTGAAGATCCGGCCCATCATCGCAAACGAGCCGGTGAATACTTCCTTGAAGGCGCGTGCTCCGACCGTTGGACTCATCTGAACCCGCTCGTACTTGGCGCCAACCCCAAGGAACCCGGTATCAGCACCCTGCTCATGGGGAACAGAGGCAAGGGTCGTAGCCGCCTCGAACAGCTCGCCATCGCGCTCGATACCGAGGGCGACCTCAGCGCCGGGTCGAGGCTGGACATAACTCCGAAGATCCTCAAAAGCCAAGGTCTGTTCGCCATCAATGCTCACGATCCTGTCGCCGAGCTCAAGACCGGCAACAAGGGCCGGGGCATCAGATCCGTCATCAAGGGTCGAGAGTTCTCGAATCGTCCACGCTCCATCGAAGTCTTCGGCACCGATCACCGAGAACATGAAAACGAAGATCAAGATTGCCTGCATGAAGTGCATCATCGAGCCAGCAGTAATGACCAACATGCGACGCGGATACGACGCATTCTTGTAGGCCCGAGGCTCATCCTCGGGAGAAACGGGATCGAGATTGTGCATGCCGCTAATGGCGACAAAGGCACCGGCGGGAATGGCCTTGAGGCCGTATTCGGTCTCACCCCAGGTTCGAGAAATGATGGTCGGCCCCATGCCAACAAAGAACCGTGTTGCCTTCATTCCGGTCTTTCGAGCAGTAATGAAATGTCCAAGCTCGTGAAGGAAGATCATGACGACAAGACCGAAGACAAAGAGAACCGCATTTACCCCGCCCCAGCGCCAGAGCAGGACCAGCAACCCAGTAAGAAGAGCCAAGCCGAACGGGTTGGTCACCGAAGCTGCAGGCTCGACTGGTCCCATGTCACCAAGAACAGCAGACGAAACCGCGCCCTGTTGACGCTCCGTTGGCGGCGACGCTGGAGAAAGCTGTTCGGTTGAGTTTTCCATTCAGGTCACCTTTGCGAGCCCTGCCACCACGATCGCGATCGACAGGTTATTCAGAGTAGATGAGCAGAACGCCGTCCGGGGACTAGGAGTTCCGCATAAACGATTGTTCTTGCAGTATCTCTTCGGCCCGACGGCGGGCGAGTTGATCACCATCTAGAACACCAGCAAGGGTGTCCCCTGTTCCACCATCATGCATCGAAAGTACCGCCGAGTTGACCTCAGCTATATCGACCCAGCGGATCTTTTCCTTGAGGAAGGCCTCAACCGCAACCTCATTGGCCGCACTGAGCCAAGCCGGGGCGGTTCCACCCGTCCTGGCCGCGGCGTAGGCCAGGTCCAAACAGGGGAAGGATTCTCGGTCCGGGCCTTCGAAGTCCAAACGGCCAAGCGAAGTCCAATCGATGGCACCATAGGCCACCGGAAAGCGGTCAGGGAAAGACAGTGCGTAGGCAATTGGCAATCGCATATCAGGCATGGAGAGTTGGGCAATGGTTGAGCCATCGCTGTAGGTCACCATGGAATGCACCACTGATTGGGGGTGAACAACGACCTCGATGTCATCGAGGGTCAGATCGAATCCTGAGTCACCAGCAGGTTTACCAAATAGCTCGTTGGCTTCGATGACTTCCAGTCCCTTGTTCATGAGGGTGGATGAATCAATGGTGATCTTTGGACCCATGGACCATGTCGGATGATTCAGCGCTTCGGCGATGGTGACCCGAGCCAGCTCTTCAGAACTCATGCCACGGAAGGGCCCGCCAGAGGCAGTGACCTGGATCTTGGACACCCGCTTGCCGACGTCGTTGGCCCTCAGGCACTGATGGATGGCGGCATGCTCGGAATCAACGGGGACCAGTTCGGCCCCCGGAGTCTTGCGCGCCTGCTGAACAACTGGTCCAGCAGCGATAAGGGACTCCTTGTTCGCTAGGGCAAGGCGTTTGCCAGCTTCGAGGCAAGCAAGGGTCACGGGCAGACCAGCAAAGCCGACGACCCCATTGATGGTGACATCGGCCCGTTGAGCACACTCGATAAGTCCACCGGTTCCGCCAACGACCTCAATAGAAGATGGCAAGGCGTCTCGCACCTGACCAAGAAGTGCTTCATCGCTTATGGCAACAAGGTCGGGTTGGATGGCAAGAGCTTGACTCACCAGCTGGTCCACCGAGCGGCCCGCCGCCAGGGCGGTGACCCGATAGTTCTCTTGGTCATCGGCAATGACCTGGATCGACTGGGTTCCGACCGAGCCGGTCGAACCAACAATGGCGACACTCTTTTGCTCGCTCATGACGTGCAACGACCTCTCGTCTAGAGCAGCAAGAGCGCCAGGTAATAGATGCCGGGAAGGACAAACAACAAACCATCTACCCGGTCAAGAACTCCGCCGTGGCCCGGTAGGAGGGTGCCCATGTCTTTCACTCCGAGATCTCGCTTGATGATGGATTCGGTCAGGTCACCAAGCGGAGCCAAGACTCCTACAAGTATCCCGACTAGCAAGAAATGCCAGAGGTTCTCGCTGAAGGCAGAAATGTTCCAGAGTCCGAGCACCTGAGCCGCCGCTACCGAGGCGACCACTCCAATCAGGGTTCCCTCCCACGTCTTGTTTGGGCTGGCCGAGTGGAATGGCGTCTTGCCCGCCATTCGCCCACCAGCGTAGGCGCCAGTATCAAAGACAACGGTAACAACCACAGCTACCAGCAGGATCTTGATGCCATCGGGGAGTCGGATGATGAGTGCAGCAAAGGATGCCAGACCGCCAACCCACATTACCCCGAGCATGGTGAGCCCCATATTGAGGGCTGGCCGGTGAGTGTCGGCCCCGACGATGTACCAGAGGGCTCCGAACACAACAAGCAAGGCGGAGACAGTCATGAATCCCGCGGGGCCCCGGTGATAGGCCGCCAGCGGCATCGCCCCCGAGGCTACGGTCCCCAAAAGGGTCGCCGGATGTACCCCAACTTCTCGCATCTTGTTGAAGAGTTCCAACCCACCGAGTACCGCGATCAGCGTGATCAGGGCAATCGTGGTTGCCGTGCCGAAGTAGAAAGCAACAAGAGCGAGGGCAGCGACCAAGGCTCCAACCATGATGGCCTGCGGGACGTTTCTGCCCCCGCTTGTCTTGGCTGGCTGAGCCGTTGGCCGCTGTCGAGGAATCGGGGACCGCTGAGGGGCACCGGCATTGGGAAGATCGTCGTGATCGATTTCGGCGTCATCAATCAACTCCGAAGACTCCTCAGCCGGAGTGAATCCGAACACATCGGCAAGATCATCACCGGCCCACTCCGGACCCTCCCCATGCCAGCGAGGACCAGAGAGGTCAGACCAAACCTCACCATCCTGGTCAGCGACAACGACCTTGGGGACCTGACCCGTCGCCGGCTCGGTCCAATGGGGGAGATCAGCTGGTGCTTCAACATCACTGATAATCGGAGTAGAGACCGCCTTCGGACGAGAAGCCTCATCTTCTACCGTGTCACCAAAGAGGTCGTTGAGAAGGGAACCGGCTTGTGTCTCGTCTGTGTCCGCGTCATCCGCTTCATCGCTGTCCGGGGAGTCGCCAGCTTCTTGCGAAGCCTCAGCGGCTGCTTTTGTCTGACCGTCTTCGGATGTATCGATCCTGAATGTATCGCTAATGGCGGTATCTGGACCGGAGCGGTCAACAGAATCGTCCGTGTCGGTCTCATCATCGGGCAAGGCGAAAAGCGCCGGGATCGAAGGCGTAGCTTCAGAAGTTGCGATGTCAGGTTCATCAGTGTCTCGTGGGTCAGGAACAATCGGAATAGGTCCGAAATGGTTGGGGTCAACTTCTGGTGGCGGCTCAAATGAATCGAAAATGCTGGGAGGCTTGGCTACTTCACCCTCAGCGTCTGTTTCGCCCTCACCCTCTGCTTCGATCTCACCCTCAGCTTCATCCTCATCCGCAACGCCGGCATCTAGGGCGTTCAAATCATCCGCCTCAGAAGAGGTCGCCACGATCGCTTCTTCGTCATCATCGTGCTTCTTGTCACTCAACCTATATTCCCCAGTCTCAACCTGTACTTCGCGCGTTCTGA
>JAJRQY010000008.1 GCA_024280015.1 Actinomycetes bacterium
CGTCGAGACCCATGACTCGTCTGATAGTGATCGAGATCGTTCTGAGACTGACGACTCGTCTGGTGATGTTGATCGGGATCGTTCTGACAACGATCGGGATCGCGTCGAGACCCATGACTCGTCTGATAGTGATCGGGATCGTTCTGAGACTGACGACTCGTCTGGTGATGTTGATCGGGATCGTTCTGACAACGATCGGGATCGCGTCGAGACCCATGACTCGTCTGATAGCGATCGGGATCGTTCTGAAAGTGATCGGGATCGTTCTGACAACGACGACTCGTCTGATCGGGAATATGGCGACGATGATGGCGACCAGGATCACGGCGACAACGATGATGACCACGGCTCCGATGACGATGGTGCCGACGATGACTAACAAATCGAACCGTAAGCGTCATCCGGCTCAGGTCGCCAAGATCGTGGCGACCGGGGTCAGTGCGACTTCCATGTTCACGATGATGACCGTTCTCGGATTGGCTGGCGGGGCGGAGTCAAGCTCCGAGGTGGCCATCGATCCGTTGACCCTGACCGATGCAACGCTTGCCGACCAATCTGTGCCTTCTAGTGACGGACCGGCTAGCGATCCCCCAGCGGCTCCGGCCAATGGCTCTCCAGCTTCGGTGGCGACACAGCAGGTAGCGACACAGCAAGCGGCCACACCATCAACTGCAGCGCCAACAGGGCCAGTCCAGCTGACCGCTAACCAGGTTGTTCGGGTAGTACAAGCACCCGCAGCCCCCGCAGCACCTTCAGTGAAGACTCGTGGTAGTTAACGAGTCGAGCTTCATGGTGATGGGAAGCCAGGCCGAAATCCTCACCATCGATTGTACCTCCGGCTACCTGGAGACGATCGAAAGCCGGCTCCGAGAACTGGAGCAAAGGTGGAGCCGCTTCTTACCTGACAGTGACCTCAGCCGCATGAACCTAGGCTCGGGCTCCGAGGTCGCCGTCTCTTCAGACACGATCTTGCTGGTCGAAACCATGGTCGAGGCCTGGCAGTTAACCGCTGGACGGTTCAACCCGACCATCTTGCCTCGGCTGGTCTGGACTGGCTACGCAGCAAGCAAGCTCGACGTGCAGCGGGCATCGCCTCTGCCCGACATCGATCTCGGATGGGGGCTTGAGCTCAGCGCTATCAGGATTGACCGAAAGCGCCAGACCGTCACCTTGCCGCTTGGAATGGTCATTGATCCTGGAGCGATTGGAAAGGGTCTCGCCGCTGACCTTGTGGTGAATGAGACAATCAGAGCTGGTGCTAGCGGTTGCCTCATCAGTCTCGGTGGGGACATCTCTGCTGCCGGGGCCTCGCCCGAAGGTGCGGGCTGGTCCGTCTCCATTGAAGACCCTTTTGACCAGACGAAAACGATTTGCCATCTGAACATCAACCTTGGAGGGGTGGCAACATCAAGCACCCACAGCCGCACCTGGAATGCTGATGGGGTAGAACGCCACCACGTGATCGATCCCACAACCGGTTCGCAAACTTCAACCGAGACAGCAACGGTCACCGTTTTTGCTCAATCGGGTTGGGCCGCTGAGGCTCACGCCACCGCCCTGATCATTGGTGGTTCGGGGGACTTCGAACGTTACGCCGACCAGCATCAGCTGGATGCCGTCTTGGTCACGGCAATGGGTGACATTCTCATGTCCCCATCACTTTCTACATCCTCACCTACTTCGCAAGGAGTCTCGCTATGAATCCGCAAATCTGGTGGTTTCTGAGTCGTGCATCAGGCACAGTCGCCTGGTTTTTGCTCACCGTCTCAGTGCTGTTGGGCATCCTATTGCCGGCAAAAATGTTCCCATCTCAAAGGCCGGCGTGGATTACTGACCTTCACCGCTGGGTCGGGGGCTTGACTGTGACTTTCCTGGCCTTCCACCTTGCTGGGCTGGCAGTCGATTCGTATGTCGATTTTGGTTGGAAGGAGATCTTCGTCCCATTCGCTTCGGAGTGGAAGCAGATTCCTGTCACCCTGGGGGTCGTGTCCTTCTGGTTGATGGTGATGGTGCAGGTGTCGTCGCTCATCATGAGGCGACTTCCGCGCACGGTCTGGAGGCGTTTGCATCTGCTCAGTTACCCGACCTTTGCGCTGACAAGTCTCCATGGGACCTTGGCTGGCACCGACGCATCAAGTTCGCTGTACGCGGTGAGTTCTATTGCTGCGGTTATTGCGGTGGTCTTTGCCACGATCTATCGAGTCTTAGCTGGCCGCCGACGGACTGTCCCTCGCCGGTCCGGCAAGAGTACCTATCCTCCTCCATCCAAGCAGACCGTCTCAGATCAGCCACCTAGTCAACCATCACAGCCCAAAGTCGCTGCACAGTAAGGATCGTCATGGAAATCAACAACATATTCGGACTCCCCGCTCACCCTCTTTTTGTTCACGCTGCAGTGGTGCTCCTACCGCTCGCTGCACTTGGCACGCTGCTTGTGGCCCTGAGGCCAAGTTGGAGACGGCACTACGCCCCGCTCGTCATGGTGTTGGCAATAGTGGCTGTTGGCTCGGTTGGCTTGGCCCAGGGAGCGGGCGAACAGCTGGAAGATCGAGTGGTCGAGACCGAGGCGGTAGAAGAGCATACGGATCAGGGCGAGTCGGTTCTGCCGTGGGCGATCGGCGTTGCCCTGGTAGCGACGGCGGTGGCGGCCCTGCCCCTCATCGAGCCGCGCATCCCCAAAGTGTCTCCGAAGAATCTGACCCTTGGTCTGATCCTTGCTGCTGTGCTTACGTCCGCCGGATCCAGCTGGGTCCTGGTTTCTGTGGCTCACAGTGGTGCAAAAGCATCGTGGGCTGACACCCCGGCTGCCGGCCCCAATGAAGATGACGACGATGACGATGACGATGACGATGACTAGGAATATGGACGCGGACTCATCCAACGTAGAGCTTCGCTAACCAGACCTTTACCTTCCCTTGGATTAGTGCTTTCAGTCGCCTCTCTACTGTGGCATCACAAGCAAGCAATCTGAACCCAGACCACAAGCCGGTGATCCGGCAAGACGTTAGGACAAACAATGATCAAGAAAACTGCAGCGGTTACAGCCGCATCTATCGCCGGTGTGATCCTGGCAGGTGGAGCCGCCATCGGCGCGAACGTTGGCATCCTCCGGGCTGCTGACTCCGGCCCACTCGGAGAACTCTCTGCCGAGATTTCTACCACGGTTCCTGAAGTCGAGAGCGAGTCAACGACATCAACCACTCGAGTTACGACTCCGGTTGCCCAGCAAGTGGCCAATGATGACTCCTCTGCCTCCGGTCAAAGTTTCGCCGTCGCCGACGCTGGCACCATCGACCTTGAGATTGTCAATGGCATGCTGATCATTGGTCAGGTCTCCACGGCTCCTGGTTGGGCGTGGGAGCCCGGAGACGCTACAGGAGACTCGGTGTCGGCGGTCTTTACCTCGGGTAGTGATCGGTATGAGTTCTCGGCCTTCCTTGGCGCCGACGGAATCATCTTCGCCAATGTCGATCAGCCGATTATCGTGCAAGCCCCGGCAGCGACACAGCCAGCGACGCCACAATACGACGGGGACAATGACGACCGTTACGAAGACGACGACGATGACCGGTACGAAGACGACGACGATGACCGGTACGAAGACGACGACGATGACCGGTACGAAGACGACGATGACGATGACGATGACGAGCATGAGGGTCGCGACGATGACGACTAGGGATCGCATCGTTGATGGTCCTAGCCACGCGACATTTAACCCCGCGAACGTAGGCGGCAACGACCATGGCTGAACTAGCGTCGCGATCAGAGTTGACCGGAGGCGGGTCAAGAGGTGGATCGACCACACCTTTCGGACGAGATGCCGTCAGCGTCCCAATTGGTCACCGGTCCGTGATAGAGGATTGAAACTCACCTTTGTAGGACGGATCTTGTACAGAAGTCGTTCCAGCTCTTCACGTGGCGGTGCTTCTATCCCGTAGCGTTTGTGTTCACCCGTGTAGTGGAGCGAAAGCTCGTCCATCGACTCTCCGCCTCCCTCAGCCGTGATTGTTTCCACCAGGCCCCGGATCTCGAGATAGCGGAACTGGTTGTCAGGATCGACGACGAGCAGCGTGACCTGTGGGTGGTCGACCATGTTGTGATGCTTTTGCCGGTCTGCCGTAGCGTTTACGATCACGTGAGTACCATCGTAGCTACACCAGACTGGCGTGACCTGAGGTTGACCATCGGGAAGGATCGTTGCGAGCGCAGCCACTATTGGCCGTAGCAGGAGGTCCAGGAGTTGCTCGGGTATGTGGTTCGCTGGTGTCTTGTTGGTCAAGGTCATCTCCTGTCGAGGAAGGGAAGCTCAGTCCCACAGGACTTCGAGGCGCCGTGGTCCCCGGAAACCGATGATCGGAGGGAACTCAAACCTCTGGTCGGCGACGATTTTTAGGCCGGGTGCAGCGGCGTTTAGTTCTTCCAGAACAACTCGTGCTTCCAGGCGGGCTAACGAGGCTCCGAGGCAGGTGTGAGGACCATGTCCAAATGAAAGGTGTTCGGATGCATTTTGACGCCGGATATCGAAGGTGGCTGGGTTGGGGAATTTGGCCGGGTCGTGATTGGCCGCACCAATGGCAACCAACACATTGGAGTCTGCCGGGATGGTGACCCCGCTTAGTTCGACATCTTGGGTGGTCCGCCGACGCCAATGGACAACCGAAGAATCAAACCGCAGTATCTCCTCGATGGCGCCGGGGATCAGGGATGGATCGACACAAAGTGCCTCCCAGCTTTCCCTGTTTTCTAGTAGTCGGCGTAGGCCGTTGGTAAGCAGGCTTGTGGTGGTTTCGTGACCGGCCAGAAGTAGTCCAAAGAGAATGGCGGAGACTTCTTGTTGTGTGAGGGGCTTCCCTTCGGCGTCGAGGCTGTGCACGAGGTCCGAGGTGAAGTCGTCTTGTGGGCTGACCCTTCGATCGTTGGCCAAGTCTTCGCAATAGACCCAAAACTCCGCCATGCCCTTAGCGGTTTCGACCTGCTCCGCCTCGCCTGCTTTTCCGAACATGAAGGCCAGGCGGCTCGAGGACCCAGCCTTGATGCTGGCAACCTCATCGGGAGAGAGACCAAGAATGGAGAAAATGATGTGTGCCGGAAGGGCCCAGGCGACATCGGCCACGAAGTCCGAGCTGCCGCCGCTGATCCGAGACTCAAGAAAGTCTTGGACAATGGAGCGTACGACACTTTCCATCTCGCGTACTCGGCGGGGCGTGAACGCCTGGTGAGCGATTCGCCGGGTTCGAGTATGGGCAGGTGGGTCGACGTTGGTCATGGTCGGGATCGACCTGAATCCACCGTCGGTGAGTGCCTTGGCCGCCGCCGGGCAAGGTGGGAAAACGGGGGAAAGAGTATTGGAGGCGGAAAAGACTTCGTAGTCCTTCAAGGCTCGCCGGCAATCGTTGTATTTACTGATGACCCAGTAGTTGATCTCGGGGGCGAAGAAGACGGGGGAGTGTTCTACCCAGTCGGCAAAGAAGGGGTAGGGGTCATCCAGAAGTGGGCCCTCAAAAGCCTGAAATTCCGGCTGCGGTGTCGGCTCATTTCCTGGCTGACCGGTTCTTGCATGATTGTGACTCACGTCATACCTCCCGGATCTAATGTATACATAAGCATCAGCAGTGCGCCCAGGGAGTCTGGGAAAGGGCGCTGGCACTAGTCCTGAATAGGGTATAAACACTAGCATTTATGTACTTCGGTCGATAGGGCTTCCCCTCAATATCAGTTCGGAATGTATACACAGGGATTTGGGCAGGGCCCAATCTCGGAGGGGAGGTCGGGAGGCGGTCTGCTACAACTGAGGCGACTATGAGCGATGCCACACAAACCGCACGGGCCGGTAAAGCAATCCGTGACCTGATCATCAGCGGGGTTGTTTTGCCGGGAGAACGACTGGCGGAGGTTCAGCTGGCTGATCGACTCAATATGAGCCGGACCCCGGTGCGATCTGCCCTCAACACGCTTAGTCACGAGGGCTTGGTTGAATCCTTACCTGGCCGCGGCTATGCGGTGGCGAGCTTCGCTGCCGACGACCTGCGTCACGCGGTTGAGCTGAGGGGACTGCTCGAAGGCACGGCCGCTCGTCAGGCAGCCGAACGTGGAGCCGCAATCTTCGAAGTCGATCAACTCAATCGGGTGCTACAGGACATCGACGCCCTATTTCAAGATCAGACCACCTGGAAAGACCATGTTCACGAATACGTCGATCTCAACGAAGAGTTTCACCGCCTACTCATCGAGTCAGCCCAGAATCCGGTGTTGGCTCGGCTCTATGAGCAGCTAATCAAGCTTCCGTTCGCATCACCCAGCGATCTGGTGGTTGGGTACTGGCACCTTCCGGGTTCATTTGGGAAGTTCACTGCCGCCCAGCACCAACACTGGGCCATCGTGGAGTCCATCGCCGCTGGACGGGGGACAAGGGCAGAGTTTTTGGGTCGCGAACACGCCGAAATTACTACCAAGGCCTTGGGGGAGATGTTGCGTAGCGGGGCCCTATCTCGCGACCTGATGGCGACCGCGACGCGTCGGTCAGGACCGGCCGCCCGCGGCTAGGGACACAGGAAACAAACGATCCGACTCCACCCTATGGGAGAGCATCGCCCAGTCGGGTGGCCTCTTGCTCGGTCAGCCGGTCGGCCTCGGCTGGCAGGGTCAGGAGGGAGAGGTCTGGGTTCCAGTCGTAGTCGACTCGGTTGACCGATTGGTCGGCTCTGGTCTCTTCGACAAAGATGATGTCCAGGTCGGAGTTGAGTCCGACAAGGATCGCAGCTTTTTGTCTTTGACTGCTGAACTCCATGACGATCCGGCTCGAGGCCCGGCTGCGCTCTCCCCAAATCAGGTCGTCTGGCCGCCGATAGTCGTCGTCCCCAAGGAGGCGAGCGAGGAATTTTTGCCCGATATCGGGGGTGAGTTCTAACCCAAGTCCTCCGGGGAATTCGGGCCGATCGTAGTGTTGCTCCGGTGCCCATTTGGCCAGAAGGTCGGGATCGTCCGATCGAAACGACCGAATGGCATCAACATAGTTACCAAAGTCGACATTCTCCTCGCCATAGATGAGGGCGAGTCCACGAAGTTGATCCTCCTCATAGCGAAGACGATCTTCCAACTTGATCCAGGCGATGTTTTGGTCTTGGTCCTGGGCGATGTAGTACTGAACTTTGGCCGTGGCGCTAGCGGCGAGGCTGGCCAGGATCGGAGAGTTGTCCTCGTAGTAGTCTTCGTTTTGTGTTGCGTCAGGGATCGTGTCACTGAACCCAGAATCTTTCACACAGCAAACGAGGGTCAACTAACCTGGTCCAGGAGGCCAACATGACCCCGCATAAACGCAAACCCAGAAAAGCTCTCGCACCGGCAGAAAAATACCA
>JAJRQY010000009.1 GCA_024280015.1 Actinomycetes bacterium
CTACTTGATGATCTTGGTCACACGACCAGCACCAACAGTACGCCCACCCTCACGAATAGCAAACCGCAAACCCTCATCCATCGCAATCGGATTAATCAACTCAACCGACATCTCCGTATTATCCCCAGGCATACACATCTCCGTACCCTCCGGCAACGAAACCGTCCCCGTAATATCCGTCGTACGAAAATAAAACTGCGGACGATAATTCCCAAAGAACGGCTTATGACGACCACCCTCCTCCTTCGTCAACACATACACCTGAGCCTCAAAATCCGTATGAGGAGTAATCGACTTCGGCGCAGCCAACACCTGACCACGCTGCACCTCCTCCTTATCAATACCCCTCAAAAGAGCACCAATATTATCCCCAGCCTCACCACGATCAAGCAACTTACGGAACATCTCAACACCCGTACACGTCGTCTTCTGAGTATCCCGAATACCAATAATCTCCAACTCGTCACCAGTATGAACAACCCCCTGCTCAATCTTGCCAGTAACAACCGTCCCCCGACCAGTAATCGAAAACACATCCTCAATCGGCATCAAAAACGGCTTATCCAAATCCCGCTCAGGCATCGGAATATAGGAATCAACCGCATCCATCAACTCCATAATCTTGTCACCAGCAGCCTCATCACCCTCCAACGCCTTCAACGCCGAAACATGCACAACCGGAACATCATCACCAGGAAACTCATACTCAGACAAAAGCTCACGAGCTTCCATCTCCACAAGCTCCAACAACTCCTCATCATCCACCATGTCAGACTTATTCAAAGCCACAACCATCGCAGGAACCCCAACCTGACGAGCCAACAACACATGCTCACGAGTCTGAGGCATCGGACCATCAGCAGCCGAAACCACCAAAATCGCCCCATCAACCTGCGCAGCACCCGTAATCATATTCTTGATGTAATCCGCATGCCCCGGCATATCAACATGCGCATAATGACGATTCTCCGTCTCATACTCCACATGCGAAACATTGATCGTAATACCACGCTCCCTCTCCTCAGGAGCCTTATCAATATTCTCGAAATCCGTAATCACATTCCCCGCAACACGATCAGCCAAAACCTTCGTAATCGCCGCAGTCAACGTCGTCTTACCATGATCAATATGACCCATCGTTCCCACATTCACATGCGGCTTATTCCGTTCAAACTTCTCTTTCGCCATGAGGGACGACTCCTTCTACACGCAAGTACGTTGCATCGTTGATTGGGGGAAGACTACGCGACATCATCGGCCAAGTCGTGCTTCTAACCCCCACCAGTTTTTCACGGTGGGTTGGCCAGAGAAAATGGACCTAGCCGACAAGGACCATATTTGTAGCGACGGTCGGGCTCGAACCGACGACCTTTCGATTATGAGTCGAACACTCTTACCAGCTGAGCTACGTCGCCGTGAAGGCAACGAAGTGTTGCCTACGGAGGGCCTCCTGACAGAATCGAACTGTCGACCTCTTCCTTACCATGGAAGCGCTCTACCGACTGAGCTAAGGAGGCTTGTTGCTACTCGCGAACGAGCGTCAGAAAGTCTGCCAGGTGTTGGGCGCTGACCCAACCCCCGAGGTTGACAGATTTTCCAATGAATCTGTTTCTCAAGCTCGGGTTGTAGCGCGACGATATAGCTGGTGTGAAGATCGACCGACTAGAACTTGAGACAATATCGAACAAGGTTGATCTGCGTCTGCACCCGCGCCTCACATTGGTAACAGGCCTGGGACCAGACGAACGACAAGCCTTCGGTACAGAGATTCTTGATTCTCTGCGCCAAGGTCACCCTGGTCTCAGTGTCGATGTGGTCGAAGCCGATGGGCGCCTCATTGAGCTCTATCGCCCGCTAGAAGGCAACCCGACTGTTCGTGATGCGGTGACTGGCGATGACCTTACCGACCAGTTCCTCCAAGACGGCACGGTTGACCTCTTGTCTGCCATCCCGCTTCCTCCCACCGAACAAGATGTGCCAGTCTTCGAACTCCTGCGGATTCAGAGTTTGCCCCATGAGGCCGAAATCCAGGAAGGTCCGGACTCCACATCGACGGCACCAGCGCCGAGCACCACAGCCGAAGAGTCCTTCAGCGACGCCACCCCAACAAGCTCAACCACTTCGTTCAGCAGCAAGATCATCAACCAGCTTGCATCCTTGGATCAGGGTGTTCTTTGGGCAACAGCCATGGTTTTGGCCGAGACCGAAGTTGAGGTTGACGCCCATGCGACTCCGACGCCCGACGATCCCGGGCACCCCTATCCAGATGCTCTCAATGAGTTGGTTGAGGACCGTCACGCCGCGGTCAAGGTAGCAAGCGCCCTGCTGGAGAAGGACCGAGTTCTTCATCTCACGTTGGCAGGAACTCTTGGCATTATCGGCCTTATTGGCGCCATCTTCGCCAGCAAGGTTCTTGGCCTCCTCTTCTTGGCGGCTGCCATCACTGCCGGGACGATTACGGCTCGGCGCTGGCGCCACCTGGTCCTAGCTTCTGAGGCTGAGGTCGAGGCTCTTGAGGCCGCCGGTCTGACCTGCTACCTCAAGCTCCGTATGTCCGAACTTGGTGGGCCACCTAGCGAGAAGAGCCCCGAAGAGGAGCTACGGGAGATTCACGCCCTCGCCACTCAGGCCTGGACTGATTTGGTCGGACCAAATACGTCCCTCGAATGGGCGGTCACCAATCGCAAGGAAATCCAGCTTGCAGCTGAGTCAATGGCTGCTGGTAATCCGGATGCTCCTCAAGACAGCCCCGTCGAGGCGCCTGCTGCGCAAGCTTCCGCATCGGTCAATCCTAACACCCGTCCGACTGCCGAGGACGGTCTCTACGTGTTCTTGCCCTGGCTCCATCGGCATCTGGAGCGAGTAGCCAACGCCTACCAGCAGTGTGTTCCCATTGTTATCGACCACTGCTTTACCTCATCGGACTCATTGACCAGCCAAGACATCAATATGGTGGTTGAGCTGCTCTCACTGCACAGCTCAAAGCTCCAGTTGATCGTCATGACGGACAATCCAGAGATCCTCAGTCGTTTCCCGGCAACATCAGAAGAAGCAAGCATTCTTCGTCTTGGTCGCGGGACCGACGCACAAGAAACCGAGCTAGTTGCCTCCAACGCCTCATAGGTACGCAGTAAAGGCTTCACCCCGAGGTGCCTGGCTTACTATCCTGGCTGAATGCCCAGTGCTTCTGGATCTGAAACCCCATCAAGGTTAGAAAGCCCGGTCATCAACATTCGGACCGCAACGGTGGCTGACGCCGCGGCCCTGTTGGCTATCTACAACCCTGAGGTACTGGAATCACTGGTCACCTTTGATCTCGTTCCTCGCTCGCTGGAGGATCAACGCCGCTACATCAAGAAACGATCGGGCGCCTTGGCCATCGTCGTGGCCGAGGCCGATCTCGAGTCCGGCAAGAAGATTGTCGGTTTCGCCAGCCTGAGTCTGTATCGAGACCGGCCCGGCTATCGGACCTCGGTCGAGAACTCGGTCTATGTACATCGGGACCACTACCAGAGAGGTATTGGCAGTCTTCTGCTCAGTGCCATTATCGAACGAGCGCGGGCTCATGGCTTCCACGCCATCTTCGCTCGAATTGCCGGATCTCAACAGGCAAGCATGACCCTGCACGAACGGCACGGTTTCTTCCTGGTCGGGGTCGAACGAGAGGTTGGCCGCAAGTTCAACCAATGGCTGGACGTCGCCACCATGGAACTCCTCCTTTAATCCCGTTCTGACACCGTTTTCCTCGCTCCGCTCCAAAACATCGCGAAAACCAACACCCCAAAATGCAAGAAGAACAGCCGAAGGCTGTTCTTCAAGCAACTCCAGAGGCCCGCTAGGGGTATTCACCTGCGGCGAAACTCGAGTTTCCTCGCTCCGCTCCAAAACATCGCAAAACCAACACCCCAAAATGCAAGAAGAACGGCCGCAGGCCGTTCTTCAAGCAACTCCAGAGGCCCGCTAGGGCCGAAGAGTTGCCGTGGGCCGGGAAGGATTTGAACCTTCGTAGGCGATGCCGGCGGATTTACAGTCCGCTCCCTTTGGCCACTCGGGCACCGACCCAGGAACACATGAGGTTAGCGCAACGTTTGGAACTTCCTGCCTAGTTTTTGACTCCAGTTGAAATCCGGTAGCTTCACTCCATGGCTAGCTTTGATGTTGTTTCCGAGATTGACATGCAGGAAGTACGAAACGCGGTCGACCAAGCCACGCGGGAGATCGTGAACCGCTACGACTTCAAGGGAACGGACTCGGTCATCGAGCTGGATGACAGCGCCATGACTATCAAGTTGGAGTCGGCCAGTCACGACCGCATGTTTGCTCTTCGACAGGTCATCGAGGAGAAGATGGTTCGCCGTAAAATTTCGCTGAAAGCCATTGAATTCGGTGATTCTGAGGATGCCGCTGGTGGACGGGCACGAATGATGATCTCGCTGAAGGCGGGGATCTCCTCAGAAATGGCCAAGAAGATCAATGTGCACATCAAGGATCTCAAGATGAAGGGTGTGCAGAGCTCCACCCAGGGCGAGCAGGTTCGAGTGTCGGCCAAGAAGCGGGATTCGTTGCAAGACGTCATTGCCTCGCTCAAGGAAGCTGACCTCGATCTCCCCCTCCAGTTCCAGAACTTTCGGGACTGATGTTCCACTCGCCGGATCTGCCAGTAGGGATTTGATTCATTTCTCCTGACCGGACAAGTTCGGCGAACTATCGTAGATTCGCCACGAGGGAAATTGAGGGAGAACTCCATGACTAATGCTGAGCCGTCACACACGGAGGCATTCAAGGAACGCTTCGACGCGATCCATACCAACGTGGCCAAGGCCATCAAGGGCAAGCCGGGGGAAATCCGTCTGGCCCTGACCTGCATGCTGGCTGAGGGGCACCTTCTCATCGATGACGTTCCCGGAACGGGAAAGACTTCGCTGGCCAAATCGATCGCCCGCTCTGTTGAGGGTGAGATGCAGCGCATCCAGTTCACTCCTGACCTGCTTCCAACCGACGTGACCGGGTCGATGGTCTACAACTCCGCCGACAGCAACTTTGTGTTCTATCCCGGGGCCGTCTTCTCCAATGTTGTGCTTGCTGACGAAATCAACCGAGCTTCACCCAAAACCCAGTCCGCCCTCCTTGAGGTGATGGAGGAACGCCAGGTCACCGTTGACGGCAAGCGTCACCCCGTTCCTCGACCGTTCGTGGTTATTGCCACTCAAAACCCAGTCGAGTTGGACGGCACCTATCACCTGCCGGAAGCGCAAATTGACCGTTTCATGATGCGGATGTCCATGGGCTACCCGGACCAGCGATCCGAGGTTGAGATCATCGAGAATCACCTGGCCGGGACCCGTCCGGAAGACCTCAGTCCAGTGATCAGCTTGTCGGAGTTCGAATGGATGATCCAGACCGCTGGCTCCATCCATGTTGCCAGCTCCTTGCAGCGCTACGTCGTCACCATTGCCGACGCCACCCGCCGAATGGACGAGCTTCGACTCGGTGTTAGCCCTCGTGGCAGCCTGGCCTGGGTACGTGCGGCCCAAGCATGGGCGGCGGCCAAAGGACGCAACTTTGTCTCCGTTGATGATTTGCGTGAACTTGGCCCCTTCATCCTCGGGCACCGCATGTTGCTGGCTCCGGAGGCGGAGCTTCAGGGAGTGTCATCCACTGATCTGGTTCGCCAAACCATTGATGAGGTTCCGATCCCGACTGTTCGTGACTAATGCTGACCGCCAGTGGCAAATGGGCTCTCGGCTCTGCCCTCGTCTTGTTCGCATCCGGATGGGTCTTCCAATACCGCATCTTGTTCGTGTTGGCCTATGCCCTCATCGCCGCACTGCTGTTAGCAATGGCTTGGGTTCTCCGACAACCCAGCCTCTCGGCCTTTCAACATGTTCAACCCGCAGTCGTCGGCGCGGGTGAGCCAGCACACGCAACCGTCATCACCACTAATACCGGGCGTCGCAGCAACGCTCCCCTGATCGCCAGCAACACGATTGACGGCAAGGCATCCTCGGTCGCTATTCCGAAGCTGGAGCCAGGCGGGCAGGACCGATCGCTCATCTTGATACCAACGACCCGACGGGGCCATTTCGATGTTGGGCCCCTCACCATCGACCGTTCTGACCCGTTCGGCTTGCTTCGCCGAGTGACTCATCAAGGCTCGATTGCCACCCTGATTGTTCACCCCGAGATTCATCCGATGACGACACTGCCCACCGGGCACCGTCGAGAGCTCGAGGGTGCCCGGTCGGCGATTCCTCAAGAAGGTGGCATTTCCTTTCACAGCTTGCGTGACTATGTGGCTGGCGATGACCTGCGCCTGATCCACTGGCGTTCGGTGGCCAAGACTGGCTCATTGATGGTTCGAAAGAACATCGTGACCAGCGAGCCAAGGCTGATGGTCGTGCTCGACACATGGTCGGGCAGCTATGCCAACCCCGACAAGAAGGCTGACCGTTTCGAGAGCTTCGAAGACGCGGTCCGGGTTGCCGCCTCTCTGGTCGATGCCGGTTGCGAGAGCCACTACCCGGTCCTGTTCCGAACAACCGGTGGCATCGAGGCTGACGCCGGCTCAAGCGGTGAGGGACGGATCGCGATCATGCGGATCCTGGCCGGGATCCAGACAACAGAAGACGATCCGGGGCTCAATGCGGTCATCCGGTTTGCCGACCAGGCCGACGGGGTTTCCCTTGGCGCCATTACCGGTCAGCCTCCACCCGAGCGCATTGCTGGCATCAGCCGGGTCCGCCCTCGCTTTGACATGGTCACCCTTGTTCAGGTTGGTGAGGCTTTTGATCGACCGCCGATGGAAATTGCGGGGGCCATGGTCATTAACGGTGCTACCAGCCAAGACGTCGCCGATCGCTGGAAGGCGACCTTCGGATGATCGAATCCTTGTTGGCACGATTGCGTGGTCTGGGCGGCGGCGGATTCAGAATCGGTCGTCCAGGCAGTTCGGCCGCAAACAACCAGAACCTGCCGCGGCTCAGCAGCGTCTTACTCGGTTTGCTGACCCTGGTCACCCTTCTCTTGACCTGGATCCAGTGGTCGACGATCTATGCCAGCGCCGGTGCCTTCCCCCCCATCATCATTGCCGGGGTGGTCGCGGTGTTTGGCGGGCTCCTTGTCACCACCCGAACGAGTTCTGCAGCCCGGAGTATTCCCCTTGGCGCTCTCTTGTTGGTCCTTGGTTGCGCTGCTTGGTATGGAGCGAAATCCGGCAATCTCCTTGGTGATCTTGTCGGATCGTGGAAATCGCTGGCCTCAACTGGGCTTCTGGTCCCGGTAACGCAGGAGTTCGTCCTTGTTCCGGTAGTAACCACATGGATGGGTGGCTGGATTGCCGTTGAACTGATTATTCGGCGAACACCCGTTGCCTCCTTGATTCTGCCCATTGCGGGGGCCCACGCTGTCTCCCTGGCCTACACCATTTCTCAGCACGAGCCGAGCTGGTGGCTTATCGCCCTAGTGGGATTCCTCATCTTCACCATCTTCGGTATTGCCGCTGCTGATCACCGTCCAGACCATGCAGCAACCGGGGACTCCCTAATCGAAACCGACACCACTGCGGCGATTCGCTGGCGCCAAGCTCTCATTGCCTTGCCATTTGCCGCTCTGGTTTCGCTGGTTGGGCTCGGATTCGACAGGCTGGTCTCCAACGGATCCAACGATCAATTCGATCTCCGAGAACGTCTTGTTCGACCACTGGATGTCTTTGAAACCACGAGTCCGCTTTCACGCGTGAAAGCGGGGCTTGTTGACCCGAGCCCGAATGAGGTTTTCACCATCCTGGTCGATGGGCTTTCAACCGAAGCGACGATTGAGCAGATCCCCGTTGCCACCCTCGACCTCTATGACGGGGCGTTGTGGACTTCCTCAGCCAGGTTCGAGGCCGCGGGAGCGACCTTGCCGGTCCCGGACCAGCCCCAGCTCCTCGACAGTACTCAGCTGGTGCAGAGTGTCCAGATCGAGACTGACTATCCCTTCCACTTCCTCCCTCGGGTTGGTCAGGTCGCCAGAAGCGATTCCCCTCAGCTTGGTTGGGACCCGCGATCGGGCAGCATCGCCAACCTGCGTACTAGCGGCCAGTCATTTACCTACGTCACCCAGGTTCGGCCATCCGACGACGAGAACATTCCCGTCGATGAGCTTCTTCGCCAGCCCTTGGACCGGCTCAAGTACGCCACCGCAGTGCCCGATCTCAACCCCGACCAGGGAGCAGTATTCACTGCTCTGCTCGAGCGGATCACTGATGGCGCCGCCAGTGACTACGAAGCGCTGCTTCAGTTGGAAGCATTTCTGGCCTCGGAGGAGTTCTCGTACAATCCGGATGCTCCGGCCGGACACAGCCTGGCCGCTTTGACCAGCTATCTTGCTCCGGCCGAGGCGGGAGACCCCAAGATTGGCTTCACCGAGCAATCGGTGGCAACGTTTGCTCTTGCCGCCCGCCAGCTAGGCATTCCTTCACGAATCATTGTTGGCTATCAGTTGGATGAGCCGTTGACGTGGGACAACAACCGTCAGGTCATCACCGAAGACATGATCCACGCCTGGCCCGAAGTCTGGTTCAACAATGCCGGCTGGGTTGCCTTCGAACCGACCAATAGTGCAAACGAGACATCGGAGCAAACATCTCGCACACCCGCCATTGGTGACAACGCCGCGGCGGGACAAGCCGGTGACCTTCCCGAATTGCAGGCACCTATTCTCATTCCTGATCCTCCGGTCCCCGGGGTGGCTCGACGCCGTCTGATCATTCTTGGTGCCGTTCTTAGCCTCCCCCTCCTCTTCTTCGCTGCTGTATTGCTGGCGAAGGGTTTGCGGCGTTCCAAGCGGCAACGCGGCGATGCTGCTCACCGGATTAGCGGTGCTTGGTTGGAGACTCGGGAACGCCTGGATGCCTATGGCTTACCAAGTTCTCGGTCAGCAACAGTGCTTGAGATTGCCGAGCAACTGAACGAGCAGGGCCATATGAAGATCGCGGTTCCGCTGGCCAAGATGGCCCCGACGGTGACTGCTGCCCTGTATGCGCCGGAGGACCCTAGCGACGCCGATGCCGACGCGATGTGGCAAGAGTCGACGGCAGTTCGAAAAGAGGCGGCCCAGGTTGTGCCTTTCTCGCGTCGCCTCCGAGCGGCCGCTGACCCCCGAGTCCTCGTCCGCAAGTAGAGGTCCTTCTTCAACGATTCCGTCCGAATTCGGCGACTTCGGGGAACCAAGCTCAGCGATAGCTCGTTATTGAATCATCGCTTAGGAGAGTAGGCCGCATCGACCTATCCAGGTCTGACTGGCAGGTTCAACCGATCGGGGAAGTCCGGCTAGCGCCAGGTTGTTGACGGCACAGCTCGTCCCACCGGGTCTTGTCGTTCACAAACGACAACCATCAGTCACGTTGCTCATCTCACCATCCCAGGCGTTTCACTATCCACAGAGAGGTGTCCAACATGGTTTGGATTGTTTTGATGGTTGTCCTTGTCGGGGCTCTGGCCGCGACCAAACTGGTTCCACGCGGGTACCTGCGGCTGAGTGCCGTCTCCGTGGTTGTCGGCCTCATGGTTCTGCTCACAGCAGGCCGGTCGATCAAGGTAATCAAAGCTGGCGAAGTTGCTGTCGTTCGAACATTTGGCGACATCACTGGTCAGCGCGGTGAGGGCTTGGGCATGATCGCGCCTTGGCAAACAATTCATCGTGAGTCAATCCGCGTGCAGAGCGCCCGGTTTGAAGAGGTGACGGCGTTCTCGGCTGAGACACAGGACGTGTTTGCCACCATCGAGATCAACTACCGAGTAGAAGATCGAGCGGTGCAGGATCTATTGCGCAATGTTGGTGAGAACTGGTTCGATGTTCTCATCGACGGCCGACTCCAAAACTTCTTTAAGGAGGAGACCGTGAAGTTTGAGACCGATGCGGTTGCACCCAACCGTGAAACCATTCGTCGAGCGACTCAACAACAACTCAGCGCATCGTTGGAGCCATTCTCCATCGAGATTACCGAACTGCTGATTGTCAACGTCACCTTCTCGCCGGAGTACATCCAGTCCATTGAAGACAAGCAGATTGCAACCCAGAACGCGCTCAAGGCAGTAGAAGAAGTCGCCATCACTAGGGCTGAGGCTAACAAGGAGCGGGAGCGCGCTCGGGGTGTTCGTGATGCCACCGTCATCGAGGCTGAAGGAGTGGAGCAAGCGAACCGACTGATCAACTCGTCGCTGACGCCGGAAGTCTTGCAGTATCTGGCCATCAACCAGTTCAACGATGATGTCACCATTGCCTTGGTGCCATCAGGTGAGGGCCTGCTATTGGACCCATCATCCTTCGTTAGCCCGATCGAGCCGTAACTGTCTCACAGCCGGTTCCCGGCTACTTGTAACCACGCCTCGACCCTCATCTCGGTCGAGGCGTGGTCGCGTTGGACAGCTCATCGGGCAGCCCCTTGCGCTCTATTGGAACACCACACTGTCTGATGCCGAAACCACTTGGCCGGTGGCGTTATCAGTGGCGCTAAGCGTCACAGTAAAAGAGGCCGCTTCGGAATAGCCGACATTCATACCCCAGGGGTCTCCGTTCCAGCTGTTGGCTAGAGCTGGATTGGGCCAAGCAATGGACCAGGAGAACCCAGTGAAGTTACTGGGAGTTCCAACCAGCTGACAGTAGGAGACGTTTCCAATAGCGACTGGTTTTGGACAAGCCAACCCCATAGGTGCAGGAGTCGGGGCAGCCGTTGTCGTGGTGGTTGATGGAGCAGCCGTCGTGGTGGTGGTTGATGGAGCAGCCGTCGTGGTGGTGGTTGATGGAGCAGCCGTCGTGGTGGTCGTTGGCTGAGTCGTCGTGGTTGTTCCCGTGAAGATAACCGATGCGCTCGCATTGACGATGAGCCCCGTCGCAACATCCTGGGCCGTCAGGGTCAGGGTTACGGTTCCGGGTACGTCGTACTGGATGTCCATTCGGTAGGGGTTCATCTTCCAGGATTGGGCATTGGCACTATCAGGCCAGTCAATGAACCACGATGGATTCAAGAAGTCAGCAGGATCGCCGACCAGTTGGCAGGCCGTGGGTGCTCCAAAGACGGGCTGGCCACAACTCACAGCAAAGGGGGAGGCCGTCGGCGCAGGGTCAGCCACCGTGACTGTGCGTTGGGCGGCGTCCATACCACCAGGGCCGCTTGCCGTGATCGAAACCAGGTAGGTGCCGGGCGTAGGAAAGGCGTGACTGATGGTGGCGTTGGAGCCAGTTATTCCGCCGTCGATCATCCAGGAATAGTCGGCAATGGTTCCACCCGAGTTGTTGACTGACCAGTTGCCGGTCTGGCCGGTATCCAACGTGGCTGGGCCATTGACCGAGATGGAGGGTGCGCTAGCAACGGGGGCAGGATCGGTGACAGTCACGAAGAGCGAGCCTTCGCCATCAATCGCTCCGGCATTGGTGGAGATGGTGATCTCGTAGGTCCCAGCGGCGGACCAAGATGCTTCGAGGCTGGTCCCATTGGGAGTAACGGTGTCCGCTCCCTGCACATTCCAGTGGGGGTTCGGGGTTCCATTGGGATTGGTGGTCGTAACCGAGTAGCCAGACAACTGGCCAACCTGCACGGTGGTATCACCAACAATGGTCAGGAGATAGGGCGGGGCCTTGGCTACCACATCAACATTGATTGTGGTGGTGTCGGTCCGACCATCGTCATGGGTGACGGTGAGATCAACGGCCTTGATTCCGGTCGAAGCGAAGCTCACTGAGGGGTTCTGGGCTGAGGAAGTTGCCGGGCTTCCTCCAGCAAAGGACCAGGACCAGGATGCTGGGTCACCTTGGCTGGCATCAAAGAGTGTGACTGGCACACCGACAGTGATCTTGCCCGGTGCGGTTATTGACGACACCAGTTCAACCACAGTGTCTGATGGGATGACCTTCACAGCCACCGTTTCAGAATCGCAGAATCCATCCGGGTCACAGGCTTCGAGGGTGACCAGATAGTCGCCGGCAATAGGGAAGGTGTAGTCGAAACGTCCAAAGGAAATGATGCCTCCGAGCGATCCATTGTCGGGTGACACTCGCAGGTCGAAGAATCGGGGGTTCCCAGCCAGGGTCACTGACTGGAAGGTGATTGCTTCCCCGGCATTGACCTGGCTAGCCGTTGAGGCCAACTCGATGTCAATGATCGGAGGAGTGGTCTCTGGGGGTTGTGAAGTCGGGGTCGACTCACCCGGCTGGGTCGGGTTGGTCGGCTTTGGTGCCGTCGGGGCTGGAGCTGGCTGGGTCGATGTTGGTCCTTCAACCGTTGGACCGAGTGGCTCAACTTCAGACTGGGTGACCGGAGCCTGTGTTGGCTCATCGCCATTGTCGTTACTGACGTCCTGGGATGCGTCCGGGGCAGCTCCATCACGGTTCGCTCCCCTTCCGCCCAAGGCAACAGCTTGGCTGTCCGCGTCTGGATCATCAACGGGTGCGGCAACAAATCCGGAGTCTGAGCCTTGCTCATACTTCGCGACGGGGATCACTTCACCATTGCGTCGGATGAGTCCAGCGACGGTCGAAGCCGGGTCGTTAAACCATACCGATCCGGTCTCGGCAACAAGCTCGAAGGCCGAACCTTGGGTTAGTCCGGGAACCGGTTGACGGGCGATGATTTCGCGACTCTTCAGATCGACAACGACCACTTCGCTTCGACCAAAGTCGGGGACAACGCCCCACCCGTCTGTGACTGCTGGCTGGCCATAGGTGCCAGCCTCCATGGAGAGGAAATCGTCCGAGGTTGGGCAACCGGAGTCTTCCGGTGACCACATCATCAGGCCGCCCTGATCGGAAACAATCAAGAGTTGACCGTCTCCGCCGCCGACTCCAAGATCAGCTCCATCGGGGAACTCGAGGCGGGAGCAGACAATGCCTGACCCCTCGAGCCAGACTCGCTGGTCATCAAGATCGACACCAACGTTCTTTTCGCCAAGGTCGCGCAAGGCAACGGGGCCGGTCATATCGGAAATGGTGATGACGTCGCTGTCTTCAGAGGAGAAGCGTCGCAAGGCAACATCAGGCTCTTCGGATGAGTAGAGAAGGGAACCATCATCGGCCACAAGGCCTTCTGCCAGGCGGCCTGACACGGGGGCGGCTTCTCGCTGCTCCAAGGTCTCCAGGTTGAGTGGGGCGACGGATCCCGGCTGGATGAGCCAGCCTGATGTCCGTCCGGCAATCACGTCAAGATCATTGCCAGGCTCGCCGAACTGCACTCGTCCAGTGGCGATGCTCCAGTTCGCACCATCGAGACGACTTACGGTGCCGACAGTTTCGTTGACCAGGATGGCGTCGGATCCCCATTGCACAACTTCGAACTGGTCGCCTTGATCAGCAACACCAAGCGAGGTTGCGATCGAGCCGCTGCTCCCATCCAGCAGCGAGATACCGCCAATGGCGAGCGATGGCAGCCAGACTGAACCGTCAGCCAGGCGGAGTTCAACTTCGGCCCGGGGCTCAGATCGGACAACAAAAACGCCAGCGAGGAGCACGAACGCGGCGGCTACGGCGCCGAAAGCGATGCCGTTCAGTCCCGAGCCGTATCGATTCTGAAGTTTCCCTGTGCTCATCATATTTCTCTACCCTCCGTCGGTACCCAGAGCCACGATCAAGGTTCCCCTCGTCGCCTCCGATTCCGGTTCCGATCCCTCCAACGTTCCGCCCACCGATCTGTCAGTCTGTCAGATTCTTTCTGGACTGTCACATAGGTGATGGAACCTGGGTGTCTCAGAGGCTTCCGTACCTCGTCGGCTGTCGCCCTTCCGGCAACGGTGCTCACTAGCCATGATGACCGATTTAGGCCCGCTTGCTATCGGGGATATCCCCAATCCGACCCCGGTTTAGCGCCATTCCTGACCACGAAGGCGGCGGATGCGTTCCTCAGGGCTTGGGTGGGTGGCGAACAACTTAGCCAGCCCAAACCCGCTCCCGCGCCGGGTAATCGCCCGGTTGGCCAGTGGGTTGATGATGTAGTGGCTGGCCTGGGGAGGAGGAATATCGGATGCCACCTGAAGGCTGTAGCCGTGCAGCTTCTCCAAGGCGCTGGCCAGTGATTCGCCTTCTCCCAGGAGACGGGCAGCATCACGATCAGCCTCAAACTCTCGACTGCGGCTGATGGCCATCTGGATCAGGCCCGCAGCCATTGGAGCCAGCATGGCGAATGCCATGATGATGATTGGGTTGCCATTGTTGTTATCTCGTCGGCGTCCGCCAAACGCTCCGCTCCACATGGCCATGTTGGCGGCATAGCTGATGGCGGTAGCAATGGCAGCTGCGACTGATCCGGTAAGAATGTCTCTGCTTTTCACATGAGATAGCTCATGAGCCAGAACGCCCCGAATCTCTCGCCAACTGAGGGCTTGGATCAAGCCTTCGGTGATGCAGACCGCGGCATGCTTGGGGTTGCGGCCGGTAGCAAAGGCATTGGGCTGCCGTTCGGGGGAAACGTAGAGCTTGGGCATGGGGATGTCGGCCAGGTTGGTGAGCTCCAGCATGATGTTGTGATACTCGGGAAGCTGATTGGGCGGTACTTCAACCGCTTTGGCCGAACGAATTGCTAGCTTGTCGCTCCGAAAATAGGTCCATCCGACGGTTCCAAAGGCCAGGATGGCACCAAACGTCATGCCGCTTGATCCGCCAAGGACACGCCCGAAGAGGATCATCAAGCCGGCCAAGCCACCAAGTAGCATCGCCGTTTTCAGACCGTTTTTCATTGCAACCTCACCCTCTAACCATTGGGGTGTACCCCACGGATCAACACAAATCACCAGTCGCCCATTTGTGACGTGGCTTGATTGGCAAGCCTACTGGCCCAGGTGTTTTCTGTCCCGCGTCACGCTGATCAGTCAAATCCGGTGATCACTTGATTCCGTTGATCAATCCTCATAGCCACCATCGGCGGCCCGGTCGGCAATCTCCTGTACGACTGCCGGATCGGCCAGGGTGGTGGTGTCTCCTAGCGACCGGCCATCAGCAACGTCACGAAGCAGGCGACGCATGATCTTGCCTGATCTCGTCTTTGGCAGATCGGGCACGATGACTACGGTCTTTGGTCGAGCAATCTTGCCGAGCTTCACCCCAACATGCTCACGAATTTCCTTCCCCAATTCGACCGATGGGTCATGGGTGCCCCGCAAGATGACATAGCCAACAATGGCCTGACCGGTCAGGTCGTCTTTGGCTCCAACCACGGCTGCTTCAGCCACCGCCGGGTGATCAACCAGGGCAGATTCAACCTCAGTGGTTGAGATCCGATGGCCCGAAACGTTCATCACGTCATCGACTCGGCCAAGTAGCCAGAGGTAGCCGTCCTCATCAAGCTTGGCTCCATCACCAGCGAAGTAGCGTCCTTCATAGGTTGACCAATAGGTGTCGCGATAGCGCTGCGGGTCACCCCAGATGCCTCGCAACATGGAGGGCCAAGGCTTGGAGATGGTGAGGTAGCCGCCGCCTTCGGTCACAACCTTGCCTGCATCATCAACCAGGTCGACGAAGACGCCGGGAATGGCGCCGCAGGCCGAGCCAGGCTTGGTCTCGGTCACACCGGGAAGAGGTGAGACCATGTGTCCGCCAGTTTCGGTCTGCCACCAGGTGTCAACAATCGGGCGTTGCGAACCGCCAATGTGTTCGTGGTACCACATCCAGGCTTCGGGGTTGATTGGCTCACCAACGGTGCCAAGTACTCGCAACGACGAAAGGTCGTGTCGGGCAGGCTCTTCGGTGCCCCACTTCATAAACATGCGAATTGCGGTCGGAGCGGTATAGAGCTGGGTTACGCCATAGCGTTCGATGATTTCCCAGAACCGATCCTTGCTCGGAGTATCGGGGGTTCCCTCATACATCACCGAGGTACAGCCATTGGTGAGAGGCCCGTAGACGATATAGCTGTGTCCGGTTACCCAACCAATGTCGGCGGCGCACCAGTAGATGTCGGTCTCTGGCTTGAGATCGAAGGTGAACTTGTGACTGAAGGCGACCTGGGTGAGGTAGCCGCCGGTGGTGTGCATGATGCCCTTGGGGGCAGCGGTTGTGCCCGAGGTGTACAACAAGAACAGGAGTTGTTCGGAGTCCATGGGTTCGGGCGGGCAATCCTCGGAGGCCTCAGCCATCAGGTCATGCCACCAGAGGTCACGTCCCTCAGTCATGTCCGGATTGGTGTCGCAACGATTGGCCACAATCACATTGCTGACCGACGGGGCGCCAATGTCGAGAGCGGCATCAACGGTTGGCTTCAGCAGAGCGGCCGACCCCTTGCGATAGCCGGCATCCGCGGTGACGATCAGTTTCGTCTCGGCATCATTGCACCGGTCGACAATGGCATCGGCGGAAAAGCCGCCAAAGATTACTGAGTGGGCAACCCCGATACGGGTGCAGGCCAGCATGGCAATGGGAAGTTCCAGGATCATGGGCATATAGATGGCGACCCGGTCGCCCTTCTCCAAGCCAAGGCCCTTCAACACATTGGCGAACTTCTTCACCTCGGTAAGCAGCTGAGCGTAGGTCAGGGTGATCTTGTCGCCAGGCTCACCTTCCCAGTGGTACGCAATCTTGTCGCCAAGTCCCGCCTCGACGTGGCGGTCCAGACAGTTGTAGGAGACATTGAGCTTGCCCCCAGTGAACCATTTGGCGTCGGGCAGTTTCCACTCGAGGGTGGTGTCAAAGTCGGTATCCCAGCTCAGCAGTTCTCCGGCTTGGCGAGCCCAGAAGGCCTCATAGTCGGCCTCAGCTTCTTCATAGAGCGAGCGATCATTGGTGTTGGCCTGGGCCTGGAACGCCGCTGACGGAGGGAACCGCCGGTCTTCGTTCTCATACACCTCGATGGCAGGCTCAGACATTTCAAACTCCGTTTGGCTTCTTGGGTTGTTACCTGGATGGTTACTTGGGGAACACTTGCTCAGGGGTTGGCTGGATACTAACCAGTCTTCTTAGCTCAGGCCGTAAGTGGTACGCAACCCACTCACCATGGCATCAAGTCCATGCTCGAATGCCTCCTCGGGAAGGACATGGCGACTGCCGTTGACAAAGAGGGCGAAGTCTTCATCATCGACCACGCTGGTGTCGATGACGAGCCCGTTTCGAAGCTGGTTCATCGAACCGGCCTCGGTTACTGCATGGCCGATGATGAAGGACACACAGAAGTTAAAGGCTTGCCCTGCTTCCATGACGTCGAGGCCCACGGCTCGGAATCGTTCGAGGGCCCACCGCAAGACTCGGAAAGCCGACAGAGATCGGCCGGGTCGGTTGACGAAGAGTTCGAGCGAACCGGGATGCTCTCGCAGCACGGCATGAAACGATCGCAGGGCAAGCCGAATGGCCTGCTCCCAGTCCTCGTCAGGCACATCCTCGGGTAGTTGGATCAGGTCATACAGCTGGTCAAGAACGGCGTCAAGAAGATCGTCCTTGTTGGCAACGTAGTGATAGAGCGACATGGCTTCAACGCCGAGTTCAGACCCGAGTTTGCGCATGGAGAGCTTGGGCAAGCCAATCTCGGCAATCAAGGCCAGCGCTGTTTGGGCGACGCGCTGGCGCGAGAGTGGTGTTCGGTCGACGACGGCCATTGGCTGATGTTAGCAAGGCTCCAGAGTCAGCAACCTAGTGAAGCTCGCCCAGTACCTCATCGACATAGCAACGGCCGAGCGTTGCGTAGGCTGGCCGGTCGGCTGAGTTTGCCAGCAGCATGACACCAATGGACATGGCCCATGCTTGGGCTCGCTGGATGGTTTGTCGGTCACGGTCCAGAATTTGTAGGGCCTCTTGGCGGTGTTCGTGGTCCAGCAAGGCCCAAAGGCCGCCAATGTCACAGGCCGGGTCACCCGAAGATACGTCGCCCCAGTCAATGATCCCACTGACCAGTTGCTCGCCGTTGGAACCGGCGATTGTGGTGACGTTTCCTGGGTGCAAATCGCCGTGGACCCAGAGTGCCGGTCCGTCATAGGGAGTGACCTGCAAGGCCCGCTCCCAAACCTCCAGCAGGTCTGTGTGCTCGACGTTGGTGAGCAACCCAGAAGCCAGAGCCGCGGAGGCACTGGTCAGGGTTCGCTCGACTCGGTCGGCCAACGGAATCCCTCGGTGGGGACTGACGGGGGCGTCGGTTGGGGCTGGTTGGTGCAGCACGTTGAGGAACTCAGCCAGTTGTTTGGCCGCTGCGTCTGAGTCTCGGATTGGGGCGGTGAGTGCGTCTTGACCAGGGATCCAGGGGCAGATGCTCCAGTACCAGGGAAAGGCGTCTGAGGGTCGTCCAACTCGGATTGGGGTTGGAACCGCCAAGGGCAGGATTGAGGCAAGGTGAGGGAGGGCGGCTTGCTCGTGTTCGATGAGAACGGCGGCGACTTGGCGTCGAGGTACGCGCACGACCAGTTCTTGGCCCAGCCGGAACTGCGCATTGTCCCAGCCTTCGGACAAGAACGTGAGTTCCTGGTCGGCCAGGTCAGGGTGTTGCTCGGCGACCAGTCCGGCGACCAGGTCTTGGGTGACACCAAGATTGGCTGCAGGTGAGTTCTTCGACGCCATTGCCTCAGGCTAGGTCTGTGACTGGTGGATTTCAATGGCCAGAGCGGAGATGAGTTCATCTATCTCTTCTTCGGTGTTGAAGTAGTGCGGTGCCGCTCGGAACATGACCGGTAGATTTCGCCGCGTCGAGTCAAGCAAGGTGCTGTTGGGACCGCTTGCTCCGATGGTGACGCCATTGCTTCGGAGTTTTTTCACCGTTGCCTGAGGTTCCAAGCCCTCTGTTGTCCAGGTGACGATGGCGCATTGTTGCGGACCGAGATCACGTACCGTCGTGCCTTGAAGTTCGTTCAGCTGTCCACGCAAGTAGGTGGCAAGACCGAAGGCTCGCTCCTGAATGGCCTCGAGTCCGAGGTCAGTGGCGTAGTCAACAGCGACTCCCAGCCCAGCACGAAGGGCATAGGCATTCTCCCAATTCTCGAAGCGTCTGGCATCGGGTCGAAGCACATAACGATCGGGCTCCACCCAATCAGCGGAAAAGTGATCGATCATGACTGGTTCCATTGTCACCAATCGTTCTGCCTTCACGTAGAGAAAGCCGGTTCCTCGTGGGCCTCGCAAAAACTTCCTTCCCGTGGCCGACAAGAAATCGCAACCCAGGTCGGCGACATCGACCGGCATCTGTCCAACGGCCTGACAGGCGTCAAGGAGATAGGCAATGCCATGTCGGTTGGCGATGGATCCCACTTCCTTCGCCGGATTGATCAGTCCACCATTGGTCGGGATCCAGGTGATGGCGATCATCTTGACCCGCTCATCGATCATTGCTTCTAGAGCATCCAGGTCAATCGCACCGTCGGATCCGCTGGGGATGACGTCGATCTCGATCCCGTCTCGCTGGGCCCGTTCCAAGAAGGCCACATAGTTGGCGCCATATTCGGCTTCGCAGGTAAGTATCCGGTCGCCAGGTTTGAAGGGGGTCGAGTAGAAAGCCATGCACCAAGCTGCGGTTGCGTTTTCCAGCAGGGCGATTTCTTCGCGCTTGGATCCGATGAGATGGGCCGCCGAGTCATAGACCCCACCCAGCATCTCGGCCTGATCCTGTGCCGCCTCATAGCCACCGACTTCGGACTCCAACCTCAAGTAGCCGGTGACGGCATCGAGCACCGGGCTGGAAGTCAACGCCGAGCCGCAAGCGAGTAGGTGAACACCATGGCGAACACCAGGAGTCTCTGCTCGAACCTTGTCGATATCAATTGCTTTGGTGGCCATCAGCCGAACAGTAGTCGGACGGGCTGACAACCGAGACTGGGCCGCGAGACTCAGCCCGACCGGCCTGATTCCGACTGGCCTGATTCCGGCAGGGCTGATCAAGTGGCGGCTCGCGGCCAATGGAATCGGATATCAGGCTCACCTTCTTCATTGTCACCGTCGGTTCGAGCGATCTCGACAAACCCATGTCGCTGGTAGAACCGCTTGGCACCATCGTTGGAGACGAAGGTCCACAAATCGAGGCCGGACGGAAACTCCAGCTTCGCCTGCTCGACCAGGGCAGATCCAATACCTTGCCCGACCGAAGCGACATCAACATAGAGCTGCTCGATCCAGCCGTCGGCCAAGACCATGGTGGCAATAACGGCGTTCTGCTCACCGATGGCGATCCAGATGTCTTGAGTTGGCACGACCATGTTGAGGAACCAGTGGAGAACCTCGTCATCGGTGTGGGTCAGGGGTGGGATCACCGGGACGTTGGCTTGTCGAGTTCGGATGAGTAGCCGTGCGGCCTCCTCATGCTCGGCCGCTAACGCCCGCCGAATTTCGAACTGTTCCGCCACGGAGACTCCAATTGTTCTTGGCTACTCGCTTGGTCGCTCAGCCATACACAGATCGTAGAGCACTTAGGGATTCTGGGCCGGGATTACTACTCGCACTGGGAGTAGCACCCTTGTTCCTGCCCGGTGCGCGCACAGGGCAAGTGGGCAATGGTCCCTCGATACCACGACGAACCGATACCGGTATCTCCAGTACTGTGCCAAGGTGTCACTCTTCCTTTTGCCTCGCCATGGCGTGAAACTCCCAACGATCCCCATGGCGGTGTTGTTGTGTTGCCTCAGTAGCTTCGTCAGCTGCAGCGTCTTAGAAGATGAGGTGTCTAACCTCGTTGAAGAAGACCCTCCTGGCATTGGTCTCACAACATTCCACGATGACATTATTCTGGAACTCAGTTCTAGCGCAGCGGAAGCTAGAGCCGTCCTCGCCACTGTCGAGGTCCCCACAGGTACCAAACTTCTCATACCATTGGAACCCGTACCTTGGGGTCCGGAGGTTACTCTCGCTCAGATTACTGTCGAAGATTTCATGGTTCAGCCACTTACTTCATCCGGACAGTCCATCGGATTGTCGGTCTTCGACGGGAGCGGTCAAAGTCTTTTGGATATTTCGTTAATCGACGCAAATCCAAATCGACGAGAAGACTGCACAAACGGTACAACGGTCGAACTTTCCAGTGGCTTCTCAGGCTGTCTGATTGAGACCAACGAAACTCAGAGCAGTATTGGGCTATTCGCGCCTGGTGTTGACTTCGGGTATGCCCTTTCCATGAGAGAAGTCGGTGGTGTGGATCTTGAGAGTTGGTTGGCGACGTTGGTCGAACTTGAACTGGGAAGCCCGACCAACATCGCCCAATACCCGTACTGCTCTGCCCTCGATTGCTGAAATCAATCAACTAGCACGGCGCTACCCATCAACTGTTTGTTCGGGTCAGCCGACCGGCATCTCCGATCTAGGTTGTCCGCAATTCGTGTTGGTTGCTGACGATGCATAGCGCCTCATGGTCAACCATTCCCCGAACCCGTTTGCCGATGGGATCGCCAACAAATTGTGCCTCTGGCATGAGATCGACCAACGTCGCCAACCAGCAGCTGTTTCTGGCACAATTCTGTTTGTTTGGTTGTGTGACGAACAGTTGTTCTATATATTGAATCAATCAAGACCATTGGAAAGGAAACGTTATGGATCCCATGACCAACGCAACACAGCAACCGCAAAGCTGGGACGCCATCACCAACCTCCGCCAACAACTCCTCAACATCCCAACCACCAACCTCACATCCACCCAACTCGTGAACCTCACCCAAACCATTCGCCTCCTCGAAACCGCAACCGGCACCATCAAAATCCGGATCGCCCAACAAGCAGCCAAACTCACTGAAAACGGCCAAAGCC
>JAJRQY010000010.1 GCA_024280015.1 Actinomycetes bacterium
AGGGAACTACCGATATCCTGCGATCACCTGGTTAGGTGAGGCTGGTCACTCGGGGGCAGTCTCGCGGAACTTGCGTCACGACGCCGTACTGGGCGCCACCGAGTGGTTGACAACGGTTGAGCGACTGTGGATCGACGAAGAGGTTGCGGGTGCTGACCTTGTCGTTACTGCTGGTATATTTTCGACCGATCCGATGCATCATGCGGTGACACGTATCCCTGATTCGGTACGCATGTCGCTGGACATACGGTCAGTCGATGTCAGTACGTTGCAGCGTGTGTCGGAGCAGGCCATGGAGCTCGCATCCCAGATCGCCTCACGCCGAGGATTGGAAGTGCTTGTCGGTGAACGTGTCGACACGGAGCCAGCGAGCATCGATGCGGATACGGTATCGATGATCTACGACACTGCGTTAGGTCTCGGTTACCCAGCCATGAAACTTCCCAGCGGTGCTGGTCACGACGCAGCTGCACTCGGCGCTGCGGGAATTCCGATCGGCATGATTTTCGTACGCAACGAGAACGGATCTCACAACGCCCAAGAGGCATTAGACATTGACGACTTTTGTGTAGGCGTTGATGTGCTCACCGAAGTCACAAAACGAGCTGCTCAATGAGTGATGTTGGTTTCCAAGAGGTGACGATCGCCACGCCAGATGACTGGCATGTCCATCTTCGTGATGACACGATGCTTCGCGCAGTCGTCCCCTTCACAGCGAATCTCTTTCGCTACGCGCTGGTCATGCCCAACCTGAGCCAGCCGATCACAACGACCGCGAGTGCGGCGGCGTACCGTGAACGCATCATTGAAGCAGCAGGGCAGGATGCATCGGCTGAGTTCACGCCACTCATGGCGCTATACCTCAACGACAGTGTCTCCATTGCTGATCTAAGTGCTGGATTCAGCGATGGAGTCGTACACGCCGTGAAGTATTACCCAGCTGGAGCTACCACCAATTCTGAGGCGGGTGGATCTTCGCTGATCTCGTATGGACCAATCTTGTCTCAGATCGCTGACCTTGGTATTCCGTTGCTGGTTCACGCCGAGTCGACCGACCCGAGTGTTGACATTTTTGATCGTGAGAGAGTGTTCCTCGAGAACGAACTCGCTCCGGTGTGTGAACAGCTGCCAACACTCAAAGTGACGGTCGAACATGTATCGACGACAGACGGCGTCGTCTTTGTTCGCGAGCACTCCAACGTTACCGGGACGATCACCCCGCATCACCTCTCGTGTGAGCGTTCCGATATTCTCGCGAACGGCCTCCGCCCCGACCTCTACTGCAAACCGGTCCTCAACTCGAAGGAAAATCGCCAGACCCTCATCGAGGCTGCGACGTCGGGGGAGCCGTCCTTCTTTCTCGGCACCGATTCGGCCCCACATCCGCTCAGCAGCAAGCGCTCAGCGGTGGGCAAGGCCGGAATCTTTAGCGCACCGCTCGCTTTGCCGGTCCTCGCAGAGGTGTTTGCCGAGCGTGGGGCGTTGGATCGACTGGAGGCATTCACGTCGACAAATGGAGCGCGATATCACGGGTTCGAGCCATCGGTGTACCGTGTCCGTCTTAGGCGTCTCGATGATCGCAGTGAAGTATTCGACGAGATGCTTAGGACGAATGACGGATATGAAGTCCAGATGTTCGGCGTCGAGGCTGCTAGAAAGTGGTCGCTTGAGCTACTGCAAGGGAGCAGATTAGATGCTTAGCAAAATCGTGGGGTCGGCTGTACCGGTACTTGCTGCGCTCGCCGCTTTTCTTGTGGGTGCTGTCATGCTTCTGGTACTCGGCGCTAGCCCGTTGGATGGCCTCAAGGCAATCCTCGATGGAGCGTTTGGCAGTGGGGAGCGTCTTGCTGCCACTGCAGTGAAAGCTACGCCACTCATTCTCGTTGGGGCCGGAATTTCGATTGCGTTTCGGGCTCGAGTTATCAATATCGGAGGGGAGGGCCAGATCATCGCAGGGGCGCTTCTCGCCACGGTCATCGCACTCGCTCTGCCCGACCTGCCGTCGGTTGTTTTGATCCCTCTGGTGTTGATGGGCGGAGCGATCGGAGGCACTATTCTTGGTGCGATACCCGGGGTGCTCAAGGCGTACGCATCAGTTAACGAGATTCTCAGCACGATCATGCTGAACCTTGTGATGGTTCAATTCATGAATTTCCTTCTTCGTGGACCACTCATCGATCCGCTAGAAATTGCTGCTGGTACACGTATCCCGCAAACCCAACGTCTTTCTGACAACGCTGCGTTGCCTACTCTTGTGGAGGGAACGCGGTTGCATCTAGGAGTCGTTGTCGCAGTTGTTGCGGCGGTGATCGCCTACATCGTGTTGTGGAGGATGCCACTCGGTTTCAGGCTCAGGGCCGTCGGACATAGCCCGGAAGCGGCCCGCGCGGCGGGCATCAACGTCGAAAGAAACATCACCTACGCGTTGGCGATATCAGGAATGCTCGGCGGGCTGGCTGGTGCGATCTTGGTGTTCGGTAGCGAAGGGCAGCGGATGATCACCGACGGATCGGCAGCTGGGTTCACCGGAGCCGCTGGCTTCAACGGAATAGTGGCAGCGCTGTTCGGGGGACTCCATCCACTATGGACGATTCCGTCAGCGTTCCTTTTCGGAGCGCTCCTTACGGGCGCCACCCAGCTACAACGCGTCCTCCAGATCCCGGCAGCACTTGCTGTCGCGCTGAACGGCCTTGTGGTGATCTTCGTCATTAGCAGCGCGCGGTTCAGGAGCTACATTCAGAGCATTATCGAAAAACGTCCCTCGAACCGTGCAAGCGAGGATCTAGAACGTCCGTATAGCAAGATTCCTGGAGTTGACACGTGAGCGACTTTTTCACTCTCACAGTTCTTGTCGCTGTTGTTGGGTCCGGCGTGCGACTGGCGACCCCCTACCTTCTTGCTGGACTTGGCGAGACGGTAGGCCAGAAAAGCGGGGTATTGAATCTTGGCATCGATGGTGTGATGCAGCTGAGTGCCTTTTCGGCGTATTTCGTGGTCCTGAAAACGGACAATCTTATGTTGGGGGTACTCGCCGGCTTGGCTGTTGGTGCCGTCATGGGGGTTTTCTATGGTGTCATTACCATTGTCTTCAAGGCGACCCAGGGTATAAGTGGTATCGGAATCTTTATCTTCGGTCTCGGCTTCAGCGACCTACTGTTCCAGCGGCTGGTGGGCACACCTAAGCCCATTCGGCAGCTGCCTACGATCGAAATCCCCTTTCTCTCTGAGCTACCGGTCGTAGGCGAGGCACTGTTCCAGCACAACCCACTTACGTATGTCGCGTTCATTCTTGTGCCAGTGACAATCCTTTTCCTCGGTAAGACCACGTTCGGACTGAACATTCGTGCCGTCGGAGAGAACCCGCATGCCGCAGACAGTCTGGGTGTATCAGTAGAGAGAACCCGATACGTTGCAATCCTTATCGGAAACACTATGGCCGGTCTTGCCGGGGTCGCATTAGTCCTCGAGCTCGGAATCTTCCAGCCGAACCTCACACAGGGTCTTGGTTTCATCGCTGTCGCGCTCGTCTACTTTGGATCGTGGAGACCATCCCATGTGATGGCTGGAGCGCTGCTCTACGGGTTGGTGAACGCAACCGTGCTGCAGTTAAAGGCTCGCAACATCATTCCTCTGAGTTTCTCCGAGTTAGCGGCGATGGCGCCAGCCGTATTGACAATCGTTGCCCTCGTTATTCTTGCCCAGCGAGTCAAAGGACCCGCTGCGCTTACCAAACCGTTCATTCGCCACTAAAGACCAGACAACCATGGGGTCAAACCCGGGAGGTACGACAATGAAAAAAAACCGACTATTCCGACTACTAATAGCAGTATTTGCTCTAGCGCTCGTGGCCGCAGCATGTGGAGGTAGCAGCGCCGAAGATGAGCCTGCGACCACAACAGTTCCGACGACTGAGGCTGCGGGAGCAACCGGGTCTGAGACAACGGAACCTGTGGCCGCGCCTCTGCGTGTCGCCATCGTCGCACCAAGCGCCAAAGATGACCTGGCTTTCACACAAAGCATGGTTGATGCAGTGAATGCACTGGATCGCGATATTGAGCTATCTATCACCGATGGTACGTTCGTAATTGAAGATGCCGCTGCTGCTATCCGCGGGTATGCAGAGGACGGCAACGACGTCGTTATCGCGCACGGCACTCAGTTTGGCGCATCATTGATTGAGATTGCTCCCGACTTTCCTGATGTGACGTTCCTTTGGGGGACAGCGACCGACACCCAGGGACTAGACAACGTGTTCGCATATTCTCCAGCAGCCGACGAGGGTGGCTATGTCAACGGGATTGTCGCAGCTGGTATCTCGGAGAGCGGGATCATCGGAGTAGTCGGACCTCTCGAAGCGGGTGACGCAGTCGCCTACATCAAAGGATTCGAGACTGGTGCACTTGACGGAGGGGCGAAGTCGGTGAACATCACCTACACCGGTTCGTTTGGCGATGTGGCACTGGCTGCTGAGGCAGCCCAGGCCCACTTAGTCAATGGTGTTGACGTGCTGACGGGCAGTGCCCAAATGGTAGTTGGAGCCGTCGGTGTCGCTTCTCAGAACGACATCCCATGGTTCGGTAACCAGGCTAACCAGACGTCGCTCGCCCCAGCCCTTGTTGTTGCTTCTCAGGTGTATCACTGGGAAGTGATTCTTGAAGAGATGCTGTCGCTGCGCGATGCTGGTGTACTCGGCGGCCAGGCATTCGAGATCAACCTTGCAAACGGCGGTTTAGTGATCGAATTCAATCCGGGATACGATCTCCCTGAAGGCGTTCGTGCTGCTGCCGATGCTGCGATCCAGGGAATCATCGGTGGCACGATAGATACCGGGTTCTAGCACACGATCGGGCATACCTCTGCTCCCAGCGGCTGAGCACCTCAGTGGCTCAGCCGCCGGGAGACAGAGTTACTACGACACGACCTGGAGTGAGGATGGGAACGAGTAACACGACGAAGGTGCTCCTGGAGATGCGAGGCATCACCAAGCGATTTCCTGGTGTGATAGCAAACGAAGATGTGGACTTCGATGTTCGCAACGGTGAAGTTCACACACTGCTTGGCGAGAATGGCGCTGGCAAAAGTACTCTGATGAAGATCGTTTTCGGCCTTTACCAAGCTGATGAGGGCGAAGTCCTCTTGCGCGGCGAACCGATTGATATTAGGTCGCCGTCCGAGGCAATCGCAGCGCGCATCGGGATGGTCCATCAGCACTTCATGCTGGTACCGCCCCTCACTGTCGCAGAGAACGTTGCACTCGGGCTGTCATCTTCGCGTCGCCCATTCACCGATCTCGCCAAAGTGTCAACTCGTATCTCGGAGATCTCCGATGCCCATGGGCTCGCTGTTGACCCCTCTACGGAGGTCTGGCGCCTCTCGGTAGGTGAGCGACAACGAGTTGAAATTATCAAGGCGTTGTATCGGGACGCTGAACTTCTGGTGCTCGACGAGCCCACGGCTGTGTTGACTCCACAAGAAGTGGACGACCTGTTCGTCATCTTAAGAAGGATGGTTGATGACGGGCGAGGTCTCATCTTCATTTCCCACAAACTGCACGAAGTGATGGCGCTTAGCGATCGCATCACGGTGCTACGCGATGGGCGTGTTGCCGGTTCGACCACTCCCGCTGAGGCGACTCGCGAGTCGCTGGCGAGAATGATGGTGGGGCGTGAAGTCCGTCTCACGCCGCACAAAGGTAAAGTTACCGTCGGCGACGCACGGCTCTCGATCCGCAATCTCACCGTCATAGGTGACCGTGGAACACCAGCTGTAAAGAACCTGTCACTTGATGTTCTCGGCGGAGAGATCCTGGGTATCGCTGGTGTGTCCGGCAACGGACAACGCGAGTTTGCAGAAGCGGTAGCTGGGTTACGCCACACGGAACCTGGCGGCACTATCACGATGGATGGTGCAGACATCACAACATCTTCTACCCGCGTACGCCGGAACCTGGGACTTGCGTATGTTCCCGAGGAGCGCATGCGCGACGGAGTCGTTGCTGAGTTTTCGGTTAGTGAGAATCTCGTACTGGTTAACCACGGTTCGAGGGAATTCACCAAACGGGGTCTACTCGCGACAGGTGCGATTCGCCGGCGATCTACCGAAATGGTCAAGCAGTTCGCGGTGAAGACACCGACAATTGATACTCCGATCGCCAGTCTGTCTGGAGGTAATATCCAGAAGGTAGTGATGGCCCGTGAACTCTCGGCTAGTCCTGGCGTGTTGCTTGCATGTCAACCCACCCGTGGCGTCGATATTGGGTCTGCTGAATACATTCATAGTCGTCTCATAGAACAGCGTGAACGCGGCGCTGCGACACTGGTTGTTTCAGAGGATCTCGACGAGATTTTGGGGTTGGCAGACAGGATCGCGGTGATGTATGAAGGCGAGATCGTAGCGATCATCGATAGCGCCGACGCAAAGCGTGAAGAGATCGGTCTTTTGATGGCCGGAGTCCTTGAGACCTAACGTATTGCAACCAACACGGGCGAATGCTGTCCGGCAGTAATACCTGGCCGTATGTTGGAAGCTCACGAGACCGCTAGCTGGCGTTTGCGACGAACCCGATGAGGCTGAGGCCGAGGGTCACGGCACCGGCCCTGACGATAAGTCCCTGGAGTCGTTTGAACACGATCCCAGCGGCAGCGAACGGTAGGGCCACACCGACAACGAGCATGGTCCCGAAACCGAAGGTTTCCCAAATGCTGCCCGCAAAATACACGGACGTGGGGTCGGGCTCCTGGGAAACCGCAAAGTAAGTAAACCGCACGGTGAGATACCCGACAAAAAAGACGTAACCGAGCACAAGCAGTTTGAGTGCAGTTTTCATGAGATGGTGCGCCTCGATAGGAGCGTGAGGGAACGATGTACGGCCATAGGATAGCGGCCCCGCCTGCTAACAGAATTACTGTGTCAACCAGCGGTCACGGCCACGGTGAGACGATGGATTGCCTCGCGGATCCGGTCAGGTGGGACAGCAATCGTCATCCGAGCGAACCCCGCTCCCTCTCTGCCAAACCAATGCCCGGGGCTGAGTGCGAGTCCAGCTGATAGTGCCAACCATTGAGCAAGCTCGGGAACTTCCATCCCTAGCTGCCGGAGGTCGAGCCAGGCGAGATACGTCCCCTCTGGTTCGACCAACTCGATCCCGGTAGGGAGCCCGTTTGCCAGCAACGCGGTGTTGCTGGCGATCAGCGCCAGGAGATCATCGAGCCATGGTGCACCGTCGCGGTATGCCGCATCCCACGCCGCTAATCCGAACACGTTGTTGCGCGTCAGGTGAAGCTGTGAACTCCGTAGCTGGAACCTTGTCGCTACCGCTTCATCGTCGGTGATCACGACGGTATCGCACACACCAGCGAGCCCGAACGTCTTGATCGGTCCGTGGGTTGCGGCCCATACAACCCCGGTTCCTGCGGCGGCGTTTCCAAAGGGAGTGAACGTATTGTCGGGAAGAACGAGATCCGCGTGGATTTCGTCCGCGATGACGAACACACCATGTTCGGCACAGATGGCGGCGACGGCATTAAGTTCGGCGGGTGTCCACACGCGCCCCACCGGGTTGTGAGGATTGCAGAGGATCATCGCTGTGTTCTTCGGATCCGCGGCCTGCACGGCAAGCTCTTCGAGATCCATGCGGTAGCCGGCATCTGTCATAACGAGTGGGTTGCGTGCGACGGCTCTTCCCGATGAGGTAATGATGGGTTTGAAGTCGGTGAATACTGGCGGCTGCAGAATGACGCCGTCTCCGGCGTCGGTCATCTGGTCGATCAGGACCCCCAGGGAGGTGCCGACACTGGGGCTGATGAGCGATGTCAGACCGGTTCCATCCCAACCGTGGCGATCGATCATCCATGTCCAGAACGTGCTGATGAGTTCACCCGGTCGGGTCTCATATCCATACCAGCCTTCCGCCGCACGGTCGTTGAGTGCGGTGACAACCGACGGAGCAAGATCGACGTACGGTTCCGCAATCCACAGGGGAAGCACATCTTGTTTGCCCCCGAAATGTCGCCCCAGGCTCGCCGGGTCTGTTGCTTGTCTACTGCCGTTCATGTTCTGTCGCCATCCTTTCAGTTACCCAACACTGCCGAGCTTCTCGTGGGATTGCAGGCACGAACTCCGCGTTGCGCGTGCGGTGCCTGACCGCGGGGTACTCAGCAACATTCCCTGGCCGGACAGTAGTGCTCGCTTGGATATCGCGGTTCGCGATCCCGGGCGCCAGTTTGGCTAGCTGGCGAGATCCATCTTGAGGAACTCGGTAACGTGAAGAAACTTGGGTGGCGGTTTTAGGTTGGAGGGCATTTGCGACCAGGCAAGGTCTTCGGCCACCAGTCTTGGCTTGGCGAGTTCAACGTCGTCACCGTCGATGGTGAGGTGCGCCGTTCCGGAGGCGAGTACGTTCCGGACCCAATCGGACTTCGCGCTGTACATGAGTATGAAGATGTACCCACCGTCGACGGCGTATGCAGCGAGCGGTACCCGATAGGTCTTCCCGCTCTGCCGACCCGTGTGGGTCAGCACTGGATACATGTCCTTCTTGAGGGACATTTTGTTGAAAAACCGCTTGTTGACCTGTGCGAACCATCGCGGCATAGGCATCTAGATCACCTCCACAGACATGATGGAGTCCGTCGACGGATGAAGTGTTGTATTCATGAACTCTCCCTGTTGTCGCCCGCAACGGTCACGACGACCTTGCCTGCGACGTGTCCTTGTTCGAGGTAGCGGATTGCCTCGGGAACGTCTGCCAGTGGGTAGGTCCTGTCGATGACGGGTGTTAGATCCCCGGAGTCGACGAGATCCCCAAGAATGATCAGATCATCTCGGTCCATCTTTGCAAGAAACGGGACCATCTTGCGGCGGCCAAAGAGGGACGTGAGCATGACCTTGAAGACCTGGGTAAGCGGTGAAATCCAGTTACCCATCTCTAAGGATCCTGCCGATACGTAGACCCCGTCTGGCGCGAGCACTCGTCGGTTTGCCAGCAACGATTGTGTGCTCACGAGGTCGAGGATCAGGTCGTAACTGTGTTCGCCTTTTGTATAGTTCTCGTGTGCGTAGTCGATGGCATGATCGGCGCCGATCGACCGAACGAGTTCGACGTTCTTGGCGCTGCACACACCGGTCACTTCCGCCCCCATCGCCTTGGCGATCTGGACCGCAAATGTGCCGACACCACCGGATGCACCGTTGACCAGTACCTTGTGGCCGGCCTGAATCTGACCCTTGCGCAGGCCCTGGAGGGCGGTGATACCCGCCATGTAGAGCGTCGCCGCATGCTCCGACGAAACCTTTTCCGGTCTTGGTGCCAACGAACTCTCCCTGACACACACATAGTCGGCGAACGACCCGGTACACCCGCCGAAGACTTCATCCCCGGGTTGACTCGTGGTCACGTTCGCACCGACAGCCTCAACCACTCCGGTGACATCTGCGCCGAGGATCTTGTTCTTTGGCCGGCGGAGTCCCACCCCAAAGAGGCGCATGAGATAGGGCTTGGCCCGCATCATGTGCCAATCGTACGGATTCACAGATGCCGCCCGAACCCGGAGGAGGACCTGGTCGTCGTTCGGCGAGGGGCGGTCAATCTCACGCAATGAGAGTACGTCGGGCGGGCCGAACTGTTCTTGAACGATGGCTTGCATACTGCTGGTCTCCCCGGTTCCATTCGGAGCCTCTGTGCACTGATGCGGTCCGATACGGCGTAAGCTAACTACGGTGTAAGCTACAGATACGGCGTAAGCCTGTCAAGTCTATGTGGCTCGCGGGCACGTCGAGAGCGCCACTACAATGCCGATACCAAAAGGATGTAGATGACCCCACCGACCGCTTCGAGCCCAGAGCGTCGAAAGCCCCTGAATAGGGACCGGGTACTGCGTGCTGCGGTGAGCCTCGCTGACCGGAGCGGCATCGAGTCGCTGAGTATGCGCAAACTCGGTCAGGAACTCGGGGTAGAGGCGATGTCGCTGTACAAACATGTCGCTAACAAGGAAGACATCCTCGATGGGATGGTCGACATCGTTGTTGGTGAGATCGAGGTGTCGTCGGGTGATGGCGACTGGTTAACTGCGATGCGAGAGCAGATCATATCGGCGCGCGACGTGATGCAATATCACCCGTGGGCTTCGGGTGTGATCGAGTCGCGGACCCTCATCACGCCAACGATGATGGCGTACATGGATTCGGTGGTCGGCATCATGAGGGATGGCGGATTCTCGCTGGACCTCATCCACCATGCCATGCACGCGCTCGGCAGCCGACTCCTGGGATTCTCTCAGCAACTCTTCGACGATTCGGACGACGCGGACATGACTCCCGAAGCGAAGGAAGCCATGCTTGCCCAGTTTCCGAATATCTCCGCGATGCTCGACGAGATCACCCACGAGGAGGGCACGGTCGTCGGCAAGGGCTGCGACGACCGCATCGAGTTCGTGTTCGGACTCGATCTCATCCTCAACGGCCTCGAAGCAAAACGTTCGACCGCCTGACTGCGGGTCCGAGAGTCGGGTGTCGGCCTCAGCAAATTCGCCGGGTCACCTCCGGGCGCGCTGCCGAGGCCCCTGCTGCTGTGGAGTCTCGGCGGATAGTGTGCGCCGCGGGTTGCCGTTCAACCCCCTTGGGTAGCCAACTGTGCTGCGGAGTCTCACACCCCGAGGATCATCCGTGCACTGCGCCGCGCCGGCTGGAAGCGGATGACCAGGCCCAGTACCGGATGCTGAACATGGTTCAGTAAGCACCTGCACCGGACGTCGCGACCCTAGTGCTCGACACTGTGCCGGATTACGTCGATGATGATATCGTGTTGGCGTCTGGTTGAGCGGTCCGGTGCTGATCGTGGGGATCGTTCCTATTTCAAGGGAGATCCGTATGATCCACGTCGAATTCACAGTTACCCGAACACACCTTGTCGCGCTCTTTGTATTGCTCATCTTGGCTGTTGTGCTGATCCCGGGGGTCGCACGCGGTGGGGATCGGTTCACCGACGTCGGCGATGACAACATCTTTGACGCGGATATCGCTTGGATGACCGATGAAGACGTCACCAAGGGCTGTAATCCACCAGTAAATGACAAGTACTGTCCATCTGATACGGTCACTCGGGAGCAGATGGCTGCGTTCATGCACCGCCTCTACACCAACAAGATCGCCCCACTTGAGGCGAAGGTGGGAGCGCTTGAGACGTTGCTGGCCGGGGTGACCCGCAACGGGGACACGTTGTTGTTGAGCGGTATGAATCTTCAGGTCGTGAACGGTCAGGGCACAACCGCGTCCAGTAACGGGCTTGGCAATGTCATCATTGGTTACAACGAAGACGACGGCGCCACCGAGACTCGCACAGGGTCGCATTATCTGATTATTGGAGAAGAGCACGACTGGAGCAGCTATAGCGGTATCGTCGCTGGCTACGGTAACTCCGCCACCGGCATCTATGCGTCGGTGACCGGCGGTCAGTACAACACCGCCAGTTCATTCGGTGCGTCGGTGACCGGCGGTCAGTACAACACTGCCAGCGGTGGCGTTTCGTCGGTGACCGGCGGCCGGAACAACACCGCCAGTGACAGCAGTTCGTCGGTGACCGGTGGCCGGGATAACACCGCCAGCGGTTTCGGTGCGTCGGTGTCCGGTGGCCGGTACAACACCGCCAGCGGTTTCGTTGCGTCGATTCTCGGCGGTAACTCCCAGACGGTGAGCACCAGCTACGGTTGCTGGCCCGCCTGCTGACCCAAATGGTGCGCAACGTCCCCCCACACCGATGTGAGGGACGTTTGGTGGTGTGCCCGGGCGGCCGATCCGATCAATGGCAAGCGTCGACGCACGACAAGCGTGGGTGTCCCGTCAAGGTTCTTGAGGTACGTCAGCGCTGGGTGCTGATCTGATCGAGAATCGTGGTCAGGTTGTGGCAGATGACGTGGAGCATCTAGTGAACCGAGAACAACCGAACTGTTGCTCTTGGTTCGACCGGGCCCTGACCACCCGACCGGTGCGTGTTACACCACACCAAGCATGCCATCCAGTGGTGTAGCCGGGGGGGCTGCGTACGCGATCCGCACATTGATCGGAGTCCCCTTGAGGTTTGACGCAATGTTGGCGAAGACACCAACCACGAACCCCGACGTGGTCGTACCGGATACGATGAACATGTTCGGGCCGTGACGAGCGGGTAACGGTCAACGATTTACGCCCTCAGCCGGGGCTCGTCGATGGCATGTGGATCACATGGTCTTGCCCATCGCTGGTGTCATCTTGGTGCTGCGTGCGCCCGTGACCCTTGCTCAGGCGTAGAAGACTTTGGTCTCCTCGAAGCGGAACTTCACCGCGGCGATGCTTGCGAACACTCCGGCGAATGCCAACAGGACGAGTGTGCCCGGGATCGCGTCGGTGATGCCTTCTCCTTTGAGAATCGTGGCGAGGAAGCCCTGCATTGCCCAGTACGTTGGTGTGGCCTGGGCGAGTGATTGCACCCACTGCGGCAACACCGTCACCGGTACGAGAGCACCACCGACAGCCGCGAAGACGATGCCCCCGATGTTGGCGTAGGTGTTGAGCTGAAGGGAGGTTCTGCTCAGTGCGGTGATCGCCATGCCGAATCCCAGCATGGCGAGCGAAAACGCGATGATGATCATGACGAGCGCCACTAACGAGCCGGAGATGGTGAGGCCAAGGAGGAGAACACCGAGTCCGAAAAGGCTGAACAACTGAAACAGCGATACGCCAAGCACAGGCCCGAGCTTGCCGATCATGATGTCAGGCGTGGTTGCGGAGCTCGCTCGGAGTCGGTCCCAGGTGCCCCAGCCATGTTCTCTAAAGAACCCGAAACCCGCAAAGCTCGCACTGAACGACGCAAACATCGCGGCCATGCCGGGCACTGCCTGTTCCGCGCCCGAAGCGCCGGCGAATCCGTCGGCCTGGAGCGACAGCGCGAACAGCGGTTTCATCACGGACATCATCAGCAATGGCATCAGGATCAGGAAAACGATCGTTCCTGGATCATCCATCAGCATGCGGATCTCATGGCGGCCGATGGCCCAGCTACGACGTAGCGACATTGCGTGCTTCCCCTTGTGTGTAGCGGTGCCCGGTGATCGCCAGATAGGCAGTCTCGAGGCTTGGTTTGATGATCTCGATTCCGGCAACCCTGCTGCTCTCGGCACCAAGCTGCTCAAGA
>JAJRQY010000011.1 GCA_024280015.1 Actinomycetes bacterium
CCCGAGGGTTATCCAACACGCGAGCAAGCGACGCCATCCGTTGTTGGCGGGGTATGTCTCCCCCGGCGAAGGGGCGAATGGCCACGATGGGACACAGCTGGGTGAGGGCCATTGCTTCGGTGTCTGTTGACGCCGGTTCTTGATCATTGAGGTAGAGCGAGAGCCCATCGACCAGGGGATGCAGGCTCGTGTTGTTGGCCAGTAGTTGTTGCCCGATGCGCGGCCGGTAGGGAAAGCCAACCACCGCGCCGATTGTTCCTTCACTGATCATGGCGGCAAAGGTTTCGGCCATGATTTGTCCGTCTCGCTCCAGTATGTCCAAGCAGACCGGCTCGTTCTGGGGGTCCTTAGTGCGAATTAGCCATTGCACCACGTCAATATGGTCGACCCCAAGCCGTTCGCATTCGTGTTCGACCTTGGAGCGAAAGCGGGTCGGGCTGAAGTCGAGGTCGTCCCAAGATGGTTCGGCCACCTTGACAACATGTCGGAAGCGGCGCCCCGACTGCATGGCTTTTGTGAGGGCAGCAACATAGTGCTGGTCACTGTCGTACTCCAACGACGAATGATGGCTGTCAATGCCCAAGTCGTGGAGCTGGATAAGGAACCGAGCAGTGGCCGCGGCCTCGTTGTTTCCTCCGAGTCGCATGGTGCCCAGGCAGATGCGAGACAGGCCAATGTTGGCCAGCCGGTCGTTGCCTTGCTTGGTTGACACGGTCAAGGGGTTGCTCATGACGGGTTGCTCATTGCTGGACCAGCGGACCGATTGAACCGTCCAGTAGTTGGCCGATACTGGCGCTGAAGCGACTCAGGACTGCTTCGGCTTCGGCTTGGGTTAGTGCGGTTTCTGGATAGACGAAGGCGATGTCCAGGCAGCCGTCCTGGTCAATGCCAGCGCTGACCGCCAGGGGATGGTCTCGATTGTTTTGCAGGAGGGTGTCTGGGCCCTTGTCAGTCTCCAGTATCTGGAGGTGTTGAAGCGGTTCGGATTCAATGGCCTGGCCAATGAAGTTGAACAGGATTGAGCCAGGCTGGGTGAGATGTCCGGGGTCAGTGGTTTGGCCACGGTGGAGCAGATCAAGGGTCCAGTTCTTAGCGATCTGGTCAAGGAGATTCGGCAAGTTCTGTTGAGCCTCTTGTTCTGGATCAATCCAGACTGGGCAATAGCTCAAGAAGAAGCCGAGGGTTCGGGCTGAGTCGACTCCAGGAAGCTGACGTCGGCCGTGCCCCAAACAGTCAAATCTCAGGACAGGAGGCAACACTCCTGAAGAGCGTGTTTCTGAAGGTGCCAATGCCGGTAGCGAAGCGAGCGGGGAGAGCGCGACGGCCAGGCTTTGCAGCAGCTTGGCTTGGGGGTGTCCTTGTCCGCCAGACAGGATCGCCTCAGATTCTGCCTTGTCCAACTTCACCTTGACGTGGGTGGCTGACCGGTTGAGGCAATGCGCCGGGTCCTCGAATTGGGAAAAGCCAAGAACCGGTCCGGTGTTGGCGGCTAGGTCTCGCCAGCGGCTTCGTTCCGGTTCCGCGTCGGCTGAATCGCTCCACTGGTCAATGGCTTGGCTCCATCCGGAGTACGCGGTTGGAGCTGGTCCCAGCAATCGCTCTGCATCCAGTTCGGTCCCACCGGGCCTGATGCCGGCCCCAAGCAGTCGGTCAAGGTCTGAGACCATCTGGAGCAGGGACAACCGGTCAGACAACAGGTGATGGACAAGAAGCAGGATCTGCTGGGGTGGCTCTGCTGGGTAGGGCTGGCCGTACAGGCAGAAGGCTGCCAGCGGACCATCGACCAGGTGCAGGGAGTGTTGCAGCTGGCGGGCGTGCACGGCCCAACTATTGTTTGTCTCCCCGGTTGAACCTGGGCTATCGACATGGGTGTCTGGCGTGGCGACATGACTAACCGCAACCGTTCGTTGTTGGCCAACAAGCTGGGTCGCGGTGTTGGGATCAACCGATGTGAAGCGGATGCGCAGGGCATCATGTCGTTCGATGAGCTGGCCAATGACTTGTTCGAATCGCTCCGCGGACAAGGGATGTTTGACTTCAAGCATGAGGGAGACGTTGAAGTAGTGGGGGTTGGCCGAGCGTCGTTGTAGGAACCGTCGCTGGGCGGGAGCCAGAGGCACTTCTCCGTGAACTGGCGGTAGGGACGTACCCGTCTTCACTCCTCGGTCCAGGGCCTCGCTCAGTTGGGCAACGGTTGGGTTATCAAAGACCAGATCAAGGGGGATTTCCTGGTCAACGAAGCCTCCAAGCCGGTCGGCCATCCTGGCCACTTGCAGCGAGTCGCCGCCCATCTCAAAGAAGTCATCGTTATCGCTGAAGTCTTCGGTTCCCAGTAGTTGAACCCAGACTTGACGAACGGCGTCACTAACCGATTGGGCCTCAAGTTCTGGGCCTTCATCATCGGCCAGGGCTTGGGCCAAGAAGGGGCTCTGCTCGCTAACGTCTCGTTCAACTCGATCTTGTAGGTCGGTGGTTGAGACATAAAGGACGGGCTCGGTTGCCAGCAATGCTCGCTTGAAAATGCCAAGCCCGTCGGCCGGGGTAAAGGAGTGAAGCTCGTCAACGAGTTCAAGGTCGCTGTCTTGATCGGCACGGAATTGTTGGGCTGCGCGGACCGACATGCCAACGTCGGTCCAGTCATCCCAGGCAATGGTGACCAGGCGGTCGGTGTCAAATGCTTCGGTCCTGGCGAATGCTTCGATATAGCTGTTTGCGGTGACGTAGCCGACCTGTCCGAACCGGTTGTGGTACAGCTCTGAGGCAATGGAGCTTGACAAGACAACGAAGTCCAGGTGGTGCCCCTGGAGTGCGGTGGCGAGCGTGACTGCTCCGTGGACCTTGGCGCCGATTGCTGCTTCGGCTGCTTCATAGCTGCGGCGGTGGATGGAGCCTGCCTGGTCAGCAACGGCTGCGCCAAAGAAGACTCCGTGAATGGGGCCGTACTGGGCGGTGGCATCGGCGATGACTTTGGCCATCTGGTCCGGGTCGGTGGCGTCGGCCTGGCGGATTGTGACCCCTTCGGCCTTGGCTTCAATTGAGCTGAGTAGATCAAGTCGTCGTTGCGACTCGTCACCGGCTGGATGGTCAGCGGCTGGATCAGTACCGGCTGTTGGCCGGCCGGACCTGCTGGTCAGGGTGAGTTTGGCGCCGAAGGTTTCAGCCAGGTAGGAGGCAATGCTCAGTCCGACGCCTCCCATGCCGCCGACTAATAGATAGTGGCCACCCAGCCGGATGGGGACATCGGTGTCTCCGGGCAACGCTTGTCTTGCCGGAGTGACGCCGGGGATCCACGCCTTAGATCCTCGGGTGGCCACCATGGTGTGAGCTTGGCGGTACAGCAGCAGTCCCAGTTGGTGTTCATTGGTTCGGCTGTCGATGTCAATGAGGTTGGTGGTGATGCCGGAGTACTCCAGGGGGATGACCTTGATTGGACCAAGCATGGCGGCGGCCGATGCTTCGATCGTTTCATCGCCGGTTACCGAAAGAGCGTTCGTTGTCACTGCGGTCAGGCGCACGGTTCGATGTTGGGCCAGCGGCCCAAGTGTTCGGGCCAGACCGAGGAGGGCGTGGGCTCCGCTAGCAAGATGGTTGCCCAACCCTTGCCGGGTGAGTGACTCACCGGAGGGCTCAACAACATGAACGAGGTGGAGGGGTCGTTGATGGCTAGAAACGGGTTCTTGACTTGCTGACTGAAGCACAACAGCCAGCGCGTCTTCGTCCAGGCGGCCTTCACCGTCGCAAACCTCGTCAAAGGGAATGAAGCGGCCGCTGGAATCTTCGATCTTGAGTGCGTGACAGACCTTGTCCACCATCCAGCCTTGGTGCCCGAGCACGACAATGTCCGCCGGTTGAATGTCGGTCGGAAGCGGTTCGGGTAGAACCGTGGCCCAGCTTCGGCCATACAGCCAGCCGTCAGCGTGGTTGCGCTGCTCGGGGGCTTGTGCCCCGGCCACGCCGGATGCGGCTGCGGCGGGGGCATCAGGATTGGGTGCCAGCAGGTGTTTGCGCTTGGGCAACCAGC